>NZ_JAYSBZ010000074.1:0-13892 GCF_041915145.1 Aquabacterium sp. | reverse complement strand
TACCGCCGGCGGAGTTCGCCCAGCGCCATCGCACCAAGAACCAGCCACCACCAGCTTCAAGCAACGAGATCAAGTAATCTTCAACCCGGACTTCCGCCTCAGTGGTACGGCGGGAGGGGGCAGGTCACAGGCCACGAACACCGATGTTGTTGAACGAGACCGAGCCGCCGGTGGCATCAGTGTCGGCGTACTTGAACGAACCAATGTTGATGTTCAGATCGGCAGCGATCGACACGCCGTCTTGGCCGCTGACTTGGCTCAGAGCCGAGTCATCGATGGCGGTGAAAGCCGAAGCCGACAGAGCAGCGGAAGTCAGGGCGACGAGGGTAGCAAGCTTGAACAGTTTCATCCGAATCTCCAATAGGTTGTATTAACAGTCTCTAGTCCTAGCAGCGCGCATTCGTGATCTTGTGAACACCCGGTTGATCGCGCCGTTTTTCGGCGTATCGCCCGGATCAATTTCTCGTATGCGACGGAGTGAATCTTCGTGATCTATTGCGCTTCTGGCACTGGCCGATGAAGCCAACACCTTGGCTTCTCAAACCAGCTCGTGCTAGGAATTTCCCATCCGAGAAATAACCCCAAAAAATGAGGAAACATGCACGTTCAGAACCCCTCGCGAACAAACAAACGTTTGATTGGCAGAGGCTTCCATCGAACGTCAAGCGCCCGGCCAATCACCACTCGGCACGTCTTCATTCAGACGCACGACGCCAACGCGCCGCGGCGCCAGCACCATCAAATGAGACTCGGAGAAACAGGCTCACGCGACTCACGAAGAACCGCACGAAGAACCGAAGCCACGCCGGCGCGATGTCAGAACGTGCTGATCGTGTCCGGGAATTGACTGACCGTCTCGCGCAACACGCGCGGTGAGCGGCCGAACCAGCGCTTGCAGGCGCGGTAGAAATTGCTGGGGTCCGAGAAGCCCAGCGCAAACGACATCTCGGTTGGCGTCAGGTTGCCGTGCACCAGCAACCGCTCCGCCATCTCGCGGCGAACCACGTCCACCAGATCGGCAAACGTCGTCCCCTCGTCGGTCAGGCGACGCTGCAACGTGCGCTCGCTCATGCACAAGCGGGCAGCCACGGCCTCTCGCCTGGGATCCCCCTCGGACAGCGAATCCTCCAACATGCGACGCACCCTCGCGCTCACCGACGAGTGATTGCGCTCGGCCACCTGCGCCACCAGGCGCTCGCACATGTCGGCGACGATGGGATCGGCGGTCGGGATCGTCTGTGTCATGTCGGACGCATTGAACTCCATGACAAACCGGCGCGTGCCGAACGTCACCGGGCAACCGAACGCCTCGCGCCACCGCGAAGGGCTGCTTGGAGTGCTGGGCGGCATGTGAATGTGCGCCGCGACGATGGGGCGCCCGGTCACCCAATGCATGGCATGGAGCAGCACCGTGGCCATGTGGTCGTATCGCTGAGACGCGACCGGCAAGCGCCCCGCCTTGATGTCCGTCTCGACGCAACACCGATCACCCTGCGTCTTGACAGAAATCGCAACGGTCGGCGAGACGATATCGGCAAAGCGCACCAGACGCTGCAAGGCAGTCAGCACCTCTGACGACGCCACGACGAGATTGGACAGAACGCCGAGCGCCTTCAACGGGTGGGACGGCGTGGTCAAACCGATTGCGGGGTTGCCGCTTTCATGGACGGCGATTTCCCAGGCGCGCGTGAAACTGTCCGATACCTCGCTGAGCGACGCGGCACGCCCCAGGCACTGCTGCAACCCAGACTCAACAAAGATGGCGTCCGGTGATAGCGCGTGCTGCACGAATACGTCGCGAATGGCCTCGCACCAACCCAGGCCCGGAACAACTGAAGGTCTCATAACTGCACTGCCTTTTCGAACTCCCGATCCTTCGTGCCACCACAAAGACCAAGTTCGAGGGCGCAACAATAAGACCCCCCACACCCTCGCCACATTGGATACAACCCGCGGTCGAATCCGAGCCACACCCTCTCTTCAAGGGGGAGTAGCGAACGCTCCCATTAACGTATTCAGATTAAGTCTGTATACAGATTGTCGGCAAGCAATCAAAAAAAAGCCCGGCGCGAGGCCGGGCTTGGATGGCGCGAAGACCGCTTGTCAGCGCTGCGCGATCGGTGCCACGTCACGCTTGGGCGAACCGACGAACAACTGGCGAGGACGGCCGATCTTGTATTCAGGATCAGCAATCATCTCGTTGAGCTGCGCAATCCAGCCCACGGTGCGGGCCAGCGCGAAGATGGCGGTGAACAACGACACCGGGATGCCGATCGCGCGCTGCACGATGCCCGAGTAGAAGTCGACGTTCGGGTACAGCTTGCGCGACACGAAGTAGTCGTCTTCCAGGGCGATCTTCTCGAGCGCCATGGCCAGCTTGAACAGCGGGTCGTTTTGCAGACCCAGCGCGCCCAGCACTTCGTGGCAGGTCTCGCGCATCAGCTTGGCACGCGGGTCGTAGTTCTTGTACACGCGGTGGCCGAAGCCCATCAGCTTGACGCTGGAGTTCTTGTCCTTCACTTGCGCGATGAAGTCGCCGATCTTCTCGACGCCGCCATTGCGCTGGATCTCTTCCAGCATGTTGAGCGCGGCCTCGTTGGCGCCGCCGTGAGCCGGACCCCACAGACAAGCCACGCCAGCAGCGATGGCTGCGAACGGGTTGGTGCCCGACGAACCGCACAGGCGCACCGTCGAGGTAGAGGCGTTCTGCTCGTGATCGGCGTGCAGGATGAAAATGCGGTCCATGGCACGCACCAGCACGTCGTTGACCTTGTAGTCCTCGCACGGCGTGGCGAACATCATCCGCATGAAGTTCTCGGTGTAGCTCAGGTCGTTGCGCGGGTACACGAACGGCTGACCAACAGCGTACTTGTATGCCATGGCCACGAGGGTCGGCATCTTGGCGATCAGACGGATCGCGGCGATCTGGCGGTGCTCGGGGTTATTGATGTCGGTGCTGTCGTGATAGAAGGCCGACAGGGCGCCAACCAAGCCGGTCATCACGGCCATCGGGTGAGCATCACGACGGAAGCCACGCAGGAAGAACTGCATCTGCTCGTTGACCATGGTGTGGCTGCTCACACGGCCCACGAACTCTTGCTTCTGTGCCACGTCCGGCAGCTCGCCGTTCAGCAGCAGGTAGCAGGTTTCCAGGAAGTCGCATTGAGTCGCCAGTTGCTCGATCGGGTAGCCGCGATAGAGCAGCTCGCCCTTGTCACCGTCAATGTAGGTGATGGTCGAGTTGCACGACGCCGTCGACAGAAAGCCGGGGTCGTAGGTGAACTTGCCGGTCTGAGCGTACAGCTTGCGGATGTCGATGACATCAGGGCCGATCGAACCTTTGTAGATCGGCAACTCCATGCTGGGACTGCCATCAGAGAACGACAGTGTGGCTTTGACATCGGACGGGGTCATGGGCGCTCCTAGAAAATACGGGTCAGTCTTTGTTTGGCGTTCTCATCAATTGCAACACATGCCTGACTTCGGCCTGATCCAGCTCTCCCTCAAGCTCTTTGCGCCCGAGAAATAGATCCAGCAGGTCATTGTCCGGCAAGTCCATCAACACCAACAACCCTCGTGCCTGACCGACGGTCAGCGTGGCCTGATAACGCTGGAGAAACCGTTCGACGAACAGGTCGTTCTCCAGCAGGCCACGCCGACAGCGCCAACCCAGGCGGCGCTGCGCATCGGCGTCGAGCGGAGCGGAATCCGGCAGAGCATCCATGTGATGTGCAGAGGGCTGTGTTGAAGTGGAGCAACGCGTGTGTTACACCGCGCGGCGAACCATCAGCTCTTTGATCTTGCCGATGGCCTTGGTCGGGTTCAAGCCTTTCGGGCACACATCGACGCAGTTCATGATGGTGTGACACCGGAACAGGCGATATGGGTCTTCAAGGTTGTCCAGACGTTCGTTGGTGGCTTGATCGCGGCTGTCCGCGATGAAGCGGTAGGCCTGCAACAGGCCAGCGGGGCCGACAAATTTATCGGGGTTCCACCAGAAACTGGGGCAGCTGGTCGAGCAGCTGGCGCACAAAATGCACTCGTACAGGCCATCGAGCTCTTCGCGTTCTTCAGGCGACTGCAGACGCTCTTTCTCGGGCGGCGGCGTGTCGTTTTGCAGATACGGCTTGATCGAGTGGTACTGATTGAAGAAGTGCGTCATGTCCACGATCAGATCGCGGATCACGGGCAGCCCCGGCAGCGGCTTGAGCACCACGGTATCGGGCAGCGTACGCATATTGGTCAGGCAGGCCAGGCCGTTCTTGCCATTGATGTTCATGGCGTCGGATCCGCACACGCCTTCGCGGCACGAGCGACGATATGACAGCGACGGATCGACCGCCTTGAGCTTGAGCAGGGCGTCAAGCAGCATGCGCTCGTTGCCCTCAAGCTCGACCTCGACGGTCTGCATGTACGGCTTGGCGTCCTTGTCGGGATCGTAGCGGTAGATGTGGAAAGTGCGCTTTTGACTCATGGTGTGTTCTCTGTAGGCAGATCGCGCGATCAGAAAGTGCGGGCCTTCGGCGGCACCGACTCAACGGTCAAGGGGGTGAGGTTCACGGGCTTGTAGTCGAGACGGCCGTCTTCGGAGTACCACAGCGTGTGCTTCATCCAATTGACGTCATCGCGCGCAGGGTAATCGTTGTGTGCATGCGCGCCGCGACTTTCGGGGCGCGCAGCGGCCGAGGTCATCGTGGCGCGAGCCGCCTCGATGAGGTTCTCGACCTCGAGCGCCTCGACGCGCGCGGTGTTGAACACCTTCGATTTGTCTTTGAGGCCGATCGATTTCACGCGCTCAGCCACCTCGGCGATTTTCTTGACGCCGGCGTCCATCGTGGCCTGGGTGCGGAATACCCCGGCATGCGCCTGCATGGTCGAGCGCATGTCGTTGGCCACGTCTTGCGCATATTCGCCGTTGGTGGCGCTGTCCAAGCGAGCCAAGCGAGCCAGGGTGCGGTCAGCCGCATCCTTCGGCAAGGGCTTGTGCTCCTTGTTCTTGAGGTTGAAATCGACGATGTGGTTGCCGGCGGCGCGACCAAACACCACCAGATCGAGCAGGGAGTTGGTGCCCAGACGGTTGGCGCCATGCACCGACACGCACGAGCACTCGCCCACGGCGTACAGCCCGTTGATGACCTCGTTGTGCTTGCCGTTGGCCGGAACAACAACTTGGCCGTTGACGTTGGTGGGGATGCCACCCATCTGGTAATGGATGGTCGGCACCACGGGGATCGGCTCCTTGGTGATGTCGACGTTGGCAAAGTTATGGCCAATCTCGTAGACCGACGGCAGACGCTTGAGAATGGTCTCTGCGCCCAGGTGGGTCATGTCGAGCAGCACGTAGTCTTTGTTGGGACCACAGCCACGGCCTTCCTTGATCTCTTGATCCATCGAGCGAGAGACAAAATCGCGCGGCGCCAGATCCTTGAGCGTCGGGGCGTATCGCTCCATGAAGCGCTCGCCGTTGCTGTTGCGCAGGATCGCGCCTTCGCCACGGCAGCCCTCGGTCAGCAGCACGCCTGCACCTGCCACGCCGGTGGGGTGGAACTGCCAGAATTCCATGTCCTGCAACGGGATGCCCGCGCGTGCCGCCATGCCCAGACCGTCGCCGGTGTTGATGAAGGCATTGGTGCTGGCGGCAAAGATGCGCCCGGCGCCGCCCGTGGCCAGCAACACGGTCTTGGCTTGCAGGATGTGGATATCGCCCGTTTCCATCTCGAGCGCCGTCACGCCGACCACGTCGCCATCTGCGTCGCGGATCAGATCGAGCGCCATCCACTCGACGAAGAACTGCGTGCGCGCCTTGACGTTTTGCTGATACAGCGTGTGCAGCAGCGCGTGGCCGGTGCGGTCTGCTGCGGCGCAGGCGCGTTGCACGGGCTTTTCGCCATAGTTGGCGGTGTGGCCACCGAACGGACGCTGGTAGATGGTGCCGTCGGCGTTGCGGTCGAAGGGCATGCCGAAGTGTTCGAGTTCGTACACGACCTTCGGTGCTTCGCGGCACATGAACTCGATGGCGTCCTGGTCACCGAGCCAGTCGGAACCCTTGACGGTGTCGAAGAAGTGATAGTGCCAGTTGTCTTCGGACATGTTGCCCAGCGAGGCA
Source organism: Aquabacterium sp. (assembly GCF_041915145.1). Taxonomy (GTDB): domain Bacteria; phylum Pseudomonadota; class Gammaproteobacteria; order Burkholderiales; family Burkholderiaceae_C; genus Aquabacterium. The sequence goes on along the minus strand of NZ_JAYSBZ010000074.1, from coordinate 7,786 downwards.
CCGATGCCGCCTTGCGCTGCCACGGTGTGCGAGCGCGTGGGGAAAACCTTGGACAGCACGGCCACGTTGAGGCCAGCCAGCGACAATTGCAGCGACGCGCGCATCCCGGAGCCACCGGCCCCGATGATCACGACGTCAAATCGGCGATGGGGCAAAGAGCTTCCCACTTGCATCACAGTCTCCACAGAACTTGAACCGCCCAGCCGGCGCAGCCGACCAGCCAAACAATGCTGAACACATGCAGCGCCAGGCGGATGCCGACGGGCTTGATGTAGTCCATCCAGATATCGCGAATACCAACCCAGGCGTGATAGAGCAGCGCCAGGATGACGGCAAAAGTGAGGAACTTCATCCATTGCTGCGAGAAGATGCCAGCCCACTTGGTGTACGACAACCGCTCACCCGTGAGCACTTGCGCCAGCAACACCACCGTGTAGAGCGCCATCAGCACGGCCGTGATGCGCTGCGCGAGCCAATCGCGAAATCCGTAATGCGCGCCCACAACCAGGCGCTTCGAACCATAAGTAGTCATAGCGGTAGTCCCCGTAGATGAATCAGTACAGGCCGAACAGACGGGCAGCAAACAGCGCCGTGAGCGGCAATGCGATCACCAGCGTGACGACCGCTGACGACTTGCCTTGCTCCTTGCTGACGCTGTGCGTGGCGTCCATCCAGAGGTGGCGCACGCCCACGGCAAAATGTTGCAGATACGACCACATGATGCCCACCGTGACCAGCTTGATGAACCAGGCTGGCACACCGCCACAGCCCGAGGCAAACACGCTTGTGAATCGCTCGAAAGAGATTTCGGACGTGACGCTGGTGTCGAACATCCAGATCACGAAAGGCAGCAACAGGAACAGCACCGCGCCGCTGATGCGATGCAGGATCGACACGATCCCAGCCAGCGGCAGCCGGTAGGTCACGATGTCGGTGATGTGGATGTTGCGATAGACGGGGCGTTGTTTTGCGGTCTCAGCCATTTTGGTTCGGGCTCCGGCTTGGCGTCATGAAGGAATTTGAAACGTGGGATTTTAGGGCAAGGCCTGATAGGGCATGCCCGATGAGTGGGGCAGATTAATTTGTGCGTCCTTAGCTCAGTTCATTGCGGTAGTAATGTGCATGGGTTTGGTACAGACCGAATCGCAGCTCGACGGGCTTGTTGTCGTAGGTGCGACTCAGTCGCTCGACCGACAGCAGCGGCGAGCCTGCATCCACGTGCAAGATCTTTGCCACCGATTCGTCGGCCGCCACGGCCCGAATTTTTTCTTCGGCCAGGATCATGCGTACGCCGTATTCGGTCTCGAAGAATCCATACATCGGCCCGCGGTATTCGCTCAAGCGCTCGGCGGTGAGCCCCCTGAACAGCGAACCGGGCAACCAGATCTCGTCAAGCACCACCGGACGCCCGGCGAAGTTGAGCACGCGACGCACCAGCACGACAGCGTCGCCGGACTTGAGTTCAAGGGCGCGCGCCACGTCAGCGGGAGCACGCATGCGCTTGCAATCAAGAAACTCGCGCGTGACGGGGCCGGCATCCTGGGGCGAATCAGGCATCAACCGCAGGAAGCGGTATTGCACTTGCTCCTCGGCGTGCGTGGCCACGAAGGTTCCCTTGCCCTGCCGGCGCACAAGCAGGTTTTCGGTGGCCATTTCATCGATGGCCTTGCGAACAGTACCCTGGCTGACCTTGTAGCGGCCCGCCAACTCAACCTCACTGGGGATGGCCTCGCCCGGCCGCCACTCACCCGCTTGCAGACTGCGAATCAACAACGTTTTGATCTGCTGATAAAGCGGACTGAACGCCGGGCCGCAGCCCGACGCAGCCGAGCCGGGGGGGTCAGCAGAAGTTCTGGATGAGGTCGATACCGAATTGACCATGAAAGCGATTGCACCACATCCGGTCACATTTCGTCCACGACTCATGAAAGATGTTTTATATAAGACATAAGACTTTGGTGCATCTCGCACCAATATCGGGCGATGGAAAACCCGGCACACGAGCCGCAGACTGCCCTACACTTTAGGGTTTCGCAGGAGATGCACGATCGGATCGAACGGCCCGGCCACTCGGCAGGGGTTTCGGCTGCGGGCATCCAGACGAATTCTTTTTGTCAACTTGTCATCCACTCTTTGGAGCCACAACATGAGTAAAGCACCCGTCCGTGTTGCCGTCACCGGCGCCGCTGGCCAGATCGGTTACGCCCTGCTGTTCCGCATCGCCTCTGGCGAAATGCTGGGCAAGGATCAGCCCGTGATCCTGCAACTGCTGGAGATCCCCGACGAGAAGGCTCAGAACGCTCTGAAGGGCGTGATCATGGAACTGGAAGACTGCGCCTTCCCGCTGCTGGCCGGCATCGAAGCCCACAGCGACCCGATGACCGCTTTCAAGAACACCGACTACGCCCTGCTGGTCGGTGCTCGCCCCCGTGGCCCCGGCATGGAGCGCGCTGACCTGCTGGCCGCCAACGCCCAGATCTTCACCGCTCAAGGCAAGGCCCTGAACGCCGTAGCTTCGCGCAACGTGAAGGTGCTGGTGGTCGGCAACCCCGCCAACACCAATGCCTACATCGCCATGAAGTCGGCTCCGGATCTGCCCCGTGAGAACTTCACCGCCATGCTGCGTCTGGACCACAACCGCGCTGCTTCGCAGATCGCCACCAAGATCGGCTGCGCCGTGGGCGACATCGAGAAGCTGGCCGTGTGGGGCAACCACTCGCCCACCATGTACGCTGACTACCGCTTCGCCACCGTGAACGGCAAGTCGGTCAAGGACACCATCAACGACCAGGTCTGGAACGCTGAAACCTTCCTGCCGACCGTGGGCAAGCGTGGCGCCGCCATCATCGCCGCTCGCGGCCTGTCGTCGGCTGCCTCGGCCGCCAACGCTGCCATCGACCACATGCACGACTGGGCCCTGGGCACCAACGGCAAGTGGGTCACGATGGGCATCCCGTCGAACGGCGAATATGGCATCCCGAAGGACGTGATGTTCGGCTACCCCGTCACCTGCGAGGGCGGCAAGTACAAGATCGTCGAAGGTCTGCCCATCGATGCCTTCTCGCAAGAGTGCATCAACAAGACCCTGGCCGAACTGCAAGGCGAGCAAGACGGCGTCAAGCACCTGCTGTGATCCCGCTCTTGAGCATCGATTCGGCCGCGTGCTGAGTCGAAGTTCGACAGAATCAGCCGGCTTGCATTTGCAGGCCGGCTTTTTTTCGCCACGATGGCGCATCGATTTCGGCTTCAAGGCCCCGCCATGCCCACCCTTACCAGCATCCACCCCCGACAGGCGCTGTTCGGCGCCGACCACCGTGCCGCCGCCCTGCCGGTGTGCGATCACTACGCCGGCGTCGAGCCGCGCATGCGCAAGAGCCTGGCCTTGCAGCGCGAGATGGGCACGGCAGCCGGCCACGCGGTGTTCGACGTCACCCTCGACCTGGAAGACGGTGCCCCGGTGGGCGGCGAGCATGACCATGCGCTGCTGGTGAGCGAGCTGGTGAACGGTGCCGACAACGCCTGGGGCCGCGTGGGAGCGCGCGTGCATGCCCCGAGCCACCCGCGCTTTGCCGACGACGTGGACACGCTCGTCAGCCGCGCCGGCCAGCGCCTGGCCTACCTGATGGTGCCCAAGGTGGCAGACCTGGCCGAGACGCAGCGCGCCATCCAGGCCATCGACGAAGCGCGGGCCCGACACGGCATCAGCCGGGCGATCCCGGTGCACGCCTTGATCGAAACGCTGAGCGCTTTGCGCGAGGTGCACGACATTGCCGCCCTGCCCCGGCTCGAATCGCTGTCGTTCGGGCTGATGGACTTTGTGTCCGAGCACCGCGGCGCCATCCCGGCCTCGGCCATGAGTGCCGCCGGGCAATTCAAGCATCCGCTGGTGCTGCGCGCCAAGCTCGAAATCGCGGCGGCCTGCCATGCCGCCCGCATCACGCCATCGCATTGCGTGGTGACCGAATTCAAGGACCACCGCGCGCTGGGCAAGGCGGCCGAAGCCGCCGCGCACGAGCTGGGCTACACCCGCATGTGGAGCATCCACCCCGATCAGATCCCGGTGATCGTGGAGACCTTCGCGCCGGTGACCGCCGAGGTGGACGACGCTGTCGAGATCCTGCTGGCGGCGCAGCAGGCCCATTGGGCACCGACCTCGCATCGCGGCACGCTGCACGACCGCGCCAGCTACCGCCACTACTGGCATGTGCTGGAACGCGCCTGGCTCACCGGTCAGCCGCTGCCGCCCGAGGTGGAAGCCGCGTTCTTTGCCGACGCAGTCCGCTGAGCCGGGCGCTGAACCGATCGCTGAACCGATCGCTCAGGTGCGCAGCTTGCGCCACAAGGTCGTGCGGCTGATGCCCAGGCGCTGACTCGCCAATGCGCGGTCGCCCTGGCAGTCTGCCAGCACGCGCAGGATGTTGTCGCGCTCGGCCTGGGTCTGCTGGTCCTTGAGACGCCCTGATCGCCCCGCAGACGGCACGGCACGAGCGGCTTGCGGCATGACACCGACGCGATCGGCGGGCGGGCGAGGCACCCCCGGCTCAAACAGCTCGGGCACGATCCACCGCAACCCCTCATCGTCGGCAGCCAGCGAGGGTGCGTCGGCACGGCGTGTCGCCCCCCCGGCATACGCCACGATGCGCTCGATGAGGTTCTCGAGCTCCCGCACATTGCCGGGCCAGGCGTAAGCGGCCGCGTGCGTGATCAAGGCGTCTACCCACAGGTTGGTAGTCTGCGGCGACGCACCCAGGCGGGCGCAGACCTTGGCGTGCAAGGCCCGGGCGATGGGCTCCACATCGTCCGGCCGATCCCGCAGCGGCGGCACGGTGATGCGCAGGATGTTCAAGCGGTAGTAGAGATCGAGCCGGAACGCGCCCTGCCGCACCTGCTCCATCAGGTCGCGGTGCGTGGCCGCGATGACGCGCACGTTGACGGGCGTGGGCTCGGTCGCCCCCACGCGCAGCACTTCGCGCTCTTGCAGCACGCGCAACAGCCGGGCCTGCAGCGACAACGGCATCTCGCCCACCTCGTCGAGAAACAGCGTGCCGTTGTGCGCGGCCTCGAACAGGCCGATCTTGCCGCCACGCCGCGCGCCGGTGAAAGCACCTTCGTCGTAGCCGAACAGTTCGCTTTCCAGCAGGCTCTCGGCCACGGCGGCGCAGTTCACCGCGAGAAAGGGCATGTCGCGGCGCTCGCTGGCGACGTGGATGCCTTGCGCGATCAGCTCCTTGCCGGTGCCGCTCTCGCCCACCAGCAGCACCGTGGCCGGGCTGTGAGCGCTGCGCTCGGCCAACCGCCGCACCTCGGCAATCGCGTCGCTGCGCCCCAAGAACTGCGACAGCTCGTAGCGCGTGGCCGCTGCGTTGGGCTTGATGCGGCTGCGGATGTGGCGATCCACGCGCTGAATCGAGACCGGGTCCTGGCAGCTCAGCACCGCCCCGGTGAGGACGCCCTGCTCGACGATCGGCATGCGGTTGACGATCAGCGCCTTGCTCACCGCCCCCACGGTCACCCGCTCGATCTTTTCGAGTTCGGGAGCCCCCAGCCGCAAGGTCTGCTGCAAGCCCAGCTCGGGGCAGACTTCGCTCAGGCGCCGCCCCAGCCACTGCGCGGGCTTCACGCCCAGCAACTGCGCCATGGCGGGGTTGAGCGTCTGCACGCGCTCGGCCTGGTCGACCGCGATCACGCCGTCGCTCAACTGCGCCAGGATCGTGCCCAGGCGCTCGCGCTTGGCCTGCTCGATGCGAGCCGCACGCGCCACTTCCACGGCGTCGTCGAGTGCCTCGCGCACGGCATCTTGCGAGTACAAGAACAACCCTGCCATGCCCAACTGGTCGGCCAGGTCCACCGCCAAGCCGGAGCCCACCACCGCCTCGACGCCCAACTGCTTGAGCTCATGCAGGCAAGCGCGGGCATCGTCTTCGGTTCGGTAGGTGCGCTGGGTCACCGCGCCGCCCATCAGTTCGCCGTAGGGGCTCAGGTCGGGCAGCAGGCCTTCAAACGTCAACAGCCCCACGTGGTTGGACAAGCGCTTGGCCCGAGCCAGGGCCTGCATCAAATCGAATCCGCCGACCTTGACCAGCACGACCGGCGTGTCGAGGTGCTGGCGCAAATAGCCGCCGTTCGACCCGGCCGCCACCACCACGTCCACGGCACGCCGCGCCTGCAGCTCGCGCACCCGCGCCACAGCCTCGTCGAAGCCGGCATCGACCACCTCGACTTCGGCTCGGCCAAGCAGGGCCGGCGCGAGGTCTTGCAGCATCCGGTTGATGCGGCGGTAACCCACGGCCACGATCTGGGGCGGCAAACTGGCGTCGAACTGCATGAGAGGCATCCCATCCGTTTCACTTGCCGTGAAACGATGTTTCATATTGATGCGGCATTATGTTTCACAAATGAAACACCGCGCTAGCACAAGACCCGCCCGGCGCAACCCCGTATTGCTCACAAGGCCTGATGAATCAAGGGCTTGCACAATCGGATGGCGCGCCGCTGCCGCGTCGCGCCACCAGGCTGTCTGGCTGGCACACGCGTTGCACTCCTCCTTGCAACGCCCCACAACCGCTGCAACCGGTCGGAGATCGATATGACCCAACTGTCCCCCGGCGCCCGTTTTCGCCAGGCCCTGAAAGACGAGAGCCCGCTGCAAGTCATCGGCGCCATCAACGCCAACCACGCCTTGCTCGCCAAGCGCGCCGGCTTCAAGGCCATCTACCTGTCGGGCGGCGGCGTGGCCGCAGGCTCGCTGGGCTTGCCTGATCTCGGCATCAACACGCTCGACGATGTGCTGATCGACACGCGCCGTATCACCGATGTGTGCGACCTGCCGCTGCTGGTCGACATCGACACCGGCTTCGGCCCCTCGGCCTTCAACATCGAGCGCACAGTCAAGAGCCTGATCAAGGCCGGCGCTGCGGCTTGCCACATCGAAGACCAGGTGGGCGCCAAGCGCTGCGGCCATCGCCCGGGTAAAGAGATCGTGACCACCGAAGAAATGGTGGACCGCGTCAAGGCCGCTGCTGATGCCAAGACCGACGCGAGCTTCTTCCTGATCGCCCGCACCGATGCGATCCAGGTGCACGGTGTCGATGCCGCCATCGAGCGCGCCATCAAGTGCGTCGAAGCCGGTGCCGACGGCATCTTTGCCGAGGCCGCCTACGACCTGCCCACCTACGAGAAATTCGTCAAGGCGGTGGGTGTGCCCGTGCTGGCCAACATCACCGAGTTCGGCAAGACACCGCTGTTCTCTGTTGAAGAATTGCGCCCCACGGGCGTCGGCATGGTGCTGTATCCGCTCTCCGCCTTCCGCGCCATGAACAAGGCAGCCGAAGCGGTGTACACCGCCGTGCGCCGTGATGGTCATCAGAAGAACGTCGTCGACTTGATGCAGACTCGCGAAGAGTTGTACGACCGCATCGGCTACCACGCCTTCGAGCAGAAGCTCGACGCGCTGTTTGCCGCCAAAAAGTAATTCACCCGCTGCTTCATCTCATCTGGAGACACACCCATGAGCGCCACGCCCGAAACCACCACCACCCCCGGTTTCAAGCCCAAGAAGTCTGTCGCCCTGTCGGGCACCGCAGCCGGCAACACCGCCCTGTGTACCGTGGGTCGCACCGGCAATGACCTGGCCTATCGCGGCTACGACATCCTCGACGTGGCCACCACCTGCGAGTTCGAAGAAATCGCCCACCTGCTGGTGCACGGCAAGCTGCCCACCGTGGCCGAACTGGCTGGCTACAAGGCCAAGCTGAAGTCGCTGCGCGGCATCCCAGCCGCCGTGAAG
>NZ_JAYSBZ010000073.1:0-14164 GCF_041915145.1 Aquabacterium sp. | reverse complement strand
CGAACCCAGGCCGCGCTCGGCGCTGCTGAGCAGGTCGGTGCGATAGGCGTCGATCACCACGTCTTGCGAGGCCGACAAGAAGGCCACGGCCACGGCCAGCAGGGCGAAGACGCGCGTGGCGCCGGTGGGCGAGGTGCCGGCCATCACATACAGCAGGGCGGCCAGCAGCAATTGCGTCAGGACCATCCAGCCGCGCCGGCGCCCGAGGCCGGGCAGCTCGAAGCGGTCCATCAACGGCGCCCACAGAAACTTGAAGGTGTAGGGCAGGCCGACCAGGCTCAGAAAGCCGATGGTGGCCACGTCGACGTGCTCGGCGCTCATCCAGGCCTGCATGGCCTGGCCGGTAAGAGCCAAGGGCAGGCCGGACGCGAAGCCCAGCAGCAGCACGGCGGCGAGCCGCCAGGTCGTGAGCAGGCCTTGCATCAGCTGGCTCCCAGGCGGTCGCCGATCCAGCGCAGCAGGTCGAGCCACATCTGGCGCATCTCGGCGTCGGTGGGCGTCTGGCGCGCGTTGTTGAGCTCGATGGTCACCACCGGCACGTGCTTGTGCACGCCGCCCCAGTTGCCCAGGCTGCCCGGGAAGATGCCGACCTGATCGAGGTAGAGCCGGCCCAGGCGCTGCGGCGGCACGATCGGGCCGTCGAAGTCGAGCACGCCGTAGGGCGCGTGCACCGAGACGATGAGGTCGGGCTTCCAGCGCTCCATCTCATCGAGCAGCCAGCGCGATTCGGGCTCCGACAGCGGCTTGGGGCCGGGCCAGCGGCGCGGGTCCTTGCCGGTGCGCTGGTTCCAGTAGACGGGCGCTTCCTTGTCCCAATTGGGCGTGGGGAAGTTGCGGTTGAGGTCGACACCATTGGCGTTGGTGCGGGTGGGCGGCTCGCGCAGGGTGCCGTCGGGGTTGACCATGGGCACGAAGCGCCAGTGCACGTCGCTCGGGGTCAGCACGGCGTGCTGGATCCAGTGGAACACCAGCGCGCTGGACGAGCGCTCGTCGCCGTGGATGCCGCCGATCACCAGCACCTTGCGCACCGCGTGCGGCGCCACCACGTCGCGCTGCCACAGCGGCTGGCCCCGCACGCTGCGCGCGCCGCTGTCCACCAGCATGGCTCGGGCGCAGACGGGCGCGGGCAGGTTGGGCAGACGTTGGGTCGCCGCCGCGCAGAACGTGGCGGCCGTGCCCGTTGCCCGCGCGCCGCCGCCCCACGCCACGCTCGCCAAGATCAGCCACGCCACGAATACCCGGGCCCTGCCCACTGCTTCACACCTGTTCATGGGTGTGGATGATGCCTCGTCCGACGACGCCGCCCCAAATGCGACGAAGCCAGCGACAATGCGCTTTCGCATTTGCGCCACCCGCCACCCGCGTCCAGCCCCGTGTCACCCAACCCCGCCGCCCGCCCCGTCGCCACCCCGCCCGACTTCACATCGCAAGAATTTCGTGCCGCGCTGGGGCAGTTCGCCACCGGGGTCACCATCGTGACCACGCGTGACGCGCAAGGCCACGCCGTGGGGCTCACGGCCAACTCGTTCAACTCGGTGTCGCTGGAGCCGCCGCTGGTGCTGTGGAGCCTGTCGCGGCGCTCGAACTCGCTGCCGGCCTTCACGGCGGGCACGCATTTCTGCATCAACGTGTTGACCGCCGAGCAGCGCCCGCTGGCCGAGCGCTTCGCCAGCAAGGCGCTCGACCGCTTCGACGGCGTGCCGTGGTTCGACGGCGCCAGTGGCACCCCCGTGATCGCCGACGCCGCCGCGGTGTTCGAGTGCTTCCACCACAGCCACCACGATGCGGGTGACCACGTGATCTTCATCGGCCAGGTCGAACGCTGCAGCCGCCGCCTGGGCGCCCAGCCGCTGCTGTTCGTGGGCGGCCGGCTCGTCGCCGATCTGCGCCTCTGAGCCGCCCCACCGCCCGGGCTCATCGCCCGGCGGCGGCCTCCGCCTTCGCGGCGAAATCGTCCAGGCTGTTCAGCAGCGCCGACACGTCGAGCGGCTTGGTCAGGTAGATGTCGAAGCCATACTGCCGCGCCGCCCGGATGTGATCGGGCATGGCGTCGGCCGACAGCGCCAGGCGCGGAATGCCCGCCGTGGCCGCGTCGCGGTCGAGCGTCACCACCACGTCGATGCCGGACATGTCGCCCAGATGCATGTCGAGCAGCAGCACGTCGGGCCGCTGCGCGCGCACCAGCTCGACGGCCTGTGCCCCGCTGTGCGCCACCAGCAGCCGGTAGGCGGGCCGCATTCGCATCACCTGCCGCACCAGCTCCACGTTGACCTCGTTGTCCTCGGCGTACAGCACCGTGAAGGCGTGGCCCTCGTTGCGCGGAGCCGCCGGCGCGCCGTCCGCCGACTCGGCCACCAGCAGCAGCGGCGGCTCGGCATCGGCTGCCTGGTCGAGCACCGCGCCCGTCGGCAAGGCCGTGGCCGGCAGGCGCAGCGTGAAGCTCGAACCCCGGCCCACCTCGCTGTGCAAGCGCAACGAGCCTCCCATCAGCGCCATCAGCTTGCGCACGATCACCAGCCCGATGCCCGAGCCCTCGACGCCGCCGCGCCCGGCACCCTGTCGATTGAACGGCTCGAACAGGCGCGCCTGCTGCTCGGCGCTCAGGCCGGGGCCGCTGTCCGTCACGGAGACGGCCATCCAGCCTGACTCGGGCGCCACGCTGACCTTCACGCTGCCGCCGGCCAGGTTGTACTTGATGGCATTGCTCAGCAGATTCATCAGGGCCTGACGCAAGCGCACGCGGTCGGCCCGCACGCCGTAGTCGGCCTGCGCGCTGCCCGGCGCCGGCGGCGTGTACTGCGGCCGGATGCCCTTGGCGCGCGCCTGCGGCTGCACCTGCTCGATGGCGTCCTCGATCACCTCGCTCAGCCGCAAGGGCTCGATCGACAAGGCCAGGCCGCCCGCCTCGATGCGCGAGAGATCGAGCACGTCGGTGATGATCGTCATCAGGTGCGACCCGGCCTGCTCGATGTGCTCCAGCCGATCGCGCTGGGTCGTGCTCAGCGGCTGGTGCACGTCGGCCCGCAGCAACTGCGCAAAACCCAGCATGGCATTGAGCGGCGTGCGCAGCTCATGGCTCATGCGCGACAAGAACTCGCTCTTGGCCCGGCTCGTCCGCTCCGCCACCTGCTCGGGCACCGCCTGCGTCAGATCGACCCCGGACACCGCCGCCAGCGAGTCCAGCGTCTGGCGCCAGTCGTCCACCTGCGCCAAGGCGTACCCGCCGTCGCGATCGGCCAGCCCCAGCAGCGCGCGCGAACCCGCCACGTCGGCCAGCGACACGCCCAGCCAGCTCCGCCAGGTGTCGGCCTGATCCTGCGCAGCGGCCAGCTCGCCGCCCGCCAACAAGGCGCGCCAGGACGGCGGCACGTCGTTGCACACCGTCGGCAAGCCGCTGGACAACACCGAGCCGAACACGCGCCGCACTTCGTCGCCCGACCAGTCGAGCACGCCAGCCACGCCCTCGGCGTTGCACCACAACACGTTGAAATGCCCGGCGCCACCCGGGCGCGGCACGCACCACACGCCCCAGGCGCTGGCGGTGCGCGCCACCGCATGTCGCAGCAAGGCGCGACACACCGCCGAAGCCAGCACCGAACAAGCCATGGTGCCCCCGTCGGCGCAAGCTGGCGCCAGCGGCGACAAGGCCGTCGCCACCCTCGCAGCGTCACGCGGCGCCACGCTGCTTGCAGACGAATTCGAGAAAGACAAGACCTGACCCTGTTAACCGCCCGACGGGGCGTGGTACCGAATGTGGCACAACGACGCGAATTGGCAAAGGGGATAGCCTGAGTACCTATCAAGCTGCGATCGGAATCAGCGACAGCGACTCAAACATCAGACCCAGCGTGCCGTCCATCTGCACTTGCCCCCCGCTGGCATAAGCCGCGTTGTTGCCACTACCGGCCGCGGCGGCCGTGGCGGTCACATTGGTCAATCGCAATGTTGCTGTGCCGAGGCCGAGCTCATCCAGTACCAACGTTCCGCCGGTGATCTGGTAGGCCGCGCAGTTGTTGCCGTCGTCCGCCTGCGGGTCAGTCACGATGAGCTCGCCGCTAAACAATTTCTGGCCTCCGGTCGGGTTTGCAGAATCGGCAGCCCAAGTGAACGTGTCGCCTAGCAACAGCGTGGTGCTGCTGGCGTCGTGCGGAATTGACAGATGCAGGCGCAAGGCCCGCACGATATTGCCGTTGCAAGTTTGCGCGTCGGTCAGCGTCTGCACAAAACAGAGCGTCAACTCCTGATCCGGGGACTCCACTCCGATCACGATCTGGTTCGTGCAACCCATGAATCTTTCGCCCACGGCGGACACCAGCATCAGCGGGATATCGGCGTGCGCAAAGGCCGTGGTGTTCGAGAACGTCACGGCGTAATCGCCGTGGCCCGCAGTCGCGTTGGTCACCGACGTGGCGATGCATGAGCCGACTGCCGCTGCAGTCGTCGCAGTCGGCTGGCCGCCCGCACTGGCCCCGCCGCCGCAACCGGTCAGCCACAGCGTGGAGAGCGCCGAGCCAGCCAGCAGGAAGTCGCGTCTGGAAATGGTCATGTCGATCCCCTGCGGTTCAAGACTTCGAAACCGTGCGGCGGGTGGCCGCCAGGGTCAAGAGCGACGACATCGCTGGTGACGGACGCCATCCGATGAAGACGCCGCTGGGCAAGGTGTCTACCGTGGCGGCATCGGCCACGTAGCCGTCCTCGGCCCAATAGCCCCACGAGAAGCCCTGCGTGAGGCACATCTGCAAGACGTCCTTGATGTAGGCGCAGCGCGCGGCGTCGATGTCTGCAGCGCTGGCCGCCGGCTTGAGCGTCAGGGTTGCGACCTGGGTCGAACCACCGCCCAGCGTGCCGGTGGGCGGGTTGCTGTACTGGAAGGCCGCCGCGCCCGACGGAGTCTTCCAGATGGGGTTGCCGTCTTCGATACGCACGGCCACGAAGGTGCTGTAGTCGTAGGCCGCATTCGTGGCGTTCTCGATCTTGGCCAGGGCGTAATCGTTGTAGGGCCCCCCGTTCTGCCCCTGCGGGTAGAAGTTGATGCTGGGGTTGCTCTGCAGCGTGACCTTCGCTGCGCCGTCGATCACCTCGATCTTGGTGATGACGCGCGAATGAGCGGCTGTGCTGCTGACCTGCTCGGAGCCCAGCAGGGCCGGGTTCACGGCCGAGAACTCGCCGACGAAGATGGGCACGCTGGGGTTGTTCGTGTGAAAGTCCAGCGCCGGTTGTACCCGCGCCAGCAAGTCGGTGTAGCCGTTGAAGCTCAGGTAGCCGTCCTTCTGGGTCGCGCCGCTGGACACTGCGCCGTCATGCCAGCGGGTGTGCATCACCGCCCCGGCGGTCCGCTTGTTGAGCGGATAGAGCAACCCCAGGGCGGCATACAGGCCGTCTTCGACGCCCTGGTGGGTGTAGTCGCGCGGGCCGTAGAAATGGAAGGAGTAGACGATGCGGGCGTCGGCCGCCGCCTTGAAGGCGTAACTGCCGCTGCCGCTGCTGTAGGTGTAGTCGTACAGCGGGCCCCGGGCACCCGTGCTGGTCGCGTCGAAATACTTCAGGCCATGGGGGGCGGCGTAGTAGATGCCGTCCACGACGATGGGCGTCGTGGCGTCGAGTTGGCGGATCGCCTTGATGCACTTGTCGGCGAGCGCCCACCAGTTGTTGTCCTCCTGCGCCTGCATCTGGGTGAAGGTGAGCGAAGGATCGGGGTTGGGCTCGTTGAGGAGCTCGTAGCCGATGACGGGCGAGGGGCCGGCCGCATCGGTCTGCCCTTGCGAGCTCCAGACGTTCGGCCAGTTGGTCGGGCCCCAGCGCGTCACGGTTTTGGTCCAGAAATCCTGCAGCAGCTGCCGGTATGAGGCGGCATTGGAGCCGACCCACAGCTCGCCCGTCGAACCGTCGTCCTGGTCGCGCTGCAGAAAGTCGTGGCAGTCGAGGATGACGCCCAGGCCGAGCTGCGCGCATTTGACGAGGATGGCGTCGATGTTGGCGGCTATCTCGCTGATGGGTTGCCCGCTCGTCACCAGCGTCGTGCTCGAATCGTCCCAGCCCTGCTGGGCGATCTGCAGCATGTCGAACCAGCCCGCGGTGTTGCTGCCTGCGCTCAACACCAGGCGGATGGCGTTGTAGCTTTTGTTGACAGCCAGAGGCGTCAGGATGAAGTTCTGCTGCGCGCTGGAATCAGAGGCATCCGCGCTCCACGTCACGTTGGCTGCCGTGATGCGGCCGCGTTGCCACAACGACCAGCCATCCAGTCCGGCGACGCCGGGCAATACAGGTACAACAGGCATGTCAGAAGATCCGATGAGGGAAATGAAACCGGGCGCGATGATCCGGCCGAGCAAAACCGGGCTTGTGACAAAACATTTTTTCAAATGCCGCGCTCGGTCGTAACGATGCCGGCAAGGCGGCGGGGCGCCAACTAGGGGCAGTCCTCGAACGGCCCCCGCAACCGAGGGGGCGCCGAGAGCGGTTTGTGAACAGGCTGACAAGCCCGCATCTTCCCGGATGAGGTTGGCGCGCCCTCGATCGAACATTCAAATGGCTTGAAGCCTCGCGTGAAGCGACCTGAATCCGCCACCACCCCGGGCTCGCTAAGCTGACCAGCATGGATGCAGCGCCTGCCCGGCAACGCTACCCCACCCAGGAGACTTGTCATGCCCCACGCCACCACCCCGCTTGCCCCGCACGAACGCTACGGCCGCGTCGCCATCTGGCTGCACTGGCTGCTGGCGCTGGCCATCGTGGGGGCGTTCTGCGTGGGGCTCTACATGGCCGATCTGCCGATTTCGCCGACGCGGCTGAAGCTCTACAACTGGCACAAGTGGGCGGGGGTGACGATCCTGGCGCTGTCCGCGCTGCGGCTGTTGTGGCGTTTGACGCATCGCCCGCCGGCCCTGCCGAGCCGTCTGGCCGACGCCATGCCGGCGTGGCAGCGCACGGCCTACCACGGCACGCACCACCTGATGTACCTGTTTTTCTTTCTGGTGCCGCTGACGGGCTGGGCCTACAGCTCGGCGGCGGGCTTTCCGATCGTGTGGTTCGGCGTGCTGCCGCTGCCGGACTTCGTGTCGCCCGACAAGGCGCTGGCCAAGCTGATCAAGCCCTGGCACGAGATTGCCGCCTTCGGGCTGGCCGCGCTGGTGGCGCTGCACGTTGCCGCTGCGCTCAAGCATCAGCTGATCGACCGCGACGGCCTGCTCGACCGCATGCGGCCGGCGCGCTGAACCTCCACCCGTTCGTTGCAAGGAGTCACACCATGTTGCAAGCCTCGCCCGCCCGCCGCGTCTGGCGCCCCTCGCCGAGGGCCGCGGCAGCCACCGTCGCGCTGCTGACCCTGTTGGCCACCGGCACGGCGCGTGCCGAAGGCCCCGCCAAGGCGGTCAGCGCGATCAAGCTGGTGCCGGCGCAAAGCGAGATCGCCTTCACCAGCAAGCAGATGGGCGTGCCGGTGGACGGCCGCTTTCGGCAGTTCAGCGCGCAGATCGACTTCAACCCCAGGCAGCCGCAAACCGGCCACGTGAACTTGACGGTGGAGCTGGGCAGCGCCAGCCTGGGCGCGGCCGAAACCGAGGCCGAGCTGGCCAAGGCGGCGTGGTTCGACACGGCGAAGTTCCCGAAGGCCACGTTCGTGTCGACCGCGCTGCGCGGCGTGGGCGGCAACAAGTTTGAAGCGGCCGGCAAGCTGACCATCAAGGGCACCGCGCGAGACGTGGTGGTGCCAGTGACGCTGACGCAAGGCGCGGGCAACGCCACCGCCACCGGCAGCTTCACGCTCAAGCGCACGGCCTTCAAGATCGGCGACGGCGAATGGGCCGACCCCTCGATGGTGGCCGACGACGTGCTCGTGAAATTCAAGCTCACCCTGACCGGGATGGCGCCGCTGTAAACCGACGCGCCCGGCCTTCGTTCAACCCTGCCGGCTCGACGGCAAACGTTTCACCGCAACCGACTGGAGTCCCCATGAATTCGATCCCCGCTCTCGCCCTCGCCGCCGTGTCCGCCCTGGCCGCCTCCGTGGCCCAGGCCGAGACCGCCACCTACGCGATCGACCCGACGCACACCTTCGTGACCTTCGAGGTGCGTCACTTCGGCACCTCGACCAACCGCGGCCGCTTCGACAAGAAGGAGGGCTCGGTGACGCTCGACCGCGCCGCCAAGACCGGCCGCGTCGAGGTGACGATCGACACCAACTCGATCAACACCGGCACCGAGCCGTTCAACGCGCACTTGAAGAAGGAGTTCTTCGAGTCGGCCACCTACCCGACGGCCAAGTTCGTGGGCGACCAGTTCAGCTTCGACGGCGACAAGGTGACGGCCGTGACGGGCGCCCTGACGCTGCACGGCCAGACCAAGCCGGTGACGCTGAAGGCGCTGAACTACAACTGCTACCAGAGCCCGATGCTCAAGCGCGAGGTGTGCGGCGGCGATTTCGACACCACCATCACGCGCAGCGACTTCGGCATCAACGCGATGCTGCCCTTCATTCCGGACAGCGTGCACCTGGTGATCCAGATCGAGGCCGTCAAGCAATAACGCTCAATAGCGCTCGCCGGAGGCGCGGCCCGGCTCAGGCGACGTTGCGCGCGGGCGCCGCGTCGCCGGGTGCCGGGCGGGAGCCGGGCAGATAGCGGCGCAGCACCTGTTCGAGGTCTTCGTCCTTGAAGGGCTTGGACAGGTGGTCGTCCATGCCGGCCGACAGGCAGCGCTCGCGGTCGCCCTCGAGCGCGTTGGCGGTCAGGGCCACGACCGGCACGCGCACGCGATGCAGGTGGCCTTCGATCTCGCGAATCTGGCGCGTGGCCTCGAAGCCGTCGAGCAGCGGCATCTGGCAGTCCATCAGCACGATGTCGGGCTCGTGGTGCCGCATGAAGGCCACGGCCTGCTCGCCGTTCTCGACGGTATCGACCTTCAAGCCCAGGCGCTCCAGCGTGGCCTGCGCCACCATCGCGTTGACCTCGTTGTCCTCGGCCAGCAGCACGTGGCCTTGCAGCGTGTCGTCGCGCGACACCGGCACCACCGACGCGCTGGCCGGCGCGGCCACCGGCGGCAGCGGAACGCGGAAGACGAAGCGCGATCCCACGCCGACCTGGCTGGTGCAGACGATGTCGCCGCCCATGGCGCGGCCCAATTCGCGAGAGATGGTCAAGCCCAGCCCGGTGCCGCCGAAGCGGCGATCGAACGAGGCTTCGGCCTGCGTGAAGGCCTCGAAGATGCGCGGCAGATCGGCCGGCGAAATGCCGATGCCGGTGTCTTCGATCTCGATGCTCACGTGGCCGCCCACCTGGTCGCGCGACACGCGCAGCGCGACCTGTCCGACCTCGGTGAACTTGATGGCATTGCCCAGCAGGTTGTGCAGCACCTGACGCACCCGCGCCGCGTCGCCCATCACGTAGCAGGGCGTCGGCAGATCGAACTGCGTGACCAGGTCCAACCCCTTGCTGCGGATGTTGACACCCGACAGGGTGGCCACGTCGTCGATGAGCTCGCGCAGGTCGAACACCTGCGACTGGATCACCATGCGGCCGGCCTCGATGCGCGAGAGGTCGAGCACGTCGTTGATGACGTTGAGCAGGTGCTCGCCGGAGCGCTCGACGAGGTCGAATTGCTTGAGCACGTCGCGCTCGGTCTGGCGCTGGCGCAACAGCCGGGTCAGGCCCAGGATGCCGTGCAGCGGCGTGCGCATCTCGTGGCTCATGTTGGCCAGGAACTGGCTCTTGTAGGCACTGTGCAGCTGCGCCTGGCGCAGGGCGTCGGACAGCTGCTGGGCAATGCGGTCGGTGGTGCAGCGCAGGCTGACGAGCTCGATGATGCGCAGCTCGGCACGATGGCCTTCAAGCAGCATCACGATCATGAAGATCGAGCCCGCCGCGCCGCAATAGGTGCCGAACAGGTCGCCGCGCTGGAACAACCCCACCAGGATGGGCAGCATCAGCGGGACGTTGTAGGCCACGTTGCACAGCATGTCGGACTGCAAGACCAGCGTGGTCACGGCGCTGGCGCCCACCAGGGTGAGCGCCACGATGGCCGCCTCGGTGAGGCTGTCGCTGAACATCATCCAGTAGCTGCCCAGACCCCACACCAGCGCGTCGAGCACCAGCACGACCAGCAGGGTGACGCGCCACATGGGCGCCTCGCGGTGAGGGCTGCGACGGTAAGCCTGCAGCTGGATCAAGCGCAGCACGACGGTCACGACCTTGGCGGCAAACCAGACCCAGACGCGCGAGGCGTTGTCCTGGTTGTAGATGACCAGGGCCACCACCATCGACACGATCAGGCTGACCGTGCAGATCGAGGCGGTGTGCTCGAACAGCATCCGGTTGCGCTCGGCGCGCACGGCGGGGCCGAGCTGCGGATCGTCGTCGGTGAGGGCGGTGGCGCGCATCGGCGATCTCATGCGGCAGGGCCCTGGGCGAACGCCAGATAAGGCGTCAGCAGGGCCACGAGTTGGTGGTCGCGAAAAGGCTTCGAGAGGTGTCCGTCCATGCCCGCGGCGAGGCAGCGGTCACGGTCGCCCTCGAGGGCGCTGGCCGTGAGCGCGATGATCGGCACGCGTCGACCGCGCGCCCGTGCTTGCTCGACGCGAATCTGGCGCGTCGCCTCGAACCCATCCATCACCGGCATCTGACAATCCATCAACACCACATCGGGTGACCCGTGTTTCACTGCCTCCACCGCGGCCCGGCCGTCGGTCACGACCTGCACTTCGAGGCCCAGACGCTGCAAGATGGCCTCGGCCAGCAACGCATTGACCGGATTGTCCTCAGCCAGCAGCACGCGCCCTTGCAGGGCGGGAGAGGCGGTAGTGTGCCCTTGTGGCGGGGCTTCGGCTATCGGGGCGAGCGCGGAGGACGGCGCGTCCTGCACGGGCGGCAGCGGCACCGACAAGGTGAAGGTGGACCCCCGCCCCGGCGCGCTGGTGCAAGTGAGGTCGCCGCCCATGGCCCGGCTGATCTCGCGCGAGATGGTCAGGCCCAGGCCGGTGCCGGTGTAGCGCCGCCCCAGCCGGTTGTCCACCTGGTGAAAGGCCTCGAACACGCGCGGCAGATCGGCCGAGGCGATGCCGATGCCGGAGTCCTCGACGGCCATCACCACCTGTCCGCTGGCGGCATCGCGCCGCACGCGCAGCGCCACGTGCCCCTGCTCGGTGAACTTGATGGCGTTGCCCAGCAGGTTGTGCAGAACCTGGCGCACCCGTGCCGCGTCGCCCAACACGCGGTGCGCGCCCGGCTCGACCTGCACGCGCAACTCGATGCCCTTGTCGGCCGCCGGCACGCGCCACAGCTCGGCCAGCTCCTGGATCAGTCCGGCCAGATCGAAGGGTTGCGACTCGACGCGGACATGGCCGGCGTCGATCTTCGAGAAATCGAGCACATCGTTGATGACGTTGAGCAGGTGCTCGCCCGAGCGCTCGGCGAGTTCGAGATGGTGCTTCAGGGCGGGGTCGCTTTCGTGGGCGTGCACGAGCCGCGTCAGCCCCAGCATGCCGTGCAGCGGCGTGCGCAACTCGTGGCTCATGGTGGCCAGAAACTGGCTCTTGACGGCGCTGTGGCGCTCGGCCTGCACCAGCGCCTGGGCGCGCTCCTGCGCCACGCGGTCGGTGGTGAAGCGCAGCCAAAGCAGCTCGACGAGGGCCTGCTCGGAGCGCCGCCCCTCCATCAGCAAGATGGCGGCGAAGCACAGCACGCCCGCGCCGCCGAACACGCTGTACAGATCCGGCCGACGCAGCGCGGTCAGCGCGGTGGGCACCAGCATCGGCAGCACGAACAGCGCGTTGGCCTTCATGTCGGCTTGCAGCACGAAAGTGGCCATCGCCGCCCCGCCCAGCATGCACGAGGTCACCAGCGACGCGGCATCGGGCTGCTGATAGGGCAGCAACCAGCTGCCCGCCATGCCCCACGCGGCGCCGTCCACCAGCAGCAGCGCCAGAAAGGATCGATACCAGATCGGATCGTGCCGGTCGGCCGCGCGCGCGTAGAGCCGCACTTGAATCAGGCGCGGCACGGCGGCGGCCACCTTGAGCACCACCCAGGTCCACACCTTGGCCGCGCCCAGGTCGTCTTGCAAGACGATACCCATGCCGACGGCAAAGAGGGTGGCGAGCCAGATCGGCAGCGGCGAATGCGCGAACAACAGGCGCACCTGCTCGGCGCGAATCTGGCGCGCGAGCTGCGGATCAGCATCGGAATGGTCGTGCGCGAAAGCGCCCAGCAAGGTCATGCAACGGCCTTTTTGTTTGACTCTTCGACCCCAAACCGCCGCACTTGAGTCGGGCCCGCCTCGGCGCGTCGAACGGCCGAACGGCGGCGTGACGGTCTTCACGCTAGCGCGGGCCCCGGCCTCCGCGCCGCCCAAGTTGTGAACGAATGCAACAGCCGCGCGTGGCGCATCTTCAGGGGCGCACGGCCTACCGCCACCGCCGCCATCCCCCGAGCGGGCGGGGCCCCGGCGCGCCAACAAACGGCGGCGCGACGCCACAATACGCGCCACTAACAAACGAACTCAGGGACCGATCATGAACCGCCTGTCCAGCCTCGCGGCTGACGTGCAGGACGAGCTCGCCGCATTGCTCGGCGGGCTGTCGCAAGCCACGCGGCTGCTGCGTCTGCATCTCGCACCCGGCACCCTCGCGGCGGGGCTGTCGCTCACCGCCGAGCGCCTGCACGCCATCGAGGCCCTCTGCCCCGACGACGCACCCGACGCGCCCAGCGGCTTTCGTCTCACCCTCACCGCCGTCAGCCCGCAAGACGACCTCGACCTCGCCGCCCTGCTCGGCCAGCCCGCCCGCGTCGACCTGCTGCTGGCCGACCACGCCTTGCGCCCCTTCCACGGCCGCGTCACCGCCGCCACGCGCCTGGGCAGCGACGCCGGCCCGCGAGGCGGCGGCCTCACGCGCTACCAACTCGTCATCGAACCCTGGCTGGCCTTGCTGGCCCAGCGCCACGACGCGTTCGTCTTCCAAGACCAGACCGTCCCGCAGATTCTCGAATCCGTTTTCGGCGACTACACCGACTCGCTCGGTGCCGCGTGGCGTTTCGACCTGGCCGACGCGGCCGCCTACCCGCGCCGCAGCCTGTGCGTGCAACACGAGCAGTCCGACCTCGACTTCGTGCTGCGCCTGCTGCGCGAAGAAGGCCTGTTCGCGTGGTTCGAGCACACCCGCACCGACGACACCACCCTGGGCCGCCACACCCTGGTGATCGCCGACCACAACGGCGCGTTCAGCGCGAGCCCGCAGCCCGTGGTGCGCTACACCCAGGCCGGCCCCACGCTGGCGGCCGACGCCCTGCAACGCTTCACCCGCCGCGCCGCCCTCGCCCCCAGCCGCGTCGCCCTGGCCAGCTACGACTACCGCACCCTCGGCCAGCGCCCCGCCTCGGCCGAGTCCACCCCGCCCGCCGGCTTGCAAGCCGACCTCGCCTGGCGCGACCAGCCCGGCCTCTACGGCTGGGAAGACGCTGCCCAAGCCCAACGCCTGGCCCGGCGCCAGCTCGACGCGCTGCAATCGCGCGCCGCGCGCAGCCAAGCGGCCGGCACCGTGCGCGCCTTCGCGCCGGGCAGCTGGTTCACGCTCGCCGACCACAGCAGCAACGCGCTGGAGGCGCTGGCCACCGCCGCATCCACCGCATCGGGCGCGCCCGACACCCGCTACGCCATCCTGCGCGTCGAGCACCGCGCCCGCAACAACCTCGGCGCCGACGCTATCGCCGGCAACCTGAGCGACCAGGCGGGCAACGCCAGCGCCGAGCCGCTCTACGTCAACCAGGCCACCGTGCAACCGCTGGCCGTGCCCGTGCGCGCCGCGCAGGCCGACGCGGCGGGGCCGTCAGCGTCGCTGGGCGTGCAGACCGCCCTCGTCGTCGGCCTGGGCGAGCCGCTGCACACCGACCGCGACCACCGCATCAAGGTGCAGTTCCACTGGCAACGCGGCGCGGGCAGCAGCTCGCGGCTCGACCACCCGAGCCAGGCCAACGCACCGGCTGATGCCTCGGCCGGCACCTGGGTGCGCGTGGCCGTGCCCCTGGCCGGGCCCAACTGGGGCGCCAACTTCACGCCGCGCGTGGGGCAAGAAGTGCTGATCGACTTTATAGAAGGCGACATCGAACGCCCCATCGTCATCGGCAGCGTCTACAACGGCGCCGGCGCGGGCAACGCGCAGGGCAACGACGTCGCCTCG
>NZ_JAYSBZ010000072.1:0-14698 GCF_041915145.1 Aquabacterium sp. | reverse complement strand
CTCGGTGCGCCACGCCAAGCCCATCGCCATCGGCCTCAACTGCGCGCTCGGCGCGGCGCTGATGCGCCCCTACATCGAAGAGCTGAGCAAGATCGCGGGCGACACCTTCATCTCGTGCTACCCCAATGCCGGCCTGCCCAACCCGATGAGCGACACCGGCTTCGACGAAACGCCCGAGGTCACCGGCCGACTGGTCGAAGAATTCGCGCAAGCCGGCTTCCTGAACATCGCCGGCGGCTGCTGCGGCACCACGCCCGAGCACATCGCGGCCATCGCCCAGCGCGTGGGCAAGATTCGCCCGCGTTGCCTGCATGAAGCGGGTGCAAGCGGTTTGCTGACCCAGTTGGGTTGATGTACGCGGGCCGTTGCGGCCCGCGCCGCTTCATCAGGCCGGTGCTCAGCTCTGCATCAAACGCCGGCTCTTGGCGATCGACATCAAGATGCCCAGGCCCAGCCCGAGCGAGGCCATCGCGGTGCCGCCGTAGCTGATGAAGGGCAGCGGCACGCCCACCACCGGCAGGATGCCGGCCACCATGCCCATGTTGACGAAGGCGTAGGTGAAGTAGCTCAGCGTGATGCTGCCCGCCAGCAGGCGCGTGAACACCGAGGGCGCCTCGGCCGCGATCATCAGCCCGCGAAAAATCAGGAAGGTGAAACCGACGACCAGCGTCAGGCAGCCCATCAGGCCGAACTCTTCGGACAGCGACGCGAAGATGAAGTCGGTGGTGTGCTCGGGGATGAATTCGAGGTGGGTCTGCGTGCCCTTCATGAAGCCCTTGCCAGTGACGCCGCCCGAGCCGATGGCGATCATCCCCTGGATGATGTGAAAGCCCTTGCCCAGCGGGTCGGTGGTGGGGTCGAGCAGGGTGCAGACGCGGTGCTTCTGGTATTCGCGCAGCAGCGGCCAGTTCACGTCGGGCTGGCAGATCTTGCTTTCGCTGAGCACCAGCGCGGTGATGGCGATGGCGCCCACCGCGAGCACCGGCACGATCAGGCGCCAGCTGAGTCCGGCGAAGAAGATCACGTAGAGCCCGGCCGACAGCACCAGGATGGCCGTGCCGAGGTCGGGCTGCTTGACGATCAGCCCCACCGGCACCGCCAGCAGCAGGCCGGCCACGCCGAAATCGAGCCCGCGCAGCTGCCCCTCGCGGCGCTGGAACCACCAGGCCAGCATCAGTGGCATCGCGATCTTCAAAATCTCGCTGGGCTGGATCACCACGCCCAGGTTGAGCCAGCGCGTCGCGCCCTTCTTGGTGATGCCGATGTGCGGCAGCGCGGTGGCGATGAGCAGCACCACGCCGATCACGTAGATCGGCACGGCGAGCTGCATCAGGCGCTGGGGCGGCACCTGGGCGACGAGAAAGAGGATGCACGCCGCCAGCACCATGTTGCGGGCGTGATCGACGAAGCGCGTGCCGCTGTCGTAGCCCGCCGAGTACATCGTGATCAGGCCAAGCCCGGCCAGCATCAGCACCGCCAGCGCCAGCCAGCCGTCGAAGCCCTGGAAGATGGGCCGCACGCGCTGCCACAGCGAAGGCTTGTCGATGGCGATGCTCATCGCGACGCTCCTGACGAAGTGGGCGCCGCCGGGCTGCTGCCGCTGGCCCCGCTGCTGACGCCACCGCTGGCTCGCATGGCGGCGTGGCGCGCGGCCACGGCGGCGGCATAGGCGCTGGTCGGCATGCTGGCGACAGACGCGGGCCCCGATGCGGCCGAGGCAGCCGATGCTGCGGGGGATGCCACGCCCGATGCGGTCGATGCGGCGGCTGCTGGCAGCTCGGGGTTGTTGATGGCGCCCATCATCGGCACGTCATGCGCCGCGCGCGGCGTGCCGATGGGGGCGGGGGCTTCGCCGCGCTGCACGGCGGCGATGTCTTCCTCGCTGGGGTAGCGGTCCTGCAGCACGTAGTCGAACACGCGGCGGGCAATCGGCGCGGCCGACTGCGCGCCGAAGCCGGCGTTCTCGACCACCAGCGCCAGCGCCACGCGTGGGTGGTCGGCCGGCGCGAAGGCCACGAACAGCGCGTGGTCGCGCAGGTGCTCGGCCATCTTGGAGGCCGAATACTTTTCGTTCTGCTTGATGCCCACCACCTGCGCGGTGCCGGTCTTGCCGGCGGCCACGTAGTCGGCCTTGGCGAAGGCGGCGGCCGAGGTGCCTTCCTTGTTGACGCCGATCATCGCGTTGCGGATCACGTCGAGGTGCTCGGGCTTGATCGGCACCGGCGGCAGCGCTTGGCTCGACAGCACGCGCGACTGCCGCGTCACCACGTCTTCGACCTCGCGCACCAGGCGCGGCTGGTAGTGCACGCCGTCGTTGGCCAGCGTGGACACGGCCTGCGCGATCTGCAGCATCGTGAAGCTGTTGTAGCCCTGGCCGATGCCCAGGCTGATGGTCTCGCCCGCGTACCAGCGGCGCTGCTCGGGCTTCTTGTAGGTCTTGCGCTTCCACTCGGTCGAGGGCAGCACGCCCAGCACCTCGCCCTTGATGTCGATGCCGCTGGGCTGGCCGAAACCGAAGGGCGCCATCTGGTCGTGGATCAGGTCGACGCCCAGGTCGTTGGCGAGCATGTAGTAGTAGGTGTCGCACGACTGCACGATGGAGCGGTACATGTCCACCGTGCCGTGCCCGCCTTCCTTGTCGTCGCGGAACTTGTGGTTGCCGAACCAGAAGTAGCCGGGGTCGAACACGGTCTGATTGGGCGTGCGCTTGCCGGTGGCCAGCGCCGCCAGCGCCATGAAGGGCTTGTAGGTCGAGCCCGGCGGGTAGGTGCCGCGCAGGGCACGGTTGAGCAGCGGCTTGTCGATCGATTCGTTGAGCTCCTTCCACGAATCGACATCGATGCCGTCGACGAACAGGTTGGGGTCGAACGTGGGCTTGCTGACGAAGGCGAGGATCTCGCCGCTGCGTGGGTCGATGGCGACCAGCGCGCCGCGGCGCTCGCCGTAGAGGCGCTCGACGAGCTGCTGCAGCTTGATGTCGATCGACAGGTGCAGCGTGTTGCCCGGCGTGGGCGGCGAGGCGCGCAGGCGGCGCACGGCGCGCCCGCCCGCGCTGGTCTCGACCTCCTCGAAGCCGGTCAGGCCGTGCAGCTCGCTCTCGTAGCTCTGCTCCAACCCCAGCTTGCCGATGTAGTCGGTGCCGCGGTAGTTGGCCAGCAGCTCGTCGGGCCAGTCGTCCATGGCCTCTTTCTCGGCCTCGTTGATGCGCCCGATGTAGCCCAGCACGTGGCTCGCCAGCTCGCCGTAGGGGTAGTTGCGAAACAGCCGCGCCTTGATGTCCACGCCGGGGAAGCGAAAGCGCTGCGCGGTGAAGCGCGCCACTTCCTCGTCGGTGAGCTTGGTGCGGATCGGCAGCGACTCGAAGCTCTTGCTTTCTTCCATCAGGCGCTTGAAGCGGCGGCGATCGCGCGGCGCGATGTCGACGATGGTGGCGAGTTCGTCGATGGTGGCGTCGAGGTCGTCGATCTTCGAGGGCGTGAGTTCGAGCGTGTAGGCCGAGTAGTTGTTGGCCAGCACCACGCCGTTGCGGTCCACGATGAGCCCGCGGTTGGGCACGATGGGCACCACCGCGATCCGGTTGGCCTCGGCCTGCGTCTGCAACTCGTCGTGCCGGTAGACCTGCAGGTAGACCAGACGCGACACGAGCAGGCCGAACGCGAACAGCACGAAGCCGGCCGCCGCCCACACCCGGGTGCGAAAGCGGCCGATCTCCTGCTCAATATTCTTGAGTTCGGTCATGCCGATTCAGTTACAGCGGGCGGTTCTTGTCGCGGTCGGGCGCGCGGCGCTGCGGGGCCAGCAGCAGCACGCTGGCCAGCGGCCACAGGGCCGACTCGAAGATCGGCGCGAGCACGATGCTCCAGCCCGGCAGGCTGCCGCCCGCGATCATGCGTACCAGCAGCGACACGGCATGCGCCGCCGCGAACAGCGGCAGGATCTGCACGGCCTGCGAGGGCACGGTGAACCACAGCAGCCGGCGGTGGATGGTGATGGCGAAGAAGCTCAGCAACGTGTAGGCCAGCGCGTGCTGGCCCAGCAGCGCGCCCTGGTGCACGTCCATCAGCAGCCCGAACACGAAGGCCGGCAGCATGCCCATGCGGCGCGGCTGATGCACGTTCCAGAACACGAACACCAGCGCCAGCAGGTCGGGCACGGCGGCCACGCGGCCCAGCGGCAGCAAGTTGAGCGCCAGCGCGATCAGCACCGACAGCCACATGAACAGCGGGTTCACGGGCAGCAACAGCTGGTTGCCGCGCGGCATCATGGCCTGGCTCCTTTGCGAGCGGGGCGTCGTGGGCGCCCGGTGGTCGCGCCCGACGCCGCGTCATCGCTGGCCGTCGCCACGGGCTTCGGGCGCTCCGGCAGTTGCAGCGCCAGCGGCTCCAGCACCAGCACCTGCCGGGCGCTGTCGGGTCGGGCGATGGGCGCGAGCACGATCTTGGCGAAGGCCGAGTCGGCGCGGCGGTCGACGCGCAGCACCTTGGCGACCGGCAGGCCGGTGGGGTAGACGCCGTCCATGCCCGAGGTCTGCAGCATGTCGCCCGCCTGCACGTCGGCGTTGCCGGCCATGTAGCGCAGCTCCATGCCGCCGTCGTTGGGGTGGCCGAAGGCCGCGCCGCGTTGCTGGGTGCGGGTGTTGAGCACCGGGATGGCCGCGTCCTTGTCGGTAACCAGGGTCACTTCGGCGGTGAGCGGGTAGAGGCGCGTCACCTGGCCGATCACGCCGGTGTCGTCCACCACGGGCGAGCCCAGCGCCACGCCCTGCGTGCTGCCCTGGTCGATCACGACCTTGCGGGTGTAGGGGTCGGCCGAGTCGTAGAGCACCTCGGCCGTGCGCGACTTCACCTGCAGCCGAGCCCGCAGCGTCAGCAGCTCGCGCAGCCGGGCGTTCTCGCGTTCCAGTTGCTCGACGCGCATCGTGCGCTCGGCCTGCGCGGCGAGCTTGTGCTCGGCCTGGTTGCGCCCCTCGACGGCACGGTGGATGCCGCCGAAGTAGTCGCTCAAGGTGGTGTAGCCCTCGAAGGGCGCCAGCAGGCTGCGCTCCAGCGGCTGCAAGGCCAGGGCGGCTGCGGAACGCAGCGGGCCGGTGAGCTTGAAGCGCGTGTCGGCCACCATCAGGAAGACTGCCAACGTCGCAAAGAAGGCCAACCGCGTCAGGGCGGACGGCCCTTGCTTGAAAAACGGCGGCGGGGTGCGATCAAGGGTGCCCAGGGGCATAAACAGCGCGGCTTGCGGTCAACGTGAAACGACGGTGGCCAGAAACGGGTCGGCGCACAAAAGCAAAAGCCGACTCGTGATGATCACGCGTCGGCTCGTGCTTGGCATGAGGTCTTACTCGGAAGTGAAGATCGAGCCCAGGCGTTCCATGCGCTCCAGCGCCATGCCGCAACCGCGCACCACGCAGGTCAGCGGGTCTTCGGCCACCAGCACCGGCAGGCCGGTTTCTTCGGCGAGCAGGCGGTCGAGGTCGCGCAGCAAGGCGCCGCCGCCGGTCAGCATCATGCCGCGCTCGGCGATGTCGGCACCCAGCTCGGGCGGGGTTTGTTCGAGCGCGTTCTTCACGCTCGACACGATCTGGTTCAGCGGGTCGGTCAGCGCCTCCAAGATCTCGTTGGAGCTGATCGTGAAGCTGCGCGGCACGCCCTCGCTGAGGTTGCGGCCCTTCACTTCCATCTCTTTGACTTCGGAGCCCGGGAAGGCGCTGCCGATTTCCTTCTTGATGGCTTCGGCGGTGGGCTCGCCGATCAACATGCCGTAGTTGCGGCGGATGTAGTTGATGATGGCTTCGTCGAACTTGTCGCCGCCCACGCGTACCGAGCCTTTGTAGACCATGCCGCCGAGCGAGATCACGCCGACTTCGGTCGTGCCGCCGCCGATGTCGACGACCATCGAGCCCGACGCTTCGCTCACCGGCAGACCGGCGCCGATCGCGGCGGCCATCGGTTCTTCGATCAGGTAGACCTCGCTGGCGCCGGCGCCGAGCGCCGACTCGCGAATCGCGCGGCGCTCAACCTGGGTGGAGCCGCAGGGCACGCAGATGATGATGCGCGGGCTCGGCTTGAGCACCGAGCGCGGGTGGACCATCTTGATGAACTGCTTGAGCATCTGCTCGGTGACGGTGAAGTCGGCGATCACGCCGTCCTTCATCGGGCGGATGGCTTCGATGTTGCCGGGCACCTTGCCCAACATGGCCTTGGCTTCGGCGCCCACGGCCTGGATCGTCTTCTTGCCGTTCGGGCCGCCTTCGTGGCGGATGGCGACCACCGAGGGTTCGTCGAGCACGATGCCCTTGCCGCGCACGTAGATCAGGGTGTTGGCGGTACCCAGGTCGATGGCCAGATCGGTGGAGAAATAACGACGCAATGAACCGTACATAAACTAGCTTTCCGTGCGGGTCGGATGGCTTGCCCACATGGGCGGGGCCGGCCCGACGCGTGTTGAATGAGGTGGTCGGCGCCTGCTGCATCGCGGGGGTGGTGGTTCCGCCGTCGAACTGCAAGAAAGGCGCTTTTAAATACAAAACCGACCCGGTTGACGCGTCTTGGGGTCGTAAATCGACCGTTTCACGCTTGGCAACCGGCCGGTTGTGAATAACCGAAGATAATACCCCAGATGAGGGGGGTGACTCGGGCCTGAGCCGCTGTAGAAACCCCTGGCAACACCTCTTGCCACGGGCCACGGCGCCGCTTTTTGCAGCAGCGCTCGCGGCTCGCCCGCCGAACCCCTTTTTTCAGCCTGCAACCCACATGGCCCTGACCGCACAAGACGTCAGCCGCATCGCCCACCTCGCCCGGCTCGAATTGACCGAGGCCGAGCAAACCGCGATGCAGACGCAACTCAACGATTTCTTCGCCGTCGTCGAAAAGATGCGCGCCGTCGACACCTCCGGCGTCGAGCCGCTCTACACCCCGCTGTCCGCCGTCGAAGACGTGGCCCTGCGCCTGCGCGACGACGCCGTCACCGAGGCGGACAACCGTGACGCCAACATGCAGAACGCCCCGGCTCGCGAAGATGGTTTGTTCCTCGTGCCGAAGGTGATCGAATGAGCGCCCGCCACGATCTCCATAACCTGACCCTTGCCGAGCAGGCCGCCCAGCTCGCCGCCAAGGCCGTGAGCAGCGTCGAACTGACGCAAGCCGCACTGGCCCGCGTGCAGGCGCACGACGCACTCGGCGCGTTCTTGAGCGTCGATGCCGACGTGGCGCTGGCGCAAGCCGCTGCGGCCGATGCCCGCCGCGCGCAAGGCGACGCCACCGCGCTGCTCGGCGTGCCCATCGCGCACAAGGACATCTTCGTCACCACCGACTTCGCCAGCACGGCCGCGTCGAAGATGCTGGCCGGTTACCGCTCGCCGTTTGACGCCACCGTGGTCGCCAAGCTCAAGGCCGCCGGCACGGTGACGCTGGGCAAGCTCAACTGCGACGAGTTCGCCATGGGCTCGGCCAACGAGAACTCGGCCTACAACAAGGTGATCAACCCGTGGGACGCGAAACGCATCCCCGGCGGCTCGTCGGGCGGCTCGGCGGCCGCCGTGGCGGCGCGACTCGTGGGCGGCGCCACGGGCACCGACACCGGCGGCTCGATCCGCCAACCGGCGGCGCTCACCGGCATCACCGGCATCAAGCCCACCTACGGCCGCTGCTCGCGCTACGGCATGATCGCCTTCGCCTCGTCACTCGACCAGGCCGGCCCCATGGCGCGCAGCGCTGAAGATTGCGCGCTGCTGCTGTCGGCGATGAGCGGCTTCGACGAGCGCGATGCCACCAGCGCCCAGCGCCCCGCTGAAGACTTCGCTGCTGCGTTGAAGGCACCGCGTGCCGGCGCGACCGCCGACAAGCCGCTGCAAGGTCTGCGCATCGGCCTGCCGAAGGAATTCTTCGGCGCCGGCTTGGCTGCCGATGTCAACGGCGCCGTGCGCGCCGCGCTGGCCGAACTCGAAAAGCTCGGCGCCACGCTGGTGGACGTGAGCCTGCCGCGCACCGAGCTGTCGATCCCGGTGTACTACATCATCGCGCCCGCCGAGGCCTCGTCGAACCTCTCGCGCTTTGACGGCGTGAAGTTCGGCCACCGCGCCGCGCAGTACAAAGACCTGAACGACATGTACGCCAAGACGCGCGCCGAAGGCTTCGGCCCCGAGGTCAAGCGGCGGATCATGATCGGCGCCTACGTGCTGAGCCACGGCTACTACGACGCCTACTACCTGCAGGCGCAAAAGCTGCGCCGCATGATCGCGGACGACTTCCAGGCCGCGTTCAAGCAGTGCGACGTGATCGCCGGCCCGGTGACGCCGACCGTGGCGCGCCCCGTGGGCAGCGCGGTCGACCCGCTGGCCGACTATCTCGCCGACATCTTCACCCTGCCCGCCAGCCTGGCCGGCCTGCCCGGCATGAGCGTGCCGGCCGGCTTTGGCGAGGCCGGTTTGCCCGTGGGCCTGCAGCTCATCGGCAACTACTGGCAAGAGGCGGCCTTGCTGCACACGGCGCATGCCTTCCAGCAGGCCACCGACTGGCACACCCGCGCGCCCGCCGGCTTTTGAATTGGTTTCGAGGGGATGAAATGAACGGCCCAGTACCAGCGTATGCACTTTCGCCAATTCCGAGCGCAGTCCATCACGGTGACTGCGCGGAGGTGCTGAAGGAGTATCCCGTTGAATGTGTTGATCTGATCGTGACCTCGCCACCATACGCGGATCAGCGTTCATCAACGTATGGCGGGATACACCCCGATAGTTATGTCGAGTGGTTCTTGCCGCGTTCTGCGGAGTTCCTGCGGGTACTCAAGCCGACGGGATCGTTCGTCTTGAACATTAAAGAGAAGGCCGTCAATGGAGAGCGTCACACCTATGTGCTGGAGCTGATCCTGGCCCTGCGCAAGCAGGGGTGGCTGTGGACGGAGGAGTACATCTGGCACAAACGAAACTGCTACCCCGGCAAATGGCCGAATCGGTTTCGAGATGCATGGGAGCGCTGCCTGCACTTCACCAAACAACGGCAGTTCAAGATGAACCAAGAGGCGGTGATGGTGCCCATGGGAGATTGGGCGCAATCACGTTTGAAATCTTTGGGTAAGAACGATGTGGTGCGCTACGACTCACAAGTAGGCAACGCCTTTGGCAAGAACATCGCCAACTGGCAAGGACGTGATAAAGCCTACCCGACGAACGTGCTGCACTTGGCTACCGAATGTGGCAACAAGAGGCACAGCGCCGCCTTCCCGAAAGCGTTGCCTCAATGGTTCATCAATTTGTTTACCGATCCGGGTGATGTCGTGCTGGACCCATTTGTGGGGTCGGGAACGACGCTTGATGCCGCAATCGAAGTGGGACGGGGCGCTATCGGGATCGATGTTTCGGATGATTTCGTCAAATTGAGCAGACAGAAGTTGTCGCCCGCACAAGGTGTGCTGCTAGAGGAGAAAGAAGAATATGTCGTTGCTCGCAGAAGCAAAGCAGTTCGTCGCTGATCACATCAAGGCTGAGTTTCATGACCGTCGTCTGGCGCGGATTGAAGCGTTGAAACTCGACGACGTTCTAAAACGCAAAAATCCGTATCTGTTCAAGGCCAAGGCGGTGACCTCGGCGCCCGAGATGGTTCGGCAAATTCTGGATGCAAATCTGTCATCGTCTGAAGAAACGGTGTTCGGTGAGTTTCTAGAGAAGTTGGCGATATTTGTGTGCCAGCGGGTGTATGGCGGCGTCAAACCTGCGACCAATGGTATCGATCTGGATTTCACGCGAGAGGGCATTCGCTATTTGGTCTCGATAAAGAGCGGGCCGAATTGGGCCAATGCTCCAGCTAAACGCAGGATGCTTCAGGATTTCGGCGCGGCTCGGAAAATCATTGGACACAAGGCTGCACTGATGTTCGTTAACGGCTGTTGTTATGGGCGCGATGCGAAACCGTTCAAGGCCAAGGACAACTATCTGAAGCTGTGTGGACAAGATTTCTGGTTTCTGATTTCTAACGAATCGAACATGTATCACGAGATCGTTGAGCCACTCGGGGCGAAAGCCAAAGAGCGCAATGATGAATTCAATGAAGCCTACGGCCGCGCGCTGACGCGCTTCACCAAGGCATTCACGAACAGTTTTTGTACAGAAGATGGCGCCATCAACTGGCCGGCTATCGTTGATTTGACCTCTCGTAGTAAGAAGCTGTGGCAACCATGAGTGCGACGACACCCCAATTGATTCGCGGCTACGAGGTCGTCATCGGCATCGAGACGCACGCGCAGCTGTCCACCCAATCGAAGATCTTCTCGGGCGCCTCCACCCGCTTTGGCGCCGCGCCCAACACGCAAGCCTGCGCGGTGGACCTGGCCCTGCCCGGCACGCTGCCGGTGATGAACGTGGGCGCCGTCGAGCGCGCCATCGTCTTCGGCCTCGCCGTGGGCTCGAAGGTCGCACCGCGTTCGATCTTCGCGCGCAAGAACTACTTCTACCCCGACCTGCCCAAGGGCTACCAGATCAGCCAGTACGAGATCCCCGTCGTGCAAGGCGGCACGGTGAGCTTCTTCGTCGGCGACCAGGAGCACACCGTGCGACTCGTGCGTGCCCACCTCGAAGAAGACGCGGGCAAGTCGCTGCACGAAGACTTTCATGGCCAGTCGGGCATCGACCTCAACCGCGCCGGCACGCCGCTGCTCGAGATCGTCACCGAACCCGACATGCGTTCGAGCAAAGAGGCCGCCGAATACGCCAAGGCGCTGCACGCGCTGGTGGTGTGGCTGGGTATCTGCGACGGCAACATGCAAGAAGGCTCGTTCCGCTGCGACGTGAACGTGTCGGTGCGCAAGCCCGGCGCGCCGCTGGGCACGCGCCGCGAGATCAAGAACCTCAACAGCTTCAAGTTCCTGCAGCAGGCCACCGACTTCGAGATCAACTGGCAGATCGACCAGATCGAAGACGGCCTGGCGATCCAGCAGGCCACGGTGCTGTTCAACCCCGACACGGGCGAGACGCGTGCGATGCGTACCAAGGAAGACGCGCACGACTACCGCTACTTCCCCGACCCCGACCTGCCGCCGCTGGTGATCGCGCCCGAGTGGGTTGAGCGAGTCAAGAGCACGATGCCCGAGTTGCCGCGCGCCATGGCCGAGCGCTTCCAGCGCGATTACGCGCTGCCCGCCTACGACGCGACGATGATGACGCAGAACAAGGCATTCGGCGCGTTCTTCGAGTCGGCGGCCAAGGCGTGCGGGCAACCCAAGCTGGTGGCGAACTGGTTGATGGGTGAAGTCAGCAAGCGACTCAATGCCGAAGAAAAGACGCTGGATGCGAGCCCGGTAGACGCCGCCACGCTGGCCAAGCTGATCAGCCGCATCGCTGACAGCACGATCAGCAACAACGCCGCCAAGCAAGTGTTTGATGCGCTGTGGACCGGCGAGGGCGCTGGCGTCGATGCCGTCATCGAAGCCAAGGGCCTCAAGCAGATGAACGACACCGGCGCGCTCGAAGCCATCCTCGACGAGGTGCTGGCGGCCAATGCCAAGTCGGTCGAAGAATTCCGCGGCGGCAAGGAGAAGGCCTTCCAGGCGCTGGTGGGCCAGGCGATGAAGGCCACCAAGGGCAAGGCCAACCCGGCGCAGGTCAACGAGCTGCTCAAGAAGAAGCTGGCAGGATGAGTCTGCACATGGCCGACGCCGCCCCGCCGCTGGTTCTGCTCATCAACCTCGACCGCTCGCCCGATCGGCTTGCGCGCTGCGTGCCGATCCTGGAGCGGCTGGGATTGCCGTGGGAGCGCGTGCCGGCGGTTGAAGGCAAGGCGCTCGGCCCGGCCGTGCTGGCGGGCCTGAACCCGCAGCCCGCGCCGCACGGCGAGTGGTTCCGCCCGCTCACGCCCGGCGAAATCGGCTGCTTCTTGAGCCACCTGCGCTGCTGGCAGTTGATCGAGTCCCGCCAGTTGCCCTATGCCTTGATCCTTGAAGACGACTTCGATGCCTACGATGCGTGCACTGCCGAACGCCTGGCACGGCTGGCCGCCACCAGCGTCGGGCCGAATGCGTGGGACGTGCTCAAGCTCACCCGCGTGCGCCAGGATGCCGCCGAGGTCGCCGACCTGGGCGATGGCTTGAAGCTGATGTTCGGCGGCAAGAAGGGCCCGGAAGACGCCACTGGTTACATCGTGTCGCGCAGCGGCGCCGCCAAGCTCACCCCGCACCGCGAGCACCTGCTGCGGCCGGTGGACTTCGAGCTCAAGCACTACTGGGAGCGCGACTTGCGCGTGCTGTCGGCGAGCCCGAATTTCTTCTGGCAGGTCAGCCACGAAGAAGCTGCGTCAGTGATCGGCGACCGCACCGACTACCGCCGCTACCCGCCACTGAAAAAGGCGCTGGTCTACCTGCGCAAGCACCGCTATCACGTGCGGTTCTGGCTGGCCAATACGCTGGGATGGGGGCGGCGCAGGGTGCTGGGCTGAGTCAGGGGCGGCCAGCGCGTTTACTTGCCGGGTTTGGGGGCCGAGGCGGCCTTGGCGGCGGCTGCGCTGGCGGCGCGATCGGCGTCTTCCAGCGAGCCCGGGGGCGATCCGGCCCACAGGCGTTTGAGCTTGACCAGTTCGACGTCGTACAAATTCGTGACCCGCTGCATTTCGACTTCCTGGTTCTGGATCAGGGTCTTCTGTGCCTCGGCGCTGACTTCGTTGTCGTCGAGCTGGCGCTTGAGCTTGGTGGGCAGTGGCTTGCCCGCGTAGAACTCGGCCTCGTTGAGCAGGGGCTTGCGCTCGCGGTCGAGTTCGAGCAGCCGCTTCTTGGAGTTCTCGATCGAGGAGCGCACGTCGTCGAGCGCCGCGGCGCGGGCCTTTTCGTGCGCGGCTTCGTTCGGGTAGCGCATCAGCAGGTTGCGGTCGCGGCGCACGGCGTCCATCTTGGCGACGGCCTCTTGTTGCTTGCGGTGTTGCGCTTCTTCATAGGCGGCGCGCTCGGTGGCGGTCATGTAGCGCTGGTGCACGCCGCGCTGCGAGCCGTCGGCGTTGAGCAGGCGCTGATCGCGGTCGAGGCATTCGGCGATGGGCCGGTCCGACGTGATCTTGCGGCCTTGCGCGTCGATGCAGACGTAGATGCCGGGCTTGGACACCGTCTCGGCGGCCTGGGTCGCGAGCGAGGCGCAGGCCAGCAGGGAGGCTGTCCACAGCTTCGATCCGACGCCGGCGAGTCGCTTCATGTTGGCTCCACTTGGTACTGCTTCGTGACGGACTTCACACCCCGTAGCGCTCGCGGTAGGCAAGCACGCGTTGGCGGTGCTCGGCCAGCCCGCTGTCGGACTGGGCGTTCAAGTATTGAAGCAGATCACCGAGCGTGGCAATCGCCACAACAGGCAGGCCAAAACGGCGCTCCACGTCTTGAACGGCACTGTGTTCGGCATCCTGGCCGTTTTCTGTAGCCTTCTCTTGCCGATCGAGGGCAATCGTCACGCCGCAGGGGGTGGCGCCGGCTGACGTGATGAGGTTGATGGATTCGCGCACCGACGTGCCGGCCGAGATCACGTCATCGATGATCAGCACGCGGCCCTGCACCGGCGCGCCGACCAGCGTGCCGCCCTCGCCGTGGTCCTTGGCCTCTTTGCGGTTGTAGGCGTAGGGCACGTTCTTGCCCAGGCGCGCCAGCTCGATGGCCACGGCCGCCGCCAGGGTGATGCCCTTGTAGGCCGTGCCGAAGAGCATGTCGAACTGCAGGCCCGAGGCGACGAGGCGGCGTGCATAGAATTCCGCCAGGCGGCCCAGCTTGGCGCCGTCGTCGAACAGGCCGGCGTTGAAGAAATACGGGCTCAAGCGCCCGGCCTTGGTCTTGAACTCCCCGAAGCGCAACACGCCGGCCTGCACCGAAAAGGCCACGAAGTCTTGCGCGAGTTGGTCGGTGGAGGTGGGTGTGCTCATGAGGAAGAGGTGGGGCTGTGTTTCGTCTGGTATCGCTCAATCTGAATGGCATTCGATCGGCCGCCTCCAAGGGGGTGGTGGAGTGGACTGAGCAGGCGTCGCCAGATTGTATGGGGGTGCAGGAATTGAAGGCCCAGGCGCCCGACGTGCAGGGCCGCTTCGACGCGCTGGCCGGCTTGCGCGGGCATTTTCACCATGCCGAGAAAAAGGGCTACTCGGGCGTCGGTCTGTACAGCCGGCACGAGCCCAGCGACGTGCGCGTCGGCTTCGGCGTGCCCGAGTTCGATGCCGAGGGGCGCTACGTGGAGCTGCGCTTCGACAAACCCGGGCGCAAGCTGTCGATCCTGAGCGTGTACTTTCCGAGCGGATCGAGCGGTGAAGAGCGGCAGGAGGCCAAGTTCCGCTTTCTCGACGCGATCGAGCCGCATCTGCAGGCGCTCAAGGGCGAGCGCGAGTTCATCCTGATCGGCGACGTCAACATCGCGCACCGCGAGGCCGACCTGAAGAACTGGAAGGGCAACCTGAAGAACAGCGGCTTCCTGCCCGAGGAGCGTGCCTGGATGACGCGGCTGCTCGACCCGGCGGGCGCCACCGGCCTGGTCGATGTGTACCGCGCGCTGCACCCCGACGCGACCGACGCCTGCTACACGTGGTGGAGCAACCGCGGCCAGGCCCGCGCCAAGAACGTGGGCTGGCGCATCGACTACCACCTCGCCACCCCCGCGCTGGCTGAAACCGCGCGCGCCGCGTCGATCTACAAAGAGCAGTGGTTCAGCGACCACGCGCCGCTGACGATCGACTACGAGTTCACGTTGTAACTGGCGGGC
>NZ_JAYSBZ010000071.1:0-14980 GCF_041915145.1 Aquabacterium sp. | reverse complement strand
CCCGGCGACAACGTGTCGATCACCGTCAAGCTGATCGCCCCGATCGCCATGGAAGAAGGTCTGCGCTTCGCCATCCGTGAAGGCGGTCGTACCGTCGGCGCCGGCGTCGTGGCCAAGATCATTGAGTGATTTTTTGCTGGATGTAAGCCCCTTTCACGTCGCCTGCCCGGCGGCGTGAAGTGCTCGGTGTCGATCGAGCGTGGGGCTCGACCTGCCAACCTGCGGCCACCGGCCGCTGCGCTCTTTTAAGGAACCATCATGTCCAAGCAAAAAATCCGTATCCGCCTGAAGGCGTTTGATTACAAGCTCATCGACCAGTCGGCGCTCGAGATTGTTGATACCGCCAAGCGCACTGGCGCCATCGTCAAGGGCCCTGTGCCCCTGCCGACCCGCCTGCAGCGTTTCGACATCCTGCGCTCGCCGCACGTCAACAAGACGTCGCGCGACCAATTCGAAATCCGCACCCATCAGCGCTTGATGGATATCGTCGATCCGACTGACAAGACGGTTGATGCTCTGATGAAGCTCGATCTGCCTGCTGGTGTGGACGTCGAAATCAAGCTGCAATAAGCAGTCTGATTGGGGTGGCGTGACCTGCTATTTGCAGGGCGCGCCATTCTTGCTATAATTTTCAGCTTTCCTGCTCGCGCAGGAAGGTTTTGCTGCACGTTCGGCCTGCTCGCAGGTTGATCGTGACGGCGCAAGAGTCAGCCCGGCCAATCGTTGTCGGGTGTTTGAAACAAAGGCCTCGATAGGGGCTGGAGAAAACCATGACGACCTCGACTCAAGGCAATCGCCTTGGATTGCTGGGCCGCAAGATGGGCATGTTGCGCATCTTCACAGACGACGGCGATGCTGTTCCTGTGACGGTGATTGATGTGTCCAACAACCGCGTCACCCAGGTCAAAACCGTTGAAAACGACGGTTATAGCGCCCTCCAAGTGGCGTTCGGCGCGCGCAAGGCTTCGCGCGTGACCAAGCCTGAAGCTGGCCATCTCGCGAAAGCGGGCGTTGAGGCTGGTGAACTGCTCAAAGAGTTCCCTGTGACGCCCGAGGTGGCGGCTGAATACAAAGCTGGTGCAACCATTGCTCCGGCGGCCTTGTTTCAGCCTGGTCAGAAGGTCGACGTGCAGGGCACCTCGATCGGTAAGGGCTACGCTGGCACCATCAAGCGCCACAACTTCGGTTCGCAGCGCGCATCGCACGGTAACAGCCGTTCGCATAACGTGCCGGGTTCGATCTCGATGGCGCAGGATCCGGGCCGCGTGTTCCCGGGCAAGCGCATGACCGGCCACATGGGTGACGAAACCGTGACCACGCAAAACCTCGACATCGTGCGCGTTGACGAAGCCCGTCAACTGCTGCTGGTCAAGGGTGCCGTGCCTGGGGCCAAGGGTGGCTTTGTCACCGTGCATCCGGCAGTCAAGGTCAAGATCAAGAAAGGGGCCAACTGATGGCGCAGCTTGAGCTCCTGAACGAACAAGGCCAGTCGACCGCCAAGGTTGATGTGCCTGACACCGTTTTCGCCCGCGACTACAACGAAGCGCTGATCCACCAGATCGTGGTGGCCTATCAGGCCAACGCTCGTCAAGGTACGCGTGCTCAGAAAGACCGCACGACGGTGGCTCACACCACCAAGAAGCCGTGGCGCCAAAAGGGCACCGGACGCGCTCGTGCTGGTATGAGCTCGTCGCCGCTGTGGCGTGGGGGTGGTCGCACCTTCCCGAACAGCCCGGACGAAAACTTCACCCAGAAGGTCAACAAGAAGATGTATCGCGCCGGTATGGCCGCGATCTTCTCGCAGCTGGCTCGCGAAGGCCGTCTGGCCGTGATCGATTCGATCAAGGTCGAGGCGCCCAAGACCAAGCTGCTGGCCGCCAAGCTCAAGGCACTCAACCTCGACCACGTGCTCGTGATCGCCGATGAGGTCGATGAGAACCTGTTCCTCGCCTCGCGCAACCTGCCCAACGTGCTGGTTGTCGAGCCGCGTTACGCCGATCCGCTCTCGCTGGTCTTCTACAAGAAGGTGCTGGTGACCAAGGGCGCCATCGACAAGCTCAAGGAGTTGTTCGCATGAGCGCTCTGAATATCGAAGAAGGCCGCCTGTACCAGGTGCTCGTGGCCCCGATCGTGTCCGAAAAGGCCACGGCGGTTGCCGAAAACGGCAACCAGGTTGTGTTCAAGGTGCTGCGCGATGCCACCAAGCCCGAGATCAAGGCCGCTGTCGAGCTGCTGTTCAAGGTCGAGGTGAAGTCCGTGCAGGTGTTGAACCAAAAGGGCAAGACCAAGCGCTTTGGCCGCTTCACCGGTCGTCGTGACAACGTGAAGAAGGCTTATGTGTCGTTGAAGGACGGCCAAGAGCTCAACTTCTCTGGGGAGGCTGCGTAATGGCCATCGTCAAAGTCAAACCGACATCGCCTGGCCGCCGTGGCGTGGTCAAGGTCGTGCACAAGCACCTGCACAAGGGCGCACCCGAGGCATCGTTGCTGGAGCCGCAAAAGCAGAACGCTGGCCGCAACAACAACGGCCACATCACGATGCGTCACAAGGGTGGTGGTCACAAGCATCACTACCGTGTGGTCGACTTCAAGCGCAACAAGGACGGCATCCCGGCGAAGGTCGAGCGTATCGAGTACGACCCCAACCGCACCGCCCACATTGCTCTGCTGTGCTATGCCGACGGCGAGCGTCGCTACATCATTGCTCCGCGTGGCCTTGAAGTGGGCGCCACGCTGTTGAGCGGTTCTGAAGCGCCGATCAAGGCCGGCAACACGCTGCCGATCCGCAACATCCCGGTGGGCTCGACCATCCACGCGATCGAACTGCTGCCTGGCAAGGGTGCGCAGATGATTCGTTCGGCTGGCACCTCGGCTACGTTGATGGCCCGCGAAGGCACCTACGCTCAGATCCGTCTGCGCTCGGGTGAAGTTCGCAAGGTACACATCGAGTGCCGCGCCACCATCGGTGAAGTGAGCAACGAAGAGCACAGCCTGCGTCAATACGGCAAGGCCGGCGCGATCCGCTGGAAGGGCATCCGCCCGACTGTCCGTGGTGTCGCCATGAACCCGGTGGATCACCCGCACGGTGGTGGTGAAGGCCGTACCGGAGAGGGCCAAGTCCCTGTGTCGCCATGGAACACCATGACGAAGGGCTACCGCACTCGCAGCAACAAGCGCACGCAGACCTTCATTGTGTCGCGTCGTAAAAAGTAAGAGGTAGGTTATGGCTCGTTCACTTAAAAAAGGTCCGTTCGTAGACCATCACCTGCTGGCCAAGGTCGACAAGGCTGCCGCCACCAAGGACAAGAAGCCCGTCAAGACTTGGTCGCGTCGCTCGACCATCCTGCCGGAGTTCATTGGTCTGACCATCGCTGTCCACAATGGCAAGCAACACGTGCCCGTGTATGTGACCGACCAGATGGTCGGCCACAAGCTCGGCGAGTTCGCCCTGACCCGTACGTTCAAGGGTCACCCGGGTGACAAGAAGGCCAAGAAATAAGGAGCACGGCAATGTCTATCGAAACACGCGCTGTTGTTCGTGGCGTTCGTTTGTCGGCTGACAAGGGTCGTCTGGTCGCGGACATGATCCGCGGCAAGAAGGTCGATCAAGCGCTGAACATCCTGACGTTCACCCAGAAAAAGGCCGCCGGCATCATCAAGAAAGCGCTCGAATCGGCTATCGCCAATGCCGAGCACAACGATGGCGCCGACATCGACGAACTCAAGGTCAAGTCGATTTATGTGGAGCAAGGCACCACGCTGAAGCGTTTCACCGCCCGTGCAAAGGGTCGTGGCAATCGCATCAGCAAGGGCACCGCTCACATCTACGTGACCGTCGGCAACTGAGGCTGAGAAGACTATGGGACAAAAAATCCACCCGACCGGCTTCCGTCTGGCCGTCACACGCAATTGGTCGTCTCGCTGGTATGCATCGAACCGCAACTTCAGCCAGATGCTGTCTGAAGACCTGCAAGTTCGCGAGTTTCTGAAGAAGAAGCTCAAGAACGCGGCGGTGTCGCGCATCCTGATCGAGCGTCCGGCCAAGAATGCCCGCATCACGATTTACTCC
Source organism: Aquabacterium sp. (assembly GCF_041915145.1). Classification (GTDB taxonomy): domain Bacteria; phylum Pseudomonadota; class Gammaproteobacteria; order Burkholderiales; family Burkholderiaceae_C; genus Aquabacterium. The sequence continues at coordinate 10,912 of NZ_JAYSBZ010000071.1, read as the reverse complement.
GCCCGTCCGGGCGTGGTGATCGGCAAGAAGGGCGAAGACATCGAAAACCTGAAGGCTGAGCTGACCAAGCGTCTGGGCGTGCCCGTCGCCGTCAACATCGAAGAAGTGCGCAAGCCCGAAATCGATGCCCAGCTGATCGCAGACTCGATCACCCAGCAGCTCGAAAAGCGCATCATGTTCCGTCGCGCCATGAAGCGTGCGATGCAGAACGCCATGCGTCTGGGTGCTCAGGGCATCAAGATCATGTCGGCAGGCCGTTTGAACGGTATCGAAATCGCTCGTACCGAGTGGTATCGCGAAGGCCGTGTGCCCCTGCACACCCTGCGCGCTGACATCGACTACGGCACGTCGGAAGCCAAGACCACCTACGGCATCATCGGTGTCAAGGTGTGGGTCTACCGTGGTGACCGTCTGGCTTCTGGCGAAGCGCCGGTGATCAAGGATGATCGTCCGGAAGACGACCGTCGCAACCGTCGTGGCCCGCGTGGCGATCGTCCCTCTGGCGACCGTCGTCCGCCGCGTGGTGGGCGTGGTGCGCCTGCCGATGGCAGCGACAAGCCCGCTGAAGCCACCGCTGGCGCAGCCGATGCGCCCAAGGCTGCCGTGAAGCGCGTGCGCAAGGTCGCACCTGCTGCCGGCGAGGCCAAAGGAGAATAAACCATGTTGCAACCCAATCGTCGCAAGTTCCGCAAGGAACAAAAGGGCCGCAACACCGGCATCGCCACGCGCGGCACGACCGTCGCTTTTGGTGATTTCGGTTTGAAGGCCACGGAGCGCGGTCGTATCACTGCGCGCCAGATCGAAGCTGCTCGTCGTGCCATTTCGCGTCACGTCAAGCGTGGTGGTCGCATCTGGATCCGCATCTTCCCGGACAAGCCGATCTCCCAGAAGCCCGCCGAAGTGCGGATGGGTAACGGTAAGGGTAACCCGGAGTACTACGTGGCCGAAATCCAGCCCGGCAAGGTGCTGTACGAGATCCACGGCGTGCCCGAGCAACTCGCTCGCGAAGCCTTCCAACTGGCTTCGGCCAAGCTGCCGCTGCGCACGACTTTCGTCGCGCGTCAGCTCGGCGCTTGATGTCTAGGAGAAGCACATGACGATCGCCTCTGCAAAAAAGGCTTCTGAGTTGCGCGGCAAGGACGTTGCCGCCCTCGAAAAGGAAGTCAACGAGTTGCTCAAGGCCCACTTTGCATTGCGTATGCAAAAGGCCACCCAGCAGCTGAACAACACGGCCACGCTGCGCGTTGCGCGCCGCGACATCGCCCGCGCCAAGACCATCCTGGCGCAGAAGAAGGAAGGAGCCGCCAAATGACGACTCAAGAGACGCAAGGCCAAGCGAAGAACATTCGCACCCTGGTCGGCAAGGTGGTGAGCGACAAGCGCAACAAGACCGTCACGGTTCTGGTTGAGCGTCGCGTCAAGCACGAGCTCTACGGCAAGATCGTGGGCCGCTCGCGCAAGTACCACGCTCACGACGAGAACGGCGAGTTCAAGCTGGGCGACACCGTGGAGATCTCGGAATCGCGTCCGCTGTCCAAGACCAAGTCTTGGGTGGTGACCCGCCTGATCGAGAAGTCTCGCTTGGTGTAAGGCTTTGAGCCGCACGGCGCCATGGGCTTTCGGGCCGCATGGCACCTGACGACCGGAACGCTGGAATACTGGCGCTCCGGTCGTTTTGTTTTGGGCGGCCGAAGTTCTGTGAACATCAAGCGAGGAGCATGGTCATGTTGAAGGTTGGAGATCGCCTGCCGGCAGGCAAGCTGAGCGAGTACATCGAGGTCGAAGGCAATGGCTGCAGTCTCGGCCCGAATACCTTCGATATTGCCGAGCTGACCAAGGGCAAGACCATCGCGTTGTTTGCCCTGCCGGGCGCGTTCACGCCCACTTGCTCGGCACAGCATGTGCCGGGTTATGTGAAGCAGGCGCCGGCCTTGCGCGCAGCCGGGGTGGACGAGATCTGGTGTGTGTCGGTGAACGATGCCTTCGTGATGGGCGCGTGGGGCCGTGAGCAGAAAACCCAGGGTGCCGTGTGCATGATGGCGGACGGCAGCGGCACGTTCACGCAAGCCACCGGGCTGACACTGGATCTGGTGGCCGCGGGGCTGGGGCTGCGCTCGCAGCGCTATTCGGCCCTGGTGGTGGACGGCGTGGTGCGTACGCTGAACGTGGAGGCGCCAGGCAAGTTCGAGGTCAGCGATGCCGACACGATGCTGAAGCAGGCGCGCGAGGTGCTCGCTCGCTGAGCCTGGGGTGGGCAAACCGTGAGATATGGCATGCCGGGTGCGCGCGCTCGGCGTGTCAATGCGGTGAACTGTGCTAACGGCGCTGGCGTGGGGCAAATCAAACGTGCTACAGTGACCGCCATGCGTGCAGATCGTTTCTTCTTTGCGTATTACTGGTTCTCGCACCGCCCCGGCGGTTGGAGAGGTCAGCGCACAAGCATGTAACGACAGCGCCCACTGAATCCAACAAACCGCCGGGTGACCCCCGGCGGTTTTTTTTGCCTTTTGGAGAACAGCCAGATGAATGCGAAAACCAGTACCGCCGCTGAAGGGTGGGTCGCGCCAGCCGACAAGACTTCATCCACCGACGACGAACGGATCCGCAACGTGACACCGCTACCGCCGCCTGAAGCTCTGATTCGCTTCTTCCCGATTCGTGGCACGGGCATCGAGCTACTCGTGTCGGATACCCGTGATCGCATCCGCAAGATCATGTCGGGCAAGGATGACCGCCTGCTGGTGGTGATCGGCCCGTGTTCGATCCACGACCCGTCCGCCGCGCTCGACTATGCGCGTCGCCTGAAGGCCGAGCGCGAAGCGTTCAAGGACACGCTGGAAATCGTGATGCGGGTCTACTTCGAGAAGCCGCGCACGACGGTGGGCTGGAAGGGCCTGATCAACGATCCGTATCTGGACGAGAGCTATCGCATCGACGAAGGCCTGCGCATCGCACGCCAGTTGCTGCTCGAGATCAACCGCCAGGGCGTACCGGCCGGCAGCGAGTTCCTCGACGTGATCTCGCCGCAGTACATCGGCGATCTGATCTCGTGGGGCGCGATTGGGGCCCGCACGACTGAAAGCCAGGTGCACCGCGAGTTGTCGTCGGGCCTGTCGGCTCCCATCGGCTTCAAGAACGGCACCGACGGCAACATCAAGATCGCGACCGATGCCATCCAGGCGGCTGCGCGTCCGCACCACTTCCTGTCGGTGCACAAGAACGGTCAGGTCGCCATCGTCGAGACCAAGGGCAACAAGGACTGCCACGTGATCCTGCGCGGTGGCAAGGCGCCCAACTACGACGCGGCCAGCGTGGCGGCGGCCGTGAAAGACCTCGAAGCCGCGAAGCTGAACCCCAGCTTGATGGTGGACTTCTCGCACGCCAATTCGAGCAAGCAGCACGAGCGCCAGGTCGATGTGGCGCGCGACATCGCGGCGCAGGTCAGCGGCGGTTCGCGCAGCGTGTTCGGCGTGATGGTCGAGAGCCATCTGACGCCGGGAGCGCAGAAGTTCACGCCGGGCAAGGACGACCCGGCAGCGCTCGAATACGGCAAGAGCATCACCGATGCCTGCATCGGTTGGGACGACTCGCTGACCGTGCTGCAGGTGTTGTCCGACGCTGTCAAGCAACGTCGCAAGGGTTGACCCAACCCGAGCCGCTCGGCGCCTGAGCGGCCCATCAAAAAGCCCGCCGCGCTGGATGCGTGGGCGGGCTTTTTTGCGGGCGCGCGAGGAGTCAGTTCAACCATCCCTTGCGTCGGAAGTACCAGAACGGCGTGATGACCGAGGCGACCATGATGGCCAGCGCGAAGGGGTAGCCCAGCGACCAGTCGAGCTCGGGCATGGCCTTGAAGTTCATGCCGTAGATGCTGGCGATCAGCGTGGGTGGCAGCAGGGCCACCGAGGCCACCGAGAAGATCTTGATGATCTTGTTCTGGTTGATGTTGATGAAGCCGACGGTGGCGTCCATCAAGAAGTTGATCTTGTCGAACAAGAAGGCCGTGTGGCTGTCGAGCGAATCGATGTCGCGCAAGATCTGCCGTGCCTCCTCGAACTGATCGGCGCCCAGCATGCGGCTGCGCATCATGAAGCTCAGCGCTCGGCGCGTGTCCATCACGTTGCGGCGGATTCGGCCGTTGAGGTCTTCTTGTCGGGCGATGTCGGCCAGCGCGGTGGCGGCGGCGGCATCGTTGACTTCGGACTTCAGCACGCGCTGGCTGACCTTGTCGAGATCGTCGTAGATGCCTTCGAGCGCGTCGGCCGAATACTCGGCGTCGGCGTCGTAGAGCTTGAGCAGCACGTCCTTGGCGTCTTCGATCAGGGCCGGGATGCGGCGCGCGCGCATGCGCAGCAGGCGGAAGACGGGCAGGTCTTCGCTGTGGATCGAGAACAGCACGTTGCGGTGCAGGATGAACGCGACGCGGACGTTGCGCGGGGCCTCTTCGTCGTCGATCAGGAAGTCGGAGCGGATGTGGATGGCGCCGCCCTCTTCGTAGAAGCGGGCCGATTCTTCGAGGTCGTCGTCGATGATGTTGTCGGGAATGATCAGGCCGAAGCGGCCGGCGATCCAGCTCTTCTCGACAGGCGACGGGTTTTCGAGGTCGACCCACACGGGCTCGACCGGGGCCAGCGCGGCGGCGCTGTCGATCTCTTCCTGAAAGAGCCGGCCACTGGCCAGCGTGAAAACATTGAGCATGAGGGACTCCAACCGCGACGCTCGCGGGGTGGTGGGCAAGGCGCGCTGCCCCGGCGCGGTATGGTACTGCGCCATGACGACCGCATTGCCCGCCAGCCGACTCCCGGCACGCCTCGATCTCAACCTGTTTCGCGTGCTCGATGCCATCCACACCCAGGGCGGCATTTCGGGCGCGGCGCGCAGCCTGCACGTCAGCCAGCCCGCTGTGAGCCATGCACTGCGCCGGCTGCGCGAAGCCTTCGATGATCATCTGTTCGTGCGGCAGGGCAACCGCATGCAGCCCACCGAGTTGACGCGGCGCATCCTGCCGGACGTGCAGGCCCACCTGCGCGGCCTGGGTGACTTGCTGCACAGCGCCCAGGTATTCGAGCTGGCGACGCTGGAGATGACCTTCCGAGTCGGCGTGCGCGACGTGATGGAGGCCATCACCTTCCCGAGTCTGATGCAGCAGATCTCGCAGGCCGCGCCGGGCGTGGCGATCACCAGCCGACGCGTGCCGCGCGAATCGCTGGAGCGCGAGTTGACCAGCGGCGGGCTCGATCTGGCCATCGAGCGCAAGACCCGCCTGGGGCCCCGCATCCGCTCGATCAAGCTGGCCGAAGAATCGCTGGCCGTGGTGGCGCGCAAGCCGGACAAGCCCCGCGTGGCGCGCAAGCCGGGCATGGCGGCCTATCTGGCGGCGCGGCATGTGGTGGTGACGCTGGGCAGCGAGGCCGGCGACCCGCTGGATCGCATCCTGGCCGAGCAGGGCGTGGAGCGCCGCGTGGCCTTGCGCTGCCAGCACTACTTTGCCGCCGCGCAGGTGGTGTCGCAGACGGACTCATTGCTGACGATGCCGCGCACGTATGCCCGCGAGCTGGCGCGCGTGCTGCCGCTGGCGGTGCACGAGCCGCCGTTCCCGGTGCCGGCGCTGGAGATCATGATGTACTGGCACGCCGACCGCGAAGCCGACCCTGCGCACCGATGGCTGCGCGAGATGGTGCAGTCCGGCGCCGAGCAGGTCATAAGACTGACGAATAGGCGACGATGATTAATCATCATTTGCCTGCATGGTTGGCGCTGACTACGATGCAGCACGATTGATGAGCCAGGAGACCGCCATGAACTTCGAACCCAGCGCCCGCGCCCAAGACTACGCAGCCCGCGTGCGTGCTTTCATCGAGCAGCACATCGCCCCGATCGAGCAGGGCCACTGGAACGAGATCCTCGCCGCCAACCACGGAGGCGACTGGACGAAGTGGACGATCCCGGCGCACGTTGAAGAGCTGAAGGCCAAGGCCAAGGCCGAGGGCCTGTGGAACCTGTTCCTGCCCGACGCCGCTCACGGCCCGGGCCTGAGCACGCTCGAATACGCGCTGAGCGCCGAAGAGATGGGCAAGAGCCTGATGGCGCCCGAGATCTTCAATTGCAATGCACCCGACAGCGGCAACATGGAAGTGATCTGGAAGTACGGCAGCGACGCGCAGAAAGAGCAATGGCTCAAGCCGCTGCTGAACGGCGAGATTCGTTCGGTGTTCTGCATGACCGAGCCCGATGTGGCGTCGTCCGATGCCACCAACATGCAGGCCACGGCCATCGTCGAGGGCGACGAGATCGTGCTCAACGGCAAGAAGTGGTGGTCGTCGGGCATTGGCGACCCGCGCGCCAAGATCGCGATCTTCATGGCGCACACGCCCAACCCCGATGCCGACCGCCACCACCAGCATTCGATGGTGCTGGTGCCGCTCGACGCGCCGGGCATCGAGATCAAACGCATGGTGCCGGTGTTCGGCGAGATGGACGAGCCGCACGGCCACGGCGAGGTGCACTTCACGAATGTGCGCGTGCCGGTCGCCAACTTCATCAGCGGCCCGGGCATGGGCTTCGAGATCGCGCAAGGCCGGCTCGGCCCGGGTCGCATCCACCACTGCATGCGCTGCATCGGCGCGGCCGAGCATGCATTGACCTTGATGATCCGGCGCGGCATGAGCCGCACCGCGTTCAAGAAGCCGCTGCTCAACCTGGGCGGCAACCGCGAGCGCGTGGCCGAGGCGCGCATCGCCATCGACCAGGCTCGCCTGCTCACGCTGTATGCGGCCTGGAAGATCGACCAGGTCGGCTCGATGGGGGCGATGACCGAGATATCGGCGATCAAGGTGGCGGCGCCCAACATGCTGCAGATGGTGGTGGACATGGCGATCCAGATCCACGGTGGCGCGGGCGTGTCGCGCGACACGCCGCTCACCGCCTACTTCATGCAGGGCCGCAGCCTGCGTCTGGCCGATGGCCCGGACGAAGTGCACAAGGGCGTGATCGCGCGCATCGAGTTGATGAAGCAAGGGTTCTTCAAGTGAGCGTGACGCAGACTCCAGGCGCCGCGAGCGTGATCGACGTGGCCGGCGACGTGCGTGCCGGTGAAGAGCTGAACGTTGGCGCCGTCGATGCCTGGATCAAGCAGCAGCGGCCCGAGCTGATCGGCCTGCCGAAGATCACGCAGTACTCGGGCGGTGCGTCGAACTGGACGTACCGCGTTCAATATGCGCCCAGCAGCTCGGGCGCGACCGACTTCATCCTGCGCCGCCCGCCCGCCGGCACCAAGGCCAAGTCGGCGCACGACATGGGGCGCGAGTTTCGCGTGCAGTCGGCGCTGAAGCCGGTCTACCCGGTCGTGCCGAACATGGTGGGCTTGTGCTCGGACGAATCGGTGCTGGGCTGCGAGTTCTACGTGATGGAGCGCGTCGAGGGCATCATCCCGCGCAAGAACATGCCGCGCGGCTTGCAGCTCGATGCCGCAGCCACGCGCCGGCTCTGCACCAACGTGCTCGACAAGCTGATCGAGCTGCACCGTGTGGACGTCAAAGCGGCGGGCCTCGAATCGCTCGGCAAGGGCAGCGGCTATTGCCAGCGCCAGATCGAGGGTTGGGGCGACCGGTTTGAGGCGGCGCGCACCTGGAACGTGCCCAGCTACCGCTACGTGCGGGCCTGGCTGAAAGAGCGCACGCCGCAAGACGTGTCCAACTGCGTGATCCACAACGACTGGCGCTTCGACAACGTGGTGCTGGCCGCCGACGATCCGACGCGCGTGATCGGCGTGCTCGACTGGGAGATGGCCACGCTCGGCGACCCGCTGATGGACCTGGGCAACAGCCTGGCCTACTGGGTGCAGGCCGACGACAACAAGCTGATGCAGGCCACGCGCCGCCAGCCCACGCATCTGCCCGGCATGTTGAAGCGGCAAGAGGTGATCGAGTACTACCTCGATCGCAGCGGCCTCGGCAAGCAGGTCAGCGCGGCGGACTTCGCTTTCTACGAGGTCTACGGGCTCTTTCGCCTGGCCGGCATCGCGCAGCAGATCTATTACCGCTACCACCACAAGCAGACGCGCAACCCGGCGTTCAAGAACTTCTGGATCATGGTCAATTACTTCGATTGGCGCTGCAAGGCCATCATCAAGCAGGCCAAGCGATGAACAAGGCATTGAACTGACATGGGTGCGATCTACCTGCTGCGCCACGGCCAGGCCTCGTTCGGCGGCGACAACTACGACCAGCTCTCGCCGAACGGCCACGCGCAGGCGCGTGTGCTCGGGCAAGCGTTGAAGGCGCGCGGCGTGATCCCCGACGCGGCGATCAGCGGCACGATGCAGCGGCATCTCGATACAGCCAGTGGTTGTCTGACGGAGTTGGGCGCCGTGCTGTCGGTGCGGCAGCATGCGGGCGTCAACGAGTTCGATCATGAGAACGTGATCCGGGTGGCCGAGCCGCGCTACGCCGACAAGCTGGCGATGATGACGGACTTCGCTGCCTCGGGCGACCCGCGCCGCGCGTTCCAGTCCTTCTTCAAGGGCGCGGTCGAGCGCTGGGTGGGGGGCGAGCATGCGGCCGAATACGCTGAGCCGTGGACGGCCTTCAAGCAGCGCTGCGTGGCCGCGCTGAATGATGTGGTGGCGGCCACGGCGCCCAAGGGCACGACCCTGGTCTTCACCTCGGGCGGCTTCATCAGCGTGGTGTGCGCGCACCTGCTGGGCCTGAGCGACACGCAAGCGTTTGCGATCAACTGGACGCTGGCCAACGCCGGCATCACCAAGCTCGTGACGGGGCGCGACGGCCTGCATCTCGTCTCGATCAACGAACACGCCCACCTGGAAGGCGCCACGCCGGCGCTGCTGACTTATCGATAACCGGAGACCACATGGCCACGCTGAGAAAAACGATCTTGATTACCGGCGCCAGCTCGGGCCTGGGCGAGGGCATGGCGCGCGAGTTCGCCCGGCGCGGGCGCGACCTGGCGCTGTGCGCGCGGCGCACCGACCGGCTCGACGCGCTGCGCGACGAGCTGCTGCGGGCGAATCCGAAGATCCGCGTCAGCGTGCGCGCGCTCGACGTGAACAACCACGCGCAGGTGTTCGAGGTCTTTCATGCCTTTGCCCAGGAGTTGGGCGGGCTCGACCGCGTCATCGTCAACGCCGGCATGGGCAAGGGTCAGCCGCTGGGCATGGGGTATTTCTTCAAGGCCAATTTGCAGACGGCGCAAACCAACTTCGTGGCCGCGGTGGCGCAATGCGAGGCGGCGCTGGAGATCTTTCGCAAGCAGGGCCATGGGCACTTGGTGACGATCTCGTCGATGAGCGCGATGCGCGGGCTGCCGGGCAACGTGAGCGTCTACGCGGCCACCAAGGCCGGGCTGGCGGCGCTCAGCGAGGGCATTCGCGCCGAGTTCATCAAGAAGAAGCTGCCGATCGCGGTGACGACGATCTTCCCGGGCTACATCCGCAGCGAGATCAACGCCAAGGTCAAGAAGACGCCCTTCATGGTGGACACCGAAACCGGCTGCCGCGCGCTGGCCGTGGCCATCGAGAAAGAACCCGCCGAGGCCTGCGTGCCGAGCTGGCCGTGGCGGCTGATCGGCTGGTACATGCGCCACGCGCCCCTGAGCTGGGTGGCCAAGGGCAACTGAGGCGGCTCAGTCGGCCAGCACGCAGCGGTTGCCGCCGCTGGCCTGGGCGGCGTGCAGACCGCGCTCGGCGCGTGCCAGCAGTTGCGCCAGGGGCTCGCCCGCCCGGTATTCGGCAATGCCGCACGACAGCGTGGCGCCGAGCGGCGGCGGGCCGAGCTGGGTCGCCACTTGCGCGCGCAATCGGTCGAGCCCTTGCACGCACAGCGGGCTGGCGGCGGTGTCGGGCAGCAGGGCCAGCAATTCTTGCGGGCTCCAGCGGCCGAGCAGATCGGTGGCGCGCAGCGTGGTCCGCCCCAGGGTGGCCAGGCGCCGCAGCAGCCCGAGGTCGTCGGCCACGCCGCGCTGCACGACGTCGGCGCTCACGCGAGGGGTGAGCCGCATCAGGGCCACGCAGAAGCGCTGGCCGGTGCGTTCGCAGCGCGCCACTTCGCGCTCCAGCCATTCGGCGAGGTGGGCACGCGCGTAGACGCCGGTGACCGGGTCGTGGATCAGCTGCGAGCGCAGATGCTCGATGGCGTCGGCCAGCGCGCCCTGTTCTTGCTGCACCTGGGCGCGATGGCGGCTGAAGCGATAGGACTGCACGCCGATGCTGATGATCACGTAGCACGAGGTGGCGACGATCAGCGCGTCGAACACGAAGCGGCGCGAGTCGCTGGGCGGGTTCCAGGTCGAGCCAAGGGCCAGCAGCAGAAGGACGACGGCACTGGTCGTCGTCACGCGTGTCTGGCGCGCGGTCAGCACGGCCATGCCGAACAGCTGCACGAAGCACATGAGTTGCAGCATCGCGTAGCGCAGGTCGGGCACGGTGGCGATGCCCAGGGCGCAGACGAGGGAGCCGAACAGCAGCTGCGGCAACGCCAGTTGCGAGTCGGGCCAGCGCGCCGACCAGCCGCTGCGGATCAGCGGGTAGAAGACCAGGATGCCGAACAGGTCGCACGCCGTCAGCGCGCGGGCGGCGGTCGGGGTGATGAGGCCGTGCGGCAGGGCGTAGCCGTGCATCAGCGTGAGCCAGAACGCATAGATCAGGATGCCGCCGAGCGACAGCCGCAGGCGCTCGCGGAGCCGGGTGGAGGGGCCCAGCACGAGCTGGCCGAGCCACGGTGGCCCGCGCCTCAACCAGGTTAGGAGGCCACCCGATGCCGGCGGCGCGGGGCCGGCGCGATCGGTGGCCACGCGCATGATCGGGCGGAGGCGACGCGCGCGAGGCGACGCGGCCGTGGCGGGCGGGGCGGCGGCGCGGCGCCGGCCCAGCTGGTTGAGCAGGGCGCGGCTGCCGCGCGTG
>NZ_JAYSBZ010000070.1:0-15320 GCF_041915145.1 Aquabacterium sp. | reverse complement strand
GTGGTCTTGCACCCGGTGGCCGGCCCGATCATCTTGCTGGTGCTGCTGTTCCTGATCTTCCAGGCGGTGTTCACCTGGGCCGAGTGGCCCAAGAGCCAGATCGAGGCGGGCGTCGAGGTGCTGGGTCAGGTCGTGGCCACCCATCTGCCCGAGGGGGCCTTGCGCAGCTTGCTGGTGGACGGCGTGATCGCCGGGGCCGGCGGGGTGCTGGTGTTCCTGCCGCAGATCCTGATCCTGTTTTTCTTCATCCTGGTGCTCGAAGAGTCGGGCTACCTGCCGCGCGCGGCCTTCTTGCTTGACCGACTGATGGGCAGCATCGGGCTGTCCGGGCGCTCGTTCATCCCGCTGCTGTCGAGCTTCGCCTGCGCCATCCCCGGCATCATGGCCACGCGCACCATCGACAACCCGCGCGACCGCTGGGTCACGATCATGATCGCGCCGCTGATGACCTGCTCGGCGCGCTTGCCGGTCTACGCCTTGCTGATCGGCGCCTTCATCCCGAAGCGTCTGGTGTGGGGCGGGCTGGAGCTGCAGGGGCTGGTGCTGTTCGGCTTGTACTTTGCTGGCATCGTCAGCGCGATGCTGGTGGCGTGGGTGCTCAAGCGCACCACGGCGCAGGGGCAGACCCGCCAGCTGATGATGGAGCTGCCCGCCTACCACTGGCCGCATGTGCGCAACATCGCCATCGGGCTGTGGCAACGCACCACCATCTTCATCAACCGCGTGGGCACGATCATCCTGGCGCTGACGGTGCTGCTGTGGTTCTTGAGCACCTACCCGTCGCCGCCGCCGGGGTTCACCGGCCCGGCCATCGACTACAGCTTCGCGGGTCGGCTGGGTCACGCGCTGGCGGGCTTCTTTGCACCCATCGGCTTCAATTGGCAGATCGCGATCGCGCTGATCCCGGGCTTGGCGGCGCGAGAGGTGGCGGTGAGTGCGCTGGGCACGGTCTACGCCTTGTCGGCTACGGGTGATGCCACCGCCGGCGCGCTGGGGCCGGTGATCGCCCAGACCTGGTCGTTGGCGACGGCGTTGTCGCTGCTGGCCTGGTATGTGTTCGCGCCGCAATGCGTGGCCACGCTGGTGACGGTGCGCCGCGAAACCGGCAGCTGGCGCACCGTGGGTGTGATGGCGGGCTACCTGTTCGGGCTGGCTTACCTGGCGTCGTTCGCGACCTTCCGCGTCGTGACCTGGCTGGGGGCGTGACGATGAGCGCCGTGGCCTCGACCTTCGTGCAGGACGGCCTGGTCGGGCTGATCGTGGGCGTGGCGGCGCTGTACGTGGCCCGCGCCGTCTGGCGGCGGGCTCGGGCCCTGCTGGCCAGCTCGACGCCCGCTGCGCGCGACGACGGTGTGCCAGGCCCCTTGGGTTCGACGCTGGCCCGGCCGGGCAGCCCGGCCTCGGGCTGCGACGGCTGTTCGGGCTGCGGCAAGCCGGGCGGCGGGTGCTGAGCCGAGCCTCAGTCTTCGTTGCCGGCGCCTTCGCCCGGCAGCTTCAGGCCCTTGGGCAGCGGAAAGCGCACCGACTCTTCCACGCCCTGCATGCGTCGCACGCCGGCGGCGCCCAGCGACTTGAGCTGCGCGATCACCTGGTCCACCAGCACCTCGGGGGCTGACGCGCCAGCGGTGAGGCCCACGCGGGCGCCGCGGGCGAACCATTCGGGGCGCAGGTCTTCGGGGCAATCGACCATGTAGGCGGGCGTGCCCAGGCGCTCGGCCAGCTCGCGCAGGCGGTTGCTGTTCGAGCTGGTGGGGCTGCCCACCACGACGACCACGTCGACTTGCGGGGCCAGCATCTTCACGGCGTCCTGCCGGTTTTGCGTGGCGTAGCAGATGTCCTGCCGCTTGGGCTCGCGAATCTGCGGAAAGCGCTCCTTGATCGCGCTCAGGATGGCGGCGGCGTCGTCCACCGACAGCGTGGTCTGCGTCACCACCGCCAGCTTGCCCGGGTTGTTCACCTGCACCGTGGCCACGTCGTCCACGCCCTCGATCAGGTAGATGCCGTCGCTCAGCTGGCCCATCGTGCCTTCGACCTCGGGGTGGCCCTTGTGGCCGATCATCAGGAACTCGAAACCCTCGCGGTGCAGCTTGGCCACCTCGATGTGCACCTTGGTGACCAGCGGGCAGGTGGCGTCGAACACCTGGAAGCCGCGCTGCTGCGCCTCGTTGCGCACCGCCTGGCTCACGCCGTGGGCGCTGAAGACCAGCGTGGCGCCGGCGGGCACCTCGGCGAGGTCTTCGATGAAGATCGCGCCCTTGGCCTTGAGGTCGTTGACCACGTAGGTGTTGTGCACGATCTCGTGGCGCACGTAGACCGGCGCGCCGAACAGCGTGAGGGCGCGCTCGACGATCTCGATGGCGCGATCGACCCCGGCGCAGAAGCCGCGCGGCTCGGCCAGCAGCACGTCACTGACCGGGCCGCCCATCACAGCACCCCGATCAGCTGCACTTCGAAGGTCACCGGCTGGCCGGCCAGCGGGTGGTTGAAATCGAACAGCACCCAGCCCGAACCCTCGGGGCCGTATTCGCGCAGCACGCCGGCAAAGCTGCCGTTGCCGTCGGGCGTCGGAAAGCGCACCACGTCGCCCACGCCGTAGTGGTCGTCGGCGCCGTGCTCGCGCAGCACTTCGAGCGGCACGCGCCGCAGCTGCTCGGCGCTGCGGTGGCCGAACGCCTCGCCGGCGGCCAGCTCGATGGTGACGCGCGCGCCTTCGGCCAGGCCGATCAGGCGCGATTCGATGGCTGGCGACAGCGCGCCGGCGCCCACGGTCAGCGTGGCCGGGCCTTCGTTGAAGGTGTTGACGACATCGCCCTGCGGGCCGGCAAGCCGGTAGTGCAGCGTCAAGAAAGAGCCCATCTGAACAGTGGGCACGGCAGAAGAAGTGTTGTCGCTCAAGATCTCGACTCGGCTGCGTAAAGGGTTGATGAAGGGGGTGACGAAGGCTGAAAGTGGATCGGGCCCGGGCGTGCGAGGCGGTGACCCCCTTGGGTAGACTGAAGGCGCAATTTTAGGCAAGGGACGGACTCGCGGCAGCCACAAGCCGCAAGCGAGCCGGCAACCGCCGCACGAGCACAAGAAAACGCAAGACAAACACGAGGGAGCGACCCACCATGAAAGACCTGCCGGCTGCTTTGCGCCCGCGCGAAAAACTCCTCCACCAGGGCAGCGCCGCCCTGGCCGACACCGAGCTGCTGGCCTTGTTGCTGCGCACCGGGCTCAAGGGACAGGGCGTGCTGCAACTGGCGCACAGCCTGCTCGACCGCTTCGGCGGCCTGGCCGGCTTGCTGCGCGCCGATGTGGCCGACTTGAAGTCGGTCAAGGGACTGGGCCCGGCCAAGCGCGCCGAGATCGCCGCCGTGCTCGAAATTGCCCGCCGCGCGCTGGCCACCACGCTGCAGGCGCGGCCGGTGTTCGACTCGCCTCAGGTGGTCAAGGACTACCTGCGCCTGCACCTGGCCGAGTTGCCGCACGAGGTGTTCGGCGTGCTGTTTCTCGACGCGCAAAACCGCATGATCGGCTTCGAGGAGCTGTTTCGCGGCACGCTCACGCAAACCAGCGTCTACCCCCGCGAGGTGGTCAAGCGGGCGCTGAGCGTCAACGCCGCGGCGGTGATCCTGGCGCACAACCACCCCTCGGGCGTGGCCGAGCCCTCGAAGGCCGACGAGTACCTCACGCAGACGCTGCGCAGCGCGCTGGGCCTGGTCGATGTGCGCGTGCTCGACCACCTCGTGGTGGGCCGCGCCGAGGTCGTGTCGTTCGCCGAACGCGGCTTGTTGTGACGGTTGTTGAGGCGACGAGGACGAGATGAAAGGCAAGGGGCTGGACGAGCTCAAGCAGGTGTGGCGCGAGGCGCAACGCCAGCGGCAGCTCCAGCAGCAACGCGAGCGCGAGCTCGAAGCCCGGCGCCGCGCCGAGGCCGAGCGGGCGCAGCGCGAGCAGGCGGTGTTTCGCCATCACGTCGGGCCGGTGCTGCCAATCAAGGACCCCGGCGTCGTCGACCCCGCTGCCTTGCGCCCCGCCGCGCTCAAGCCGGCCCCCACGCCGCGCAGCCGCTTGCAGGACGAGCAGGCCGTGCTGCGCGAGGCCTTGTCCGACGAATTCGATGTCGAGTCGCTGTTGCAGACCGACGCCGAGCTGGCCTACGCCCGCCCCGGCGTGGGGCCCGACGTGCTGCGCCGCCTGCGGCGCGGCGAGTGGACGATGCAGGCCGAGCTCGATCTGCACGGCCTGCGTCGCGACGAGGCCCGCGAGCGCCTGGGCGGCTTCATCCGCGAGGCGGCGCGCCACGGCTTGCGCTGCGTGCGCGTGGTGCACGGCAAGGGCCTGGGCTCGCCGGGGCGCGAGCCGGTGCTGAAGAACAAGGTGCGGACCTGGCTCGTGCAAAAGAGCGAGGTCATGGCCTTCGTGCAGGCCAAGGGGCCGGACGGCGGCGCGGGCGCGCTGATCGTGCTGCTGCGGCCCACCGCCGTCGAGCGCGGCTGAGGCCGCGGCGCTTGCGCTCAGTCGGTCACGCCGACGATCACGCTCGAAGCCTTGAAGATCGCCGTCGCGGCGGAGCCCACGGCCAGCTGCAGATGGGCGCAGCTCTCGTTGGTGATGATGGCCGACACGTTGGCTCCACCGGGCAGCTCGATGGTCACGTCGGTGTTGACGGCGCCGCCTTGCAGCCGGGCCACCTGGCCGCTCAGGCGGTTGCGCGCCGAAAAGCGCGATCCGGCCTCGTCGGCCACCACGATGATCGACGAAGCCTTGATCAGCGCGAACACGCTGCGCCCGACCTTGAGATCGAGTGACTGGGTGCTTTCGTGCGTCACGATGGCCGCGATGCTGTGGCCGCTGCCGATATCGATGTCGATCTCGTCGTTGACCGCGCCGGGCACCACGCGGGTGACCTTGCCGAAGAACTGGTTGCGTGCGCTGGTTTTCATGTCGAGCTTTCTGAAAAGAAGATAGTCGTCTGCCAACTGTTCGGCCTGGGCGCTGATCGCCTCGACGAACCGTCGGTGCTCGCGCTCGATGCGCTCGAAGTTGTGGATCAGTCGCTCGCCGCGTGGGGTGAGCTTGGTGCCGCCGCCGCCCGAGCCGCCCACCATGCGCTGCACCAGCGGCTCGCCGGCGAGCTGGTTCATGGCGTCGATGGCGTCCCACGCGGCCTTGTAGCTCATGCTCATGGCCTTGGCCGCGCGCGTGATCGAGCCGCAACTGGCGATGTGGCGCAGCAACTCGACGCGCCCGCGTCCGCCAAAGTTCTCGCCGTCCACGGTCATCCAGACCGAGCCATGGATCTCAAAGCTTTTGTTGGACGGCAAGGACTCGCTCATGGTGCGATGGGGGTGACGGGGTGGCTCGACAGGCGCTGAATTCGTCGCAAGCGACGCAGCCGGGGGGCAGCAGGCCCGGGTCGCCGCGACTGCCGCCGAGCTCGGCGAAGAGAAACCGCTTCCAGCGAACCGTGGCGGGCTTGCGGGCAACCAGCGGGGGGAAGTGGAACTCTAACAGCGCATCGAGCGATTCGCGATCCGGCAAATCGAGATCGGCCCAGAGGTGCCGGTTGCCGAAGCTCGCGGCGGCCACGGTGCAAGCGAGCGCGTGCGCGTCGCGGAGCGCGACGTGGGGGCTGCGCTGGGCGAACAGCCAGCGGGCCAGCTCGCCCAGATCGCGCGGCGCGGCGCGAGTCAGGGCGGCGTAGCGGGCCGGTGCCACCGGCTCCAGCTCGCCGATCTCGGGGAACAGGTCGTTCAGCAGGCCGAGCAAGCCGTCTTGCGGCAAACCCAGCGTCCAGGCGAACAGCGGCAGTTCGCCGAGTTGGGCGGCACGCATCACGCCGGCCACGCAGCGGCGCAACTGATCGCGCATGGCGGTGGCGTGATCGAGCCGCATCAGTCCACGACCTTGCGCACCTCGATGCGCTTGAGCCACTTCACGTGGCGCGGGCCGGTGCGGGTGTCTTTCGACGAGACCATGGCGATGCGGCCTTCGTCGTCACCCAGCGGAACGCCGTCCTTCTCGAAGTACACCACCACGCCATCGCCGAGCGGCGAGTTGTAGAGCTCCGTCCACGAGAAGACCACCGCGTAATCGTCGCTGGCCGTGGCGATCACGACCATCTTCTTGACGTCGTTGTGCCCGGGGGTCTGGATGACGGCCTGGTCGAGCAGATCGGTCAGCCGCACGCCCTTGACGTTCTGCAGCTTGCCCATGTCGGCGCCCGACTGGCACACCAGGCCGACTTCGCTGACCCGCTGCGGCGGGAGCTTGCGCAAATCGCTGACGGTGACGGTTTGCGGATGCTCGACCGTGCCGGTGATGACGACGCTGTGCGTCACGTAGGCCGACGGGTCGTCCGGAGTGTGCACGGCGTGCGCCGGCGCGGCGAACCGAGTCAGGGCGATGGCCAGGCTCATGGCCATCCAGCCGCGTTTGGTGATGTTCATCATGGTGTGCTCCTGTGTTCAGAACTGGTAGTTCGCATTGGCGAACCACGTGCGGCCCGGGTTGGGGTAGCCCGACGACATCGACAGGTTGTGGTCGGTCAGGTTGTTGATGCCCGCCTCGATCGACAGCGGTTTGCTCGGCTGGTAGACCACCTTGGCGTTGAGCGTGGCGAAGCCGCCCAGGCGCAAGGTGTTCGACACCCAGCGCCCGCTGTCGAATTCGGCGAACGGCACGATCGACCAGGCGTCGGCGGGGCGCACTTGCGCGTAGGCGGTGAGCTTGTTGCGCGGCACGTCAGTGAGCCGGGTGGCCGGGTCGCCGACGTTCTTGAGCACGGTGTAGGTGTAGCTGCCGCCTACATCGGCCCACGCCGCGAGGGCTTGCTTGATGCTGGCTTCGAGGCCCGAGGCATGCACCTTGCCGACGTTCTGCATCTGCGACTTGGTGCCCGATACGTTGGCCACCGATTGGATCTTGTCGTGGATGTTGCTGAAGAACAGCGCCGTTTCGACATGGCCGCCAGCCCAGGGCTGGCCCTGGTAGCCCGTTTCGTAGTTGGTCGATTTCTCGGGCTGCAGATTGGGGTTCTCGACGTAAGTGCCCGACTTCTGCGAGTAGCGGTCCTTGAGCGTGGGCAGGCGCGTCTTGCCGGCGATGGTGGCGTACACGCGGGCCTGGGGCGTCCAGTCGTAGAACAGGCCAGCCTGCGCATTGTTGGCCGACTTGTCGCCGGGCAGGCCGAAGTGGTTGCTGACGTTATACACACGCTGCGGGCTGAGCGTCTGGCGGGCCACGCCGGCCGATGCGGTCAGCTGGCTGCTGATCTCGTAGTTGTCTTCGAGACCGACCGAGCTCAACTTGTCTTGATAGTTTTCGTAGAGGGTGTTGGCCGAATCGACCGAGGTGTGCGTGTCGGTCTTGGTCTGAGCCACGGCGCGCAGGGTGTTGCCGGCCCAGCGCACCGATTCCAGCTCCAGCGAGGCGCCGTGGGTGCGGTCGTGGTAGATGCTGTGGCCCGTGGGGTTGCCGAACTGCGACCTGAAGACCGTATAAGTGGCGTCGGTGTAGTAGAGCGCCTCATTGTCGTAGTCGTCGTGGTAGAGCCGCACCTTCAGGTTCTCGGCGGGGGTGATCGCGGTCTTGGAGATGAAGTACACGCCCTCCTTGTTCCAGTACGGCCACACCCAGTAGTTGGCGGACGAGGGCGGGTTGGCGGTGGTCGACGGCGGCTGGCCCTTCTCGCCGTTGAGCTTGTAGTAGCTCAAGGTGTATTCGTCGTGGGCGTTGGGGGTCAGGCCCAGCTTGAGCGAGAGGTTGCCGTCGTGATGGGCCGAGTTGTTGCGCAGCCCGCCGTCCTCGGTGAGCGTGGGCGTGAAATTGTCGGACAGCGGGAACCCGTCGGCCTGCGAGTACGAGGCACCCATTTGCACGTACCACATCCCCTGGTTGGTGCCCAGGTTCACCTCGGCCTGCCGCCCCTTGCTTGAGCCGACGCCCACCGAGGCGTCGCCTTCAAAGCGCTCGCGGGGCTTGCGCGTCACCAGGTTGATGGCGCCCGCCAACGCGTTGGGGCCGTAGGCGACCGAACTGAAGCCCTTGGTGACCTGAATGGCCGCCAGATTCGAGGTGACGAAACGGTTGAAGTCGACATAGCCGTCGTACGGCACGTAGACCGGGATGCCGTCGATGAACAGCGGAGCCTCGCGCGTGTCGAAGCCGCGCACATAGATGACTTTTTCATTCCGCCCGTTGGCCGTGACCGTCACGCCCGATAGCAGGTTGAGCGCATCGCCGACGTTGCCGCGGTTGAAGGTACGCATGTCCTGTCGGGTGACGACGGACGACACCTGGTCGGCCCCCACATCGCCCACGCTGGGGCGCTTGCCCACCACGTAAATCGTGCCCAGATCGAAGGGCGTGACATCGCTTTGCTGGGCCCAGGCGGCGCCGCCACCGAGCAGCAGGGCGGTGGCCAGGGCGATGGTGCGGCGCGCGTGCGCGGCGGGCAAGGGTGAGGCGAGATGAGAGGGCACGTTGGACTCCTGTGTGCTTCCGCTGTATCAGTTCGTATATATCGACGGCTCAAAAAGAACCGCACACCGTGTAATCAGGGGCGGTTCAGGTTGCGCAATATACATCCGTATATTGCGAAGTGCAAACCGGGTGCGGGGCAACCCTGGTGCGGGCCAAGCGGGGGGAGCGGTCAGGCGTGGGGCGCGAGTTTGGCCGCGATGGCGGTGATGGCCTGCGAGGCCGGCGAGCCCGGGTGGTGTTCGAGCAGCAGTTGGCGCTTCTGCACGGCTTCGCGCACGCTGGAGTCGAGCGGCACGTCGCCGGCCGGCAGCAGTTGCGGCGGCTGGCCGCTTTGCGTCTGCACGAAGCGGTTGAGCACCTGTTGCAGCTGCTGGGTCACGCCCTTGCCATCGCCCACGCGACTCACCTGGTTGATGATGAGGTGCAACTGGGTGCGGGCCTGCTGCGCGGCCAGCACCTTGATGGTGGCGTAGGCGTCGGTCAGCGAGGTGGGCTCGGGCGTGGCCACGACGATCACCTCGTCGGCCAGTGACACGGCAAACAGCACCACGTCCGAAATGCCCGCGCCGGTGTCGAGCAGGATGCAGTCGAAGCGCGGCGCGACCGAGTCGATGATGCCCAGCAGGTCGTTGCGCACCTCGGGCGTGAGGCGCGAATACTCGACCAGCCCCGAGCCGGCCAGCAGCACCGAGAAGCCGCCGGGCGCGGGCAGGATGGCGTCGTCGAGTTGCGCCTTGCCGGTGAACACGTCGTGCAGCGTCACCTTGGGGTAGAGGTTGAGCACCACGTCGATATTGGCCAGGCCGAGGTCGGCGTCGAGCACGAGCACGCGCAGGCCGCGCTTGGACAGCGCGGCGGCCAGGTTGGCGCTGACGAAGGTCTTGCCCACGCCGCCCTTGCCGCTGGTCACGGCCAGGATGCGGGCCCGCTTGGCGGCGGATGGGTTGTCGCGGGTCGGCGAGGTCATGAGGTCGGATCCGATTCGGTCTGGTCAGCAGGCTCGGCCCCGGCACCCAGGGCGAAGAGCATGCCTTTTTCTTCGGCGCTGACCATGGGCAGCGGCGGCAGTTCGAGGCAGGCGCGGTTGCGGCCCTCGGCCTTGGCGCGGTAGAGCTGCTGGTCGGCGCGCTCCAGCCACAGCTTGGCCGACGAGCGCACCCACTGCGGCGCAAACGCCCCGCCGGCGCTCACGGTGACAGGGATGGCCTGATGCAGCGCGGCCTGCACCGGGTTGGCTTCGACACGCCGGCGAATCCGCTCGGCCACCGCCTGCCCGAACGCGGGCTGGCAGTTGGGCAGGATGATGGCGAACTCTTCGCCGCCGATGCGCGCCACGGTGTCCATGGGCCGCACGCAGTCTTGCAGGGCGCGCGCCACGCTCTGGATCACCACGTCGCCGGCGGCATGGCCGTAGGTGTCGTTGACGCGCTTGAAGTGGTCGATGTCGAGCACCAGCACCATCGTCGTCTCGCCGGTGCGGGCCACGCGGTCGATTTCGCGGTCGATGGCCAGCTCGAATTGGCGGCGGTTGGCCAAGCCGGTGAGGGCGTCGCGGCTGGAGAGATCGCACAGCGCGTCGATCACGCTCTGGATCCAGTCGGTGGACAGCAGCGCGGGGGTGGACGCATCGGGCCGCTCGGCAACCGGGTGACCGGCCTGGCGCAAAAGCTGGAGGGCTTGATCCAGCCGCAGCTGGTCGATGAGCGCGGTCGGTTGAGTGAGCGAAGTCGTGAGCGATTTCGCGGCGGGCGGTGACGGCGACTGTTGGGGTGTGTCCACTAACAAGATCCAAGTCTTGCGCAAAGTGTAACCAAGGGTCGGGTCGCTGATCTCGGGATTTGCGACTGATCAGCACCTTATCTCACGCCGCCAGGCTTGGCTAGTCGAGGCATCCTCAAGGGACCCGCCGATCGGCCGATAAGTCCGGGTGATGAGCAGGTCGCTGACCTGATCGCCCCGTTGCTCAAGCAGACCATGTCTCAAGCCACAGCCGTTTCATCGCAAGACCGCGAGTTCAGCTTCAACACGACCGACTTCGAGCGGGTGCGTGCGCTGATCTACCAGCGCGCCGGCATCAGCCTGCACGCCGGCAAGCAAGCCATGGTCTACAGCCGCCTGTCGCGCCGCCTGCGCGACACCGGCTACAACTCGTTCGCGACCTATCTGCAATGGCTCGAAACCGCGCACGGCGACGCCGCCGAGCGCGAGTGGCAGGAGTTCATCAACTGCCTGACGACCAACCTCACGGCTTTCTTCCGCGAGGAGCATCACTTCCACATGCTGGCCGAGGCGTTGCGAGCGCGCGCCGGCAAGCCCACGCGCATCTGGTGCAGCGCGGCTTCGACCGGCGAGGAGCCCTACTCGCTGGCCATCACGGCGGCCGAGGCCATGGGCATCAGCGGCCCGGTGAAGATCCTGGCCAGCGACATCGACACCAACGTGCTCGCCAAGGCCAGCCGCGGGGTCTACGACGCCGAGGCGCGCGGGCTCGACCACCGCCGCCTGCAGCAGTTCTTCTTGCGCGGCAAGGGCAACAACGCCGGCTCGATCCGGGTGAAGCCCGAGCTGGCCCGAATGATCGAATTCAAGCCGTTCAACCTCATGAACGCGCAGTGGTCGCTGGGCGAGCCCTTCGACTTCGTGTTCTGCCGCAACGTGATGATCTATTTCGACGCGCCCACGCAACGCCGCGTGCTGGAGCGCATTCATGCGGTCATGCGGCCCGACAGCCTCCTGTTCGTGGGGCACTCGGAGAACTTCACCGACTCCAAAGATCTCTTCCGCCTGCGCGGCAAGACGGTCTACGAGCGCGTGTGACGCCCGGCACCCTAGCGAAAGCGCCGCCATGACCCTCACGACTCCTGCGTTCAACCGGCCGTCGTCGACGCTCAATTCGTCGCCCCGGCTGGAGCAGCTCAAGGCTCGCGTGCCCAAGCCGGGCGAGGCCTCGTTCTTCTTCTACGACGCGCACTTCAAGACCGAGGCCGTCAAGATCCTGCCGGGCGAATACTTCGTCTACAACGAAGACGTGCTCATCATGACCACGCTCGGCTCGTGCATCGCCGCCTGCCTGTGGGACCGCAACGCCAAGGTCGGCGGCATGAACCACTTCATGCTGCCCGATGCCGGCGACGGCGGCGCCGATTCGGGCCGCTACGGCTCCTACGCGATGGAACTGCTCATCAACGAGATGATGAAAAAGGGCGCCTCGCGCATGACGCTGGAGGCCAAGGTGTTCGGCGGGGGCGCGGTGATCAGCGGCATGAGCACCATCAACGTGGGCGAGCGCAACACGGCCTTCGTGATGGACTACCTCAAGACCGAGCGCATTCCGGTCGTGTCGAAGGACGTGCTCGAAATCTATCCGCGCAAGGTGTGCTTCTTCCCGGCCAGCGGCAAGGCCATGGTCAAGCGGCTGGCGCCCACCAATCCGGACGCCCTGGTGGCGCAGGACCGCGCCGCGGCCAAGCGGGTGCTGCCGCAAAACACCGGCGGCGGCTCCGTCGATCTGTTTTAACGCCGACAAGATTCAAGGGATTCGGGGGTTCTCATGGCAAAGACGCGTGTGGTGGTGGTCGATGACTCGGCCTTGGTGCGCAGCCTGCTGGGCGAGATCATCAATCGCCAGCCCGACATGGAATGCATCGGTGCGGCAAGCGACCCGTTCGTGGCACGCGAGATGATCCGCAACCTCAATCCCGATGTGATCACGCTCGATGTCGAGATGCCGCGCATGGACGGTATCGACTTCCTGTCCAAGCTGATGCGCTTGCGCCCGATGCCGGTGGTGATGGTGTCCACGCTGACCGAGCGCGGCGCCGACGTCACGCTGCGGGCGCTCGAGCTGGGCGCCGTCGATTTCGTCGCCAAGCCCAAGATCGGCGTGGCCGACGGCCTGCGCCTGCTGGCGCAAGACATCACCGACAAGGTTCGCGTGGCCGCCAAGGCGCGCGTGCACAAGCTCGTCACGCCGGGCGCGCCGGCGGCCACCAGCATGTCGAGCACGCAGCCGGTCCGCATCGCCCCACCGGTGGCGAACCTGGGTCGTCTGTCCACCGAGAAGATCATCTTCATCGGCGCGTCCACCGGCGGCACCGAGGCCACCAAGGAAGTGCTGATCAATTTGCCGCCCGACTCCCCCGCCGTCGTCATCACCCAGCACATGCCGCCGGGCTTCACCAAGAGCTACGCCACGCGGCTCGACGGTCTGTGCCGCATCCGCGTGGCCGAGGCGCAAGACGGCGAGCGCATCCTGCCGGGCCATGCCTACATCGCGCCGGGCGGCATGCACCTGAGCGTCGAGCGCTCGGGCGCCAACTACATCGCGAGAGTGCAGGACGGCGAGCCCGTCAACCGCCACAAGCCCAGCGTCGAAGTGCTGTTCAAGTCGGCCGCCCGCGTGGTCGGCCCCAACGCCATCGGCATCATGCTCACCGGCATGGGCGCGGACGGCGCCAAGGCCATGCGTGAGATGCACGACGCCGGCGCCTACAACATGGCGCAGGACGAAGCCTCGTGCGTGGTGTTCGGCATGCCGCGCGAGGCCATCAATGCCGGCGCGGTGCAAGAAGTGCTGCCGCTCAAGCAGATCGCGCCGCAGCTCATCGAGTATTTGCGGCGCACGGTGGGCGCGTCGATCAACCGGGTCTGACCGCGGGGCGCGACTCGGCCGGTGTCAGTCCGCCAGAAACAGCGCCTGCAAATCGCTCAAGAAGTCCATGCCGCGCGGCGTGGGCTGCACCCGGGCCCAGTCGCGCGTGATCAACCCCTTGGCTTCGGCTTCGCCCAACGCGCGCTGGATCGCCGTGATCGGCAGCCCGGTGCGCTCGCCAAACGAGGCGAGCTCGAAGCCGTCGAGCAGGCGCAAGGCGTTCAGCATGAACTCGAACGGCAGCGCGTCGCGCGCCACCTCGTCACTGCTGGACACGGCCGTGCCCGCCAGCGCCTGCTGCATATAGGCCGCCGGCTCGCGCCAGCGCGTCTGGCGAATCACCCGGTGCGGGAACGACAGCTTGCTGTGCGCCCCCGCGCCGATGCCCAGGTAGTCGCCAAACTGCCAGTAGTTGAGGTTGTGCTGGCAGCGGTGACCGGGTCGCGCGTAGGCCGAGACCTCGTAGCGCTGCATGCCGGTTTGCGCCGTGCGCTCGGTGATGCGGTCGAGCATCGCGTAAGCGGTGTCGTCGTCAGGGACGCTGGGCGGGTGCTTGGCGAAGTAGGTGTTCGGCTCCAGCGTCAGGTGGTAGACCGACAAGTGCGGCGGCTCGAAGGCCAGCGCTTGCGTGAGGTCGGCGTCCAGCTCGTCGGGCGACTGCCCCGGCAGCGCGTACATCAGATCGAGGTTGAAGGTCTCGAAGGCGTGCTGCGCTTCTTCGACCGCCGCCACGGCCTGCGCCCGGTCGTGCACCCGGCCGAGGGCCTTCAGCTTGGCATCGTCAAAGCTCTGCACGCCGATCGACAAGCGCGTCACGCCCGCCGCACGAAACGCCTTGAAGCGCTCGCGCTCGAAGGTGCCCGGGTTGGCTTCGAGCGTGATCTCGCAACCGGGCTCCAGCGGCAGCAGCATGCGCGCGTCGGTCAGCAGGCGGTCGATGGCGTCAGGCGAAAACAGGCTGGGCGTGCCGCCGCCGATGAACACGCTGACCACGCGTCGGCCCCACACCAGCGGCAGGGCGGCTTCGAGGTCGGCGCGGAGTGCGTCGAGGTACTGCGCCTCTGGTGGTTCATTGCGAACAGGTCCGGCGCCGGGCCGCCCCAAGCCGGACGCTCCCCCTCGGGGGGGCGATGCCGAAGGCATCTTGGGGGCCATCAGCTCATGCGAATTGAAGTCGCAGTACGGGCACTTCTTCAGGCACCACGGCAGGTGGATGTAGAGCGTCAGCGGCGGCATCGCACCCAGCGTCAGCGTGCCGGGTCGCAAGGCCAAGTCGAGCAGGGCTTGGGTGTTGAGCGTGGCGCTCATGGTGGTCGGGGTACGCGCGGGTCGGGCGGTGCTCAGCCCAGCGTCCACAGCGCTTGCATCTGCCGCAGCAGATCAGCGGCTGCGAGGGCGCGGTGGCTGTGCTGGTTCTTCACCTCGGCGGGCAGCTCGGCCACGGTCTGCCCGAAGGCCGGAATGAACATCAGCGGGTCGTAGCCAAAGCCACCCGCGCCGCGATAGTCGCGCAGCAATTCGCCCTGCCAGCGCCCGAAGGCGATCAGCGGCTCGGGGTCATCAGGGTGACGCACGGCCACCAGGGCGCAGACAAAGCGGGCGCGGCGGTCGGCGTGGTCGGCCATCTGTTCGAGCAGCACGCGGTTGTTGTCGGCGTCGCTCTTGGGCTGGCCGAACAGCGTGGCGTAGCGGGCCGACAGCACGCCCGGCGCGCCGCCCAGCGCGTCTACGCACAAGCCCGAATCGTCGGCCAGCGCCGGCAGGCCACTGGCGCGCGCGGCGTGGCGCGCCTTGGCCAGCGCGTTCTCGATGAAGGTGAGGTGCGGCTCCTCGGCCTCGGCAATGCCCAGCGAGCCCTGCGCGATCAACTCGACGCCCGTCGGCGCCAGCAGCGCTTGCAACTCCTTGAGCTTCTTGGCGTTGTTCGACGCCAGCACCAGCCGGGTCACGATGTCAGCGGACGTCGCGCAGCGCACGCTGCTGCGCCAGCACCAGGTCGCGGATGCCCTTGTCGGCCAGGTTCAGCAAGGCGTCCATCTCGGCGCGACTGAAAGCAGCGCCTTCGGCCGTGCCCTGCACCTCGACGAAATGCCCGGCGCCGGTCATCACCACGTTCATGTCGGTGTCGCAGGCCGAGTCCTCGACGTATTCGAGATCGAGCAGCGGCGTGCCTTGCACGATGCCCACGCTCACTGCCGCG
>NZ_JAYSBZ010000069.1:0-15389 GCF_041915145.1 Aquabacterium sp. | reverse complement strand
CTGGGCTTCTGGATGCAGGACTGGTTCGGCTGGACGCGCAACAACTACGACAAGATCGGCCACTTCGCGCAAGGCTTCGTGCCAGCCATGGTGGCGCGCGAGTTGCTGCTGCGCCGTGGCGTGATCGCGATCCGGCATCGCGGCTGGCTGTTCGCGCTGATCACGCTGAGCTGCCTGGGCATCAGCGCGCTCTACGAATTCATCGAATGGTGGACGGCGCTGGCGCTGGGCTCGGGCGCCGACGAGTTCCTGGCCACGCAGGGCGACCCGTGGGACACGCAGTCCGACATGTGCATGGCCTGGATCGGCGCGATGCTGGCCCAGCTGCTGCTGAGGCGCTGGCACGACCGGCAACTGGGCAACATGACAACGCGCCCTTGATGCGCCAGCCGATACGAGAAACACCGCATCCGTGGCAGATTTGACGCCCTCACAGGGTTTGCTGCCACATGCCCGACACCTTGCCGCCGTGACAATCGAGACTCGATCCAGTCGCTCGCGGTAATCCACTTGCCCAGCGCCTGGCTTGAAATCGCCCGCACCGGAAGACGACCAAGGCCTGCATGACGCTGCACGATTCGCCCGACGCCCCCGACTCCCCACCGCCGCATCCGGCGATGATGGCCAGTCGCCGCGCGTTGAGCGTGCTGGTCATCGACGATCAGAAGACCGTGCGAGCGGCGCTCGACAAGATGCTGACCAAGGCCGGGCACAACATCATCATGGCCGTCAACGCCGAAGAAGGTCTGCGGGCATTTCGCGAGCAGCGGCCCGACGTGGTGCTGCTCGACGTCGAGATGGCCGGCATCGACGGCTACGAAACCGCCCGCCGCCTGCGCATGGCCGAGCCCGGCGGCTGGACGCCGATCATCTTCTTGAGCGGCCACGGCTCCGACGAAGACCTCTGGCGCGGCATCGAGGCCGGCGGCGACGACTACCTCATCAAGCCCGTCTCGCCGCTGGTGCTGGGCGCCAAGCTGCGCGCCATGCAGCGCCTGGTGGCGATGCGGCAGAAGCTGGTGACGCTGTCCAACGATCTGCAAGAGGCCAACGAAAAACTGCAACGCCTGGCCGAGATCGACGAGCTGACCGGCCTGCACAACCGGCGCGGTCTCGAAAACCGCCTGCATCAAGAAGTGGCCGCCGCGCGCCGCGAGCAGAGCCCGCTCACGGTCATCCTGGTCGATGTGGACCACTTCAAGCTCTACAACGACCTGCTCGGCCACATGCATGGCGACGTCTGCCTGCGCGAGGTGGCGAAAGCCCTGCGCGACTCGTGCCACCGGCCGCGCGACTGCGCCGCCCGCTACGGCGGCGAGGAGTTCGCGCTGATCCTGCCCAACACGCCGAAGTCGGGCGCGATGATGTTCGCGCGCGTGGTGCAAAGCCTGCTGGCCGGGCGCGAGCTGGTCCACCCCGGCTCGCCGGTGCACCGCTGCGTCACCGTGTCGGGCGGCATCACCACCTGCATCCCCGACGACCACACCACCGCCGCCGACATGCTGCTGCGCGCCGACGAAGCGCTCTATACCGCCAAGGAGCTGGGCCGCAACCGCTTCTTCAGCTACGAGATGCAGATGGACACCGAGACGCACCGGCGCTCGTTCGGCGGCCTTGATCGCGCCACCTCGCCGCCGCGTTGACAACCGGAGTCCACCATGCGTCGCACCACCGCCCTCGTGCTCACCACCCTGGCCACCGCCACGGCCGCCCTCGCATCGCCCGACCAGAACCAGCGCACCCAGGCCGCGCGCGACACCGCCGAGCGCAGCGCCGCCTGCGTGGCCGCCCAGCCGTTTTATTGGGAGATCGGCGACACCCGCGGCACGCTGGCCTCGGGCTCGTCGGGCGGCCAGCGGCGCAGCGTGGTCACGGCGCAGACCGAGATGATGATTGCGTCGGCCTCGAAGTGGGTCTACGCCAGCTACGTGGTGCAAAAGCGCGGCGGCGCGGATCGCCTGACGGCGGCCGACATCGACCACCTGCACTTCACCAGCGGCTACACGCACTTCAAGAGCCTGGGTTGCAACCGCTTCGCCACCGTGGGCCGTTGCGACCCCGACCAGGGCAAGCAGCCCGACCCGGCCACCGCCGGCCAGTTCGACTACAACGGCGGCCACATGCAGCACCACGCCGACGAGGTGATGGGCCTGGGCGCGCTGAACGCCGAGGCGTTCACCAGCGAGCTGCACAGCCAGCTCGGCACCGACGTGGGCTTGCGCTTTCGCTCGCCGCAGCCCGCCGGCGGTGGCTACGGCACGGCCGCCGACTACGCCGTGCTGCTGCGCAAGATCGTCAGCGGCCAGCTGCTGATGCGCGAGGCACTGGGCACGCATGCGGTCTGCGCCAACCCCCAGACCTGCCACGCGCCCGACAACACCGCCGTCTACACGCCGGTGCCGTCGAGCATGACCTGGCACTACGCCATCGGCCATTGGGTGGAGGACGGCGACCAGGCCTTCAGCAGCCCCGGCGCCTTCGGCTTCTACCCCTGGATCAGTGCCGACAAGACCACCTACGGCATCGTGGCGCGCGAGGAGTTCAAGGGCCTGATGTCGCGCTCCGACGAACTGCAGCGGCCGGCCTTCAAGTCGGTGGATTGCGGACGCTTGATCCGCAAGGCGTGGTTCAGCGGCCAGCCCGTGCTGGACTGACCGCCGCGCGCGCCGATGCTCGCCGCGCCGCTTATTGCGACGACAAGCTCAAGCCCGCGTGCTCGCGCAGCGGGTGGAAGCGCACTTTGGGGTAGCGCTCCTGCGTGAGGCGCAGGTCGTAGGGCGAGGTCACCAGATAGGCCAGCGTGTCGGCCGCGTCGAGCGCGAGCTTGCTGGCGTTCTCGTTGGTGAACTTGCGCAGGTCGGCGTCGCTCTCGGCGGTGATCCAGCGCGCGCCGGTGAAGCGGCAGGGCATGAGTCGGATCTCGACGCCGTACTCGGCCTTCAAGCGGTGCTGCACCACTTCGAACTGCAGCTGGCCGACGGCACCCAGCAGCATCGCGCCGCCCACCTCGGGTCGGAAGACCTGGATCGCGCCCTCTTCGCCCAACTGCAGCAAGCCGGCCTGCAACTGCTTGCTCTTCATCGGGTTCGCGAGCTCGACGGTCTGAAAGAGTTCGGGCGCGAAGAACGGCAGGCCGGTGTACTGCAGGCCGTTCTGCACCGCCGCGCCTTCGGTGATGGTGTCGCCCAGCTGCACGCCGCCGTGGGTGGTGAAGCCGATGATGTCGCCGGCATACGCCTCTTCAACGGCCTCGCGGCGCTGGCTCAGGAAGGTGACCACGCTGGTGGGGCGCAATTCTTTGGCGGTACGCATCACCTTGAGCTTCATGCCCGAGGTGTACTTGCCCGAGTAGACGCGCACGAAGGCGATGCGGTCGCGGTGCGACGGGTCCATATTGGCCTGCACCTTGAAGACGACGCCGCTGAACTGCTCTTCGTCGGGCTGCACGTCGCGCGTGGTGGCGTGGCGCGGGCCCGGCGGCGGAGCCAGATCGACCAGCGCGTCGAGCACCTCTTGCACGCCGAAGTTGTTGACGGCCGAGCCGAAGAACACGGGCGTCTGCTTGGCGGCCAGGAATTCGGCGCTGTCATACGCCGGCGCGGCGCCCTGCAGCAGCTCGATGTTCTGCTCGGCCAGCTCGAAGTCGTGGCCGAAGCGCTGGCGCAGCACGTCGGCCTGGGCCAGCGGCACGTCTTCGTCGGCGTCGGTGCGCTTGTCTTCGCCGGCCTTGAAGAGCCGCATGCTTTGCGTGCGCAGGTTGACGATGCCGCCGAACTGCTTGCCCTGCCCCACCGGCCAGGTCATCGGCACGCAGGGCATGCCCAGCTCGGCTTCGATCTCGTCGAGCAGGGTGATGGGGTCGCGGCCTTCGCGGTCGAGCTTGTTCACAAACGTGAGGATGGGCGTGTCGCGCTGGCGGCAGACCTCGATCAGCCGCTTGGTCTGCGCCTCGACGCCGTTGGCCGCGTCGATCACCATCAGCGCGGCGTCCACCGCCGTGAGCACGCGGTAGGTGTCTTCCGAAAAGTCTTTGTGGCCCGGGGTATCGAGCAGGTTGATGACGCAGTCGCGGTAGAGCATCTGCATCACCGAGCTGGCCACCGAGATGCCGCGCTGCTTTTCGATCTCCATCCAGTCGGACGTGGCGTGGCGGCTGGCCTTGCGCGCCTTCACCGAGCCGGCGATGTGGATCGCGCCCGAAAACAGCAGCAGCTTTTCGGTCAGCGTGGTCTTGCCCGCGTCAGGGTGGGAAATGATCGCGAAGGTGCGACGGCGGCGGGTTTCGGCGGTGAAGGCGGACATGGCGGCGCTCAGCGAGTACGGAACGGCAAAACCCGACATTGTCGCGGACGCGCGGCGTTGCGTGATGGGGCCCGACCTCTATAATTTGCCAATTCTTCCGAGGAGCGTTGCAACTTCGTGCTCACGAAGCCAGGCTCGGAGACCTTCAGACCTCATCGTCTATTGCAACCGCGCTCACCCGCTTGTGCTGGTCACGGGGTGAGTTGTACCTACCCGAACCTCGTCTGGCAGCGCAGCGGCTCATCAATCGGAGCCCACTATGTCTGCACCCAAACTCATCACCGATTTCAACGGCGTCGAATGCGTCATCGCCGCCCCCGATCAAGCCGAATGGGGTCGCAAGGAAATCAAGATCGCCGAAAGCGAGATGCCCGCGCTGATGGCCATCCGCACCGAATACGCCGCCACGCAACCCCTCAAGGGCGCGCGCATCACCGGCTCGCTGCACATGACCATCCAGACCGCCGTGCTGGTCGAAACCCTGCAAGCCCTGGGCGCACAAGTGCGCTGGGCCTCGTGCAACATCTTCAGCACGCAAGACCACGCCGCCGCCGCGCTGGTGACCGCCGGCACCCCGGTTTTCGCCTACAAGGGCGAGTCGCTTGAAGACTACTGGGACTACACCCACCGCATCTTCGACTTCGGCGCCAAGGGCACTGAGGGCGAAGGCCCCAACATGATCCTCGACGACGGCGGCGACGCCACGCTGCTGATGCACCTGGGCAAGAAGGCCGAGAAGGATCAAAGCGTGCTGGCCAACCCCGGCAGCGAGGAAGAGCGCATCCTGTTTGCCGCCATCAAGGCCAAGCTGGCGCAAGACGCCACCTGGTACAGCCGCAAGAGCCAGCACATCATCGGCGTCACCGAAGAGACCACGACCGGCGTGCACCGCCTCAACGAGATGAGCGCCAAGGGCACGCTGATGTTCCGCGCCATCAACGTCAACGACTCGGTCACCAAGTCGAAGTTCGACAACCTCTACGGCTGCCGCGAATCGCTGGTGGACGGCATCAAGCGCGCCACCGACGTGATGGTCGCCGGCAAGGTCGCCGTGGTCGCCGGCTACGGCGACGTGGGCAAGGGCTCGGCGCAGGCGCTGCGCGCGCTGTCGGCTCAGGTGTGGGTCACCGAGATCGACCCCATCAACGCGCTGCAGGCCTGCATGGAAGGCTACCGCGTCGTGACCATGGACTGGGCCGCCGACAAGGCCGACATCTTCGTGACGACCACCGGCAACCGCGACGTGATCACCTATGAGCACATGGCCGCGATGAAGAACAACGCCATCGTCTGCAACATCGGCCACTTCGACAACGAGATTCAAGTGGCCAAGCTGGAGCAGAACTGCGAGTGGGAAGAGATCAAGCCGCAGGTCGATCACGTGATCTTCAAGGACGGCAAGCGCATCATCCTGCTGGCCAAGGGCCGCCTGGTGAACCTGGGCTGCGGCACGGGCCACCCGAGCTACGTGATGTCGTCGAGCTTCGCGAACCAGACGATCGCGCAGATCGAGCTGTTCGCGCACAAAGATGCCTACGACGTGGGCAAGGTCTACGTGCTGCCCAAGCACCTCGATGAAAAGGTCGCCCGCCTGCAGCTCACCACGCTCAACGCACGGCTGACCACGCTGACCGAAGAGCAAGCCGCGTACATCGGCGTGCCCATCGAAGGCCCCTACAAGCCCAACACCTATCGTTATTGATTGGTCGCCATGCCTCGTGCTGACCAACTTATCGTTTCGGGCGGACACGCCCCCACCCGCTCGGCCGCGCATCGCCTGGTCGATGCGGGCGCCGTGCAATGGCTCGGCCCCAAGGGCTGGACCACGCTGCGCAAGGCGGGTGAAGACCTGCCCGAAGGCACACAGCTGCGCGTCACGAACGACGACGAGCTGCGCTGGGTGTCGCGCGCCGGGCTCAAGCTCGAAGGCGCGCTGGGCGTGATCGGCCCGGCGGCGTTGAACGTGTCCGGCATGACCTGCCTGGACATCGGCCAGAGCACCGGCGGCTTCACCGACGTGCTGCTGCATCAGGGCGCGGCCAAGGTGGTCGGCGTCGATGTCGGCCACGGCCAGTTGCACGCCAAGCTGCAGGCCGACCCGCGCGTGGTCTGCCTGGAAAACGTCAACGCCCGCGAGCTCGACGCCAGCACCTTGCGCCAACACACGCCGGCCGAAGGCTTCGACCTGATCGTGGCCGATCTGTCGTTCATCGCGCTCTCGAAGATCGTGGCGCACCTGGGGCCGTGGCTGCGCCCTAGCGGACACGCGCTGATGCTGATCAAGCCGCAGTTCGAGGTCGGCAAGGAACACGTCGGCAAGGGCGGCGTGGTGAAAGACCCGACCCAGCACGCCCGCGCCCGCGACCTCGTGCGCCGCGCCTGCACCGACCTCGGCTGGAAGGTGCACAAGGGCTTCAACAGCCCGATCAAGGGCGGCGACGGCAACCTCGAATTCTTCATCTGGGCCCAGTCGCCCGATGCAGCCCAAGCCACGTCAGCCTGACCCACACACATCGATCAAGAGACAAGCATGAGCACGCTGGCCCTGAGTTTCGAATTCTTTCCGCCCAAGACGCCCGAGGGCGTGGACAAGCTCGCCGCCGTGCGCCGCGAGCTCTACGCGCTGAAGCCCGAGTTCTGCTCGGTCACCTACGGCGCGGGCGGCACCACGCAAGGCGGCACGCTGCAAGCGGTGCAAGCCATACTGGCCGACGGGGTGGACGCCGCCCCGCACTTCTCGTGCATCGGCGCCACCCAGGCCAGCGTGCGCGAGCAGTTGCAAGCCTTCATTGCCGCGGGCATCAAGCGCATCGTCGCGCTGCGCGGCGACCTGCCCAGCGGCTACGGCGGCCTGGGCGAGTTCCGCTACGCCAGCGACCTGGTGGCGTTCATCCGCGCCGAAACCGGCTCGCGCTTCCACATCGAAGTGGCGGCCTACCCCGAGATGCACCCTCAGGCCGCGTCGCCGCAAGCCGATCTGCAGGCCTTCGCCGCCAAGGCCCGCGCCGGGGCCGACACGGCCATCACGCAATACTTCTTCAACTTCGACGCCTACGCGCGCTTCGTGGACGACGTGCGCAAGCTGGGCATCGACACGCCCATCGTGCCGGGCATCATGCCCATCACCAACTCGACGCAGCTGCTGCGCTTTTCTGATGCCTGCGGCGCCGAGGTGCCGCGCTGGATCCGCCTGCGCCTGCAGAGCTTCGGCGACGACCGCGCGTCGATCCAGGCCTTCGGGCTCGACGTCATCACCGACCTGTGCGAGCGCCTGCGGGCGGCCGGCGTGCCCGGACTGCACTTCTACACGATGAACCAGGCGGCGGCCACCCAGGCCATCTGCGCGCGGCTGGGGCTGGGCAGCTGAGTCAGCCGGAGCGCGGTGCCTCGGTCAACGCGTCAGAGCGAGAGCGGCCAGGACGCAGCCGGCCGACCAAACTGCACCTCGGCAGACGGGGCCGATTCGAGCACGCCGTCTTGCGTGATCACGAGGTTCAGCGGTCGGTCGTGCATCTGCGGCTCGAAGCGGCTCGCCGGCAGCTCGCCGCAGGCCCAGGCCACGCCGATGGTGAACACATC
Source organism: Aquabacterium sp. (assembly GCF_041915145.1). GTDB lineage: Bacteria > Pseudomonadota > Gammaproteobacteria > Burkholderiales > Burkholderiaceae_C > Aquabacterium. The sequence goes on along the minus strand of NZ_JAYSBZ010000069.1, from coordinate 7,508 downwards.
GTGGTGGGCTGCCAGATAGCGGTCGAAATAGCCCCCGCCGTAGCCCAGTCGCCAACCCGTGCGCGTGAAGCCCACGCAAGGCACGAGCAGCACGTCGGGCGACACGTCAGCGCCGTGGCTGCTCGGGATGCCGCAGCCGTCGAGCTCGTGCGGCTCGCTGCCGTCCCACAAGCGATAGCTCATGCCGCGCGGCTCGCGACGTGCCCAAGGCAATGCTCGTTGCAAGGACGCCAGCGCGGCCTCGCGAGGCCAGGTCTGCCATGGGTTAAATTCGGAGCGCACCGGCCAGTAACCCCCCAGGCAGCGCGGATTGAGGCTCACGAGCACGGCGTCGAGATGTCGCGCCAAGGCCGCCGAGGCCCAGCCCCAGTCGGGCGATTCCGAGAAGGCGTCGCGCGCCTCGATGAGCTGGCGCCGCAGCGCGGCACGTTGCTCGGCGCCGAGGCCAATCGCCGCGCCCGGCATGGCCTCCGGTCGGCCGAATGATGAGAACAGCGACATGATGAGCACCCCACGCATGAGCACCCATGCATTATCCCCAGCCCGCCTCGTTGCCGCATTGGCAATGGGCCTGACCCTGCTGCAGCCCGTGGCATGCACCGCCGCCGCGGACGACAGCGTGATCGTGGGCGCCCGCGACGCCTGGCGCGCCGGCGACAAGGCCCGCCTCGCCGCGGCCAAGTCCGACGCCGCCGGCCACCCGCTGGCGATGTGGGTCGATTACTGGGAGCTGAACGCGCGGCTGAGCAAGGCCAACGCCGACGAAGTCGACGCCTTCTTTGCGCGCTGGCCCGACACCTACGTCGAAGACCGCCTGCGCAACGACTGGCTGCTCGAACTCGGCCACCGCCGCGACTGGACGCGCTTCAATCAGATCTGGCCGCGCTATCGCATGCGCGACGACCGCGAAGTGGCCTGCTACGCCCACCTCGCCAAGGCCAGCGCCGGCGAGCCTTTGCGCGACGCCGCCAAGCAAGCCTGGTTCGACCAGCGCGAGGCCGACGAAGGCTGCGCCCAGCTGGGCACCGCGCTGCGCCAAGCGCATCAGCTCAGCACGGCCGAGGTGTGGCGCAAGCTGCGCGGCACGGTCGAGGCCAACCGCGCGCGCCAGTCCAAGCAGACCGCCGCTCTGCTGGGTGACGACGCGGTCAGCGCGGTCGCCGAGATCCTCGACAACCCGACCCGGGCGATGGGCAAGCACAAGCGCGCGCTGAGCGTCTCGACCGGCAACATGCAGGCGCTGGCGCTGATGCGTATCGCCGCCAACGACGCAGACACCGCCGCCAACCTCATGACCAGCCGCTGGCAGCGCATGCTGTCGCACGACGCGGCCAGCTGGGTCTGGGCCTGCATCGGCAAGCAGGCCGCTCAGAAGCTGCAACCGCAAGCGCCGGTCTACTTCGAGCACGCCTGGTCCAGCCTGGGCGACAAGACCGGCGAACCCGACGCCATCGAGTCGTTCATCAACCCGGGCGACATCACGCCGGACTGGGGCGACGATCTGCTGGCATGGCAGGCTCGGGCCGCGATCCGCGCCGCCACGGCGGACGACGCCTCGGCCGCTCAGGCCCAGCGGCGCTGGGCGCAGCTGATGCAAGCGGTTGATGCCATGAGCCCCGAGCAGCGCAACGACGCGGCGTGGATCTACTGGCGAGCCCGCGCCCTGCTGGCTCTGCCCCAGCCCGCTCCCGAGCCCGTCCCGGCGCCCCGGACGCACGCGGCATCCGGGGCCAGCGCCGCGGGCAACGCCGCCACGCCGCCAGTGACCCCCTCCCCGCGCCAGCAAGCGCACGCCTGGCTGGCCAGCATCGCCAGTCCCTACTCGTTCTACGGCCTGCTGGCACTCGATGAGCTCAACCTGCCGGCCACCTGGTCGGCCCGCGCCAACACGCTGACGCCCGCCGAACTGGCCCAGGCACGCACCACGCCGGGCCTGCAGCGCGGCCTGCAACTGATCCAGCTCGGGCTGCGCGGCGAAGGCACGCGCGAGTGGAACTACACGCTGAGTCACCTCCGCCCCGGCGGCATGAACGACCGCGAGCTGCTGGCCGCCGCGCAATTCGCCTGCGACCAGCAGGTGTGGGACCGCTGCATCCACGCCAGCGACCGCACGCGCGCCGAGTTCGACCTCAACCAACGCTACCCCACGCCCTTCCGCGCCTCGCTGGGGTCGGCGGCAAAAGAAGCCAAGGTCGACTTGGCCTACGTCTACGGCCTGACGCGCCAGGAATCGCGCTTCATCACGGCCGCCAAATCGTCGGTAGGCGCCTCGGGCCTGATGCAGGTGATGCCCGCCACCGCCAAGTGGACGGCCAAGAAGCTGGGCATCCCGGTCGATGCCGAGCGCCTGCACGATCCGCAGACCAATGTGCTGATCGGCGTGGGCTACCTCAAGCTGGTGCTCGACAACTTCGGGGGCGCACAGGCCCTGGCCGCAGCCGCCTACAACGCCGGCCCGAGCCGCCCGCGGCGGTGGCGCGAAGGCGGCACGATCGACGCCGCCGCGTGGGTCGAAAGCATTCCGTTCAACGAGACGCGCGACTACGTCAAACGCGTGCTCGCCAACTCATGCGCCTACGCGGCGGTGCTGGGCTCCAAGCCCACGACGCTGCGTGCGCGTCTGGGCAACCAAGTCGGGCCGCGCCTGCCGGCGGCTCCGCCGCCCGACACCGATCTGCCCTGAGCACAACAAAAAAGCCCATCTTGCGATGGGCTTTTTTGTTGCGAGCGCCGGGGCAGCGGGAGCCGCCGGCAAGGCTGCAGGCCTGCGGGGGTCAGGCCGCAGCCAACAGCATCGCGGTGTCGAACGCGCTGCTCATCGGCGGCAGGTTCATCACCAATTGAGCGGGCGCGTTCTTCGTCGGTTTGACCGGCTTGACGGCGATTTCGCTCTGGGCCACTTCCGCCCGTTCCCACTGGCCATTTTCCTGGGAACGGGCTACCGAAAAGAATAGAAACACCTGAAGGGTATTTTTCTGTCCCCCCAGTAGTCGGCCGCATCGCGGAAGGCATCGAGCAACTGCTCGCGGGCTTCGCGGTCGAAGCGCGGCGAATCAGGGATCTGATCGAGCACCACGACGAAGCCCTTTTGCGGCCCCGACTTGTGTACCAAGTCGGTCATGCAGTCGTAGAGCGCATCGAGGTTCTTGCCGAAATGCGTCGGGAACATGAAGCCTTCGGCCAGGGCGTCGAGCACGTCCTGCTTGGAGTCGGCTTGCGCCAGACTCGCGTACAGGAAGTGCTGCCCATTTGCCAAGGCAGCCTCCTGCAGATCCTCGACGCGGAACGCGCGGATCGCCTGGACGATATTGGGACGGACAGTTTGTAGCAACATGGTCAAGCTCCCCTGCTGCGACTCAACCTCGACCGGGGCAGCAGGCGGCAAGGCCGCGAGCGGAACCGGGTGATTGAGCGTGTATGCTTGGGGCCTCACGAGTCTCATCGGTTAGTACCATCTTGTGATTCGGCGATGCGACGAAAGTTCGCATAGTGATCGCCGGTGTAAAAACATGCTTCAGGCCGACTGGGTTGATAGCCGCCACACACGACGCGCCGCGCGCCACGGTCACGAGCCCTTGGGGTCTTGACCGTGTACTCGCGGTAATAGCCTCGCGGATGGCGGGGCAGTTGGTGTTCGCGGTTGCCGAAAACCACGCCGTCTTTCTCGAAGGGGAAGGGGCCCCCTGCTAGGATGAGGCGATACGTGGTTTGAGCTTCACGCGGCAAGGCCGAAAGAGCTATGGAAGACGCGTTCTGCGTGTTCGTCTGCTCAGCGGCCGCCGCCAACCCGGGCGCCATGTCGCGGGCACTGACCAGATTGAACGTTGCTGACGCAACGACCATTCCGACCACGACCCCCCAGCCGGCCCACCGCGACATCAGCCACCGCGGGCGCGAAGGTCGCCCCGTATTCATGACGGTCATTCCCCCCGAATCCTGAAGTCGTCATGGTACTGAAACATGCCGGAAAGCTCAAGGGCATGCCTCATATTTAGGCATCCAAGCAGGACCTTTTACACACTCTTAACCGTCACTGGACGGGCAAACCTGCTCGACAAACCGCTGATTACGGCGTAATAGAGCCAAAATTGCGAGCAGTTGGCAACACTTGCAAGAAAGCAAACCGCCCGCCGCATGACCACTCCATCTCGGGGTGGGCGCCGGACGTTTTGGCCCCACGACCCACTCGTCTGACGCGTTTCAGCGCACGGCGTTGATGTCGGCGACGGTCATGGCGGTCATGTTGACGATGCGGCGCACGGTGGCCGACGCGGTCAGGATGTGCACCGGCTTGGCCGCACCCAGCAGCACCGGCCCCAGCGCGATGCCGCCGCCCGCCGAGACCTTGAGCAGGTTGTAGGCGATGTTGGCGGCGTCGATATTGGGCAGCACCAGCAGATTGGCCTCGCCCGACAGCGTGGAGTTGGGCATCAGCTTGCTCCGGTAGGCGGCGTCGAGCGCGGTATCGCCGTGCATTTCGCCGTCGATCTCGAGCCAGGGCGCCCGTTCGCGGATCAGCGCGAGCGCCTCGCGCATCTTCACCGCCGAGGGGTGGTTGCTGGAGCCGAAGTTGGAGTGCGACAGCAGCGCGGCCTTGGGCGGCTGGCCGAAGCGCATCATCTCGTGCGCCGCCAGCACGGTCAGCTCGGCCAGTTGCTCGGCCGTCGGGTCGTAGTTGACGTGGGTGTCGACCAGATAGACCTGGCGCCCCGGCAGGATCAGGCCGTTCATGCAGGCGTAGGTCTTGACGCCCGGGCGCAGGCCGATGACCTGGTCGATGTAGTGCAGGTGCCAGGCGGTGGTGCCCCAGGTGCCGCAGATCATGCCGTCGACCTCGCCCTTGTGCAGCAGCATCGAGCCGATGAGCGTGAGGCGGCGCCGCATCTCGATCTTGGCCATCTGCTGGGTGATGCCCTTGCGCTCGGTCATGCGGTGGTAGGTCTGCCAGTAGTCCTTGTAGCGCGAGTCGTAGTCGGTGTTGACGACCTGGTAGTCGCGGCCCTCTTGCAGACGCAGCCCGAAGCGCTCGACACGCTCGGCGATCACCGAGGCGCGGCCGACCAGCGTGGGCTGGGCGATGCGCTCATCCACCACCACCTGCAGGGCGCGCAGCACGCGTTCGTCCTCGCCCTCGGCGTAGACGATGCGCTTGGCCTTGGCGCGGCGCGCCATGGCGAACAGCGGTCGCATCGTTGTGCCGGACGCATGCACGAAGCTCTGCAGCTTTTCGCGGTAGGCATCGAGATCGGAGATCGGGCGGATGGCGACGCCCGAGTCTTGCGCCGCCTTCGCCACCGCCGGCGCGATCTTGATCATCAGGCGCGGGTCGAAGGGCTTGGGGATGAGGTACTCAGGCCCGAAGCTCAGCGTGGCGCCCACGTAGGCGGCCGCCACCACTTCGCTCTGCTCGGCCTGCGCCAGCTCGGCGATGGCGTGCACCGCGGCGATTTCCATCTGGTCGGTGATGGTGGACGCGCCGCAATCGAGCGCGCCGCGGAAGATGTAGGGGAAGCACAGGACGTTGTTGACCTGGTTCGGGTAGTCGGTGCGCCCGGTGGCCATGATGGCGTCGTCGCGCACGGCCTTGACCTCTTCGGGCAGGATCTCCGGCGTGGGGTTGGCCAGCGCGAAGATCAGGGGCTTGGCCGCCATCTTGGCGACCATCTCGGGCTTGAGCACGCCACCGGCGCTCAGGCCCAGGAAGATGTCGGCGCCGTCGATGATCTCGGCCAGCGTGCGCTGCTCGGTCTTTTGCGCGAAGACGGTCTTGTCCGGGTCCATCAGCTCGGGGCGCCCCTCGTAGACCACGCCCTTGAGGTCGGTGACCCAGATGTTCTCGCGCGGCAAGCCGAGCTTGACGAGCAGTTGCAGGCAGGCCAGCGCCGCCGCGCCCGCGCCCGAGGTGACGAGCTTGACCTGCTTGATGTCCTTGCCGACCACCTTGAGGCCGTTGAGCAGCGCCGCGCCCACCACGATGGCGGTGCCGTGCTGGTCGTCGTGGAAGACGGGGATCTTCATGCGCTCGCGCAGCTTGCGCTCGACGTAGAAGCAGTCCGGCGCCTTGATGTCTTCGAGGTTGATGCCGCCGAAGGTGGGCTCCATCGACGCGATGATCTCGACGAGCTTGTCGGGGTCCTTCTCGTTGATCTCGATGTCGAACACGTCGATGTCGGCGAACTTCTTGAACAGCACCGCCTTGCCTTCCATCACCGGCTTGGCCGCCAGCGGGCCGATGTCGCCCAGGCCCAGCACGGCCGTGCCGTTGGTGATGACGGCCACGAGGTTGCCGCGCGCCGTGTAGCGCACCGCATCGGCCGGGTTGACGACGATCTGGTCGCAGGCGGCGGCCACGCCGGGCGAGTAGGCCAGGGCCAGATCGCGCTGGTTGACCATCGACTTGGTCGCGGCGATGGCGATCTTGCCGGGGGTGGGAAACTCGTGGTATTCGAGCGCGGCCTGGCGGAGCTGGGCCCGCTTTTCTTGAGAATTGGTCATGACGAGGGGCGCGTCGCCAAACAGGGCGGGCCGGTCTGCGCTATCAGGCGCATCGGGCCGCCGGGCGGTCGCCACGGGTGTGTCTAAAGGGTCGATTGTAGAAACTCCCCGCGACCTCGCCCACCCCACCCGCCAAACCATTGCCTACCGAGGACAATCCGCGCCATGAGCCTGGGTGAATTTGAACTGATCGAGCGTTTTTTCACGCGCCGCCGCAACCGCGCCGTGATCGGCACCGGCGACGACTGCGCCGTGATCGCGCCGCGCGCCGGCATGCAGCTGGCCGTGTCCACCGACATGCTGGTCGAAGGCCGGCACTTCTTGTCCACCGTGGACCCGGCGCGGCTCGGGCACAAGGCGCTGGCCGTCAACCTGAGCGACCTGGCCGCCTGCGGCGCGCAGCCGCTGGGCTTCACGCTGGCGCTGGCCCTGCCGCGCGCCGACACCACCTGGCTGGACGCCTTTGCGCGCGGCCTGCTGGAGCTGGCCGACGAGCACGACTGCGAGCTGGTGGGCGGCGACACCACCGCCGGCCCGCTCAATATCTGCATCACGGTGTTCGGCGAGGTGCCGGCGGGCGGCGCCCTGCTGCGCAGCGGGGCCCGGGTGGGCGACGACATTTATGTGAGCGGCACGGTGGGCGATGCGCGCCTGGCGCTCGAAGCCTTTCGCGGCACGGTCTCGCTGCCCGGCGAGCACTTCGACGCCGTGCGCCTGGCGATGGAAACGCCGCAGCCCCGCGTGCTGCTGGGCCAGGCCCTGCGCGGCGTGGCAAGCGCCGCGATTGACGTGTCCGACGGCCTGCTGGGCGACCTGCGGCACATCCTGCGCCGCTCGGGTCTGGGCGGCGTGGGCGCGGTGGTCGACGTGGACGCCGTGCCGCGCAGCGCCATCCTGGCCGAGCAACCCGAAGCCCTGCAGCGCCTGTGCACGCTCAGCGGCGGCGACGACTACGAGCTCGTCTTCACCGCCCCGCCGTCGATGCGCGACGCCGTGCACGCCGCCGAAGCCAC
>NZ_JAYSBZ010000068.1:0-16666 GCF_041915145.1 Aquabacterium sp. | reverse complement strand
CAGGTAGTAGTCCGGCAACTTGGTCTGGTTGATGAACCCCGCGAAATGAGTCTGGATTCCCCACTTCTGAGCGGCCGCCGCCGCCAGCTTGTCGAGATCGGCCTGCAATTCGCCTGCGCCAACAAATAGCAAAAACAGCTGACTCCGCACGGCGTGGGGCATGTGCCCAAGTGCTTCGAACAGGAGTTCGGGATTTTTCTTCGGAATGAATTTGCCGAAGAACGCCACGACCTTATGGCCGGCAGGCACGCCGAGCGCCAACCGCATGTCATCACGCCGCTTTGCACGCTCAGCAAGACTCAGCGATGCGATGGGGTCGGGCACAGAAAAATGCGCCGTCGAGATGTTCTGCGGCGAAATGCCATGCTTGGCCAGGTGCTCGTAATTCAACACACCAAATGAGAATGCATGCCGCACAGGCGCATACATCAAACGGTACGCCAGATAGCGCGCCAATTTCTTCAACCCACTGCGACCATCTGCAAACATCTCATCCTGCGTTTCCTGACGGATGAGGATGGGAATACCCAAGGCCAAAGCCGATAGATACGCGGCCCGGTCAAAAGCATATCGAGAGTGAGTGAGCACCACCGCCTTGGGTCGTTCCTTGCGCAGCAACGTGAAGATGCCTCGGGCAGTCAGGCTCCCGGGGTTGCTCAGTGGAATGCCCCGCTCATTGCCCAACACTCGGAATGCGTAGCCCGTCATCAGGGGGGTGTCCCATTTGACCTCTGCGCCGAATTCTTTGTCGACACTCCCGCCTCGCACTGAGAAGTCGGATGCGTAGATGACTTCAAACGAGTCAGGCACCGCCTTCTGCAACTCCTGATAGACCGGAGCCTTGTATTGAACGGGGTGGCTGTCAAAGAAATACACCTTGTTTTTCATCGCCAAACCGCTCTGATCCATCACTTTCAGCCCCTGCCCTGCAGCACCCAAGCGCTGAATCACTTCTCGGCAGAGGTTTTCATTGCCCATGCCCGCCTCAATGACTCGCTTTTGACCTGCCTCCTTGATGCGGGTGCGCAGAGCCTCGTCGTTGAGCAAGCGCTTGATCTGCTCGGCGCATTCTTCTGACGATGACCAGAAGACAGCCTCCTCGCCCTCACGGAACAGACTCACATGCTCAGCGGTGCGCTCGGCACACAACAGACCTCCCGCATACGGAATTTCAAGCGTCCGCGTCGTGTGTTCGTCTCGGTTTCGTTTTGACAGCAATCCCAAGCAAACCTTGGCACCGCGAATCGCGTTCACATAATCCACGCCGGACAAGCTACCTCCGCGCCAATAGGGTTTGAGCAGTGGCCACACGGTCGAGTGATGCCAGTTGTCACCCCAAATGGCCGGCTTCAAGCCCTTGCGAATCAGGTCCAGCAGAAAGTAATCACGCCCTTCTCCGCGAATGCAATACCCCACGAAGGCAACATCAACTTTGTACTGCTCGGGGATATCGCCTGCGTCGCCCAGTGGTGCCTTGTGCGCCACTTCGTCGTAGCGTCGCCAAAGATGAATCACATCTTTAGCTCCCAACGCCTTGAACTCGGCCACATTGAATGGTCGGACAACCACGCAGAGGTCGTACTCGGGAATGGCGCGACGCAAAGTCAGGAACCTGATGTAGTCGCGCGGACCAGACGGATCATCGTGGTTGAACAAGACAACCTTGTTACTGCGCGTTTTCAGAAACCGAATAGCCGCAGCGCTCAGCAACTCACCGCTATCGACCCAGCACAGGTCGTATCGCTGCCCGGCAAGCAATGTGCTCCGCAACCATTGCACGACATGCCGACGAGACAACGTGTAACCAGTTCGGTAATTGACTGCCCCCAGCACGCCACTGGTCATCCAGCGCAGCGCTTGGTAGGGATCCAGAATGTCGACATGACAACCAATGCGGCGCAGAGCTTGAGCGCGGTGGCACGAAGTTGACGCTGGATTGGAGTCTCCAACGTACAGCGCGCGCAACTGTCGAGTCGATGCCTGTTCCACGGTCACGCGGCCAACTCCTCATAAAGGCTATACGCCTGGTTGCCGTAAGTTGACCACCCGCCCAGCTCCTCAACACGCAAACGAGCGCGATGCGCCATGGAGCGTCGCAATTCGGGCTGATCAGCGAGCTGCTGCAACCTATCTGCCATAAGCTGGGGGGCCCGGACGGGCACGATGAACCCCTCGACGCCATCTGAAAACAAGTCTGAAGCCCCCGTGTGTGCGCTCGCCACGACTGGACAGGCACATGCCATAGCCTGCGCCTGCACCATGGCCAACCCCTCTTCGAGACTTGGCAGCACCAACACGTGACTGACGCTCATCAGGTCTCTGAGTTTTGATTGGGGCAAGTGGCCCAGGATGCGCACCTCTCCCGGCCACAGCTTCAAGGCCTTCATTCGCTCAATCAAACGAAGATCAACAGCGCCAGCAAACGTTAGCGTTTTGCGCGGATGCTTCAGCCGTTGATACGCATGCAATAGATCAGGAACGCCCTTACGGATGCTCATCGCCCCTGCAAATAGCACATCAAACCGAGATGTATCGGGCTGCGCCGTGGGGCGGAAGTTGGCAACGTCGACTCCGTAAGGCAGTTTGTGGACCTTTGCGGCCGGCACACCCTGGCTCAGGAAAGACTCAACATTGAACGCAGAAGGCACGGTGATGCAATCGGCCTCGGAATACTCTGCTTCCTCACGCTCCACGATTCGGGGGTCGATGCCAGCGAATGGCACCCCCCACCGGGCATGCTCTTCCTTGAGCAACCGGTCCTGAACACGAATATGCGTCGACCCTCGATCACAAACATAACGCGCGCCGCGGCTTCTCGCCGTGCGCCCCGTTATCAATGCGGAACTGGATAACCCAACAAACACATCGCATTCAGGCAACATGCCAGCGACGTGTCGGTCGAGCGAGATGCGATCGAACCATTCCCATTGCCGCATCAACCCTGCATTCAGCTTCAAGCGACCCGCAACGGCCATGTAAAGCCCATGCACCCATGGGAAGGTACGAATCAGATGAAGCGGGATGGCCTCGCTCTTCAGCTTGAAGCGCGGATAACCCGTGAACAAGGCCGTCAGTGCATCGCGGCGCTGCAATTCTCTGGCCAGATCGAAGGTATGGAATTTGCCAAGCGTGGACAGCACGACCTTCATGCGAGTGATCCATGCGTAACAGTTGGGCCATCGGACAACAAGCGCCGGCTCAGCATGAGGCAGATGAACACCATCAATGCCTCTGCGATCAGCATGGAAATGCTGACACCCATCAAGCCCCAGGGATGAGCCATCGCCCACCCTAACGCGAGCATGAATAGAGCCGCAAACAACGACCACTGCGCGAGCCCCATGTGCTGGTTGGTAGACATCAGCAAAACACGTGACACGTGCTGCACGCCGCCCGCTGCGGCATAGGTCAACAACACCAACATCAGCCCGCTGTCGTAACGAATGACTCCATGCGTCCAGACCTGCAGCAACCAAGGACCGACCAGAAACAGCACGAGACTCATGCCAATCGCCAACCCGCTACCGATCAACGTGGAGCGCGAATAGAGAGCCTTCACAGCCCGTGCGCCACCTTGCCCGTACAGGCGAGAGAACTCCGCCCACAGCGCGAAACTGAAAATGCCAGTCAACTGAACAGCCACACGGGCCAGCGTTCGGTAGGTATTGAACACCGTCACGACGGCAGGGCCCAGGAGGTTGCCGACCAGCAAGGTCGATCCCTGAAAACTCAGTGCATTCGTGAGCGGAAATGCCATGAATGTGACGGCTGGAACGGCCATGGACTTGACCTCGGCAAATCGGGCATCTGCGAATCCATATCGAATGCCGCCGGCATCCTTTCGCGCGATCAAGGCCAACACAATCACCGCCATCACGCGCACAGCCAGCCCTGTCAATGCAACGCCACTGAATGTCCCCCAGATATACAAGCCGACAATCCAGCCGCCCCACTCACTCAGGCGAAACACATTCGAAAAGAGAGTCCCCAAGGCATAGCGACCAGTCGCGCGAAATATGGCGTCGGCCAACCCAGAGAACAGCGACAACAATACCCCCAGCACCAACGCAGCAAGTGCGATCCGCTTGGACAAAAGATCCAGCCCTGGAAGAGGCGCCATCAAGATCAAGGGAACGGTCAGCAGAGCCAGCCCGCAGCAGGCCACGATCATGAACACCAGCGCGCTTTGAAAAATCTGGTTTGCCTGCGCTGAATCTCCTTGCCCCATCGCCATGGTCATGCGATTGCCAGCCGTGTTGACCATGCCAACATCCGCCATCAGGAGATAACCGGGCACGGCGGACAGCATCAGCCATACGCCATAAGTTGTCGCGTCCCACTTGTGGAGGAAAAGCGGCAAGGACATCACCTGAATGATGACGTTGACACCCTGTCCAAAAGCGTTCGCCCCCAAAGACGCGATCACGCGTCGAACCAACGGACTCATGGTCTGCGCCCTTCCGTCAGCCGAAACAGGCGACACGAACGCGCACGTTCCAGATCACAAAAGGGGAGCACAACGCGAACGCATCAATTGGCGATGGAGCCAATTACGAGCTTGCGCCCCTCAGGGCCAATCGCGTCAAGCAGATCACGCGTGAACTGATCCTGCACGTCGAACGAATCATTGCGCGGGGTGATCTCGGACACGCGGTAAAGCATGCCGTCGACCAGGTAGCCGCGCACCGCCATGTGCAGGCGCGCCAGGTTGCGCTCTTTGGAGCCGCGCACCACGGTATCGCCCACCCGCACGAAGAAGGTCAGGGGCTCGATGCGCGGGCCCATGGTAGTGGCCAGGCGAACAACCTTGATCGGGCCATACGGCGTGGTGATCTCGTGCTCGGTGCGCTCGTCGACCCGAAAGCCCTGCGAGGGGTAGCACTGCTCAGGCGTGTGCAGTTGGGTATCGGTGGACTGGTTGCGACCGTAGGCGATCGACAACATCAAAATGCGGCCGGTGTTCTTGTTCTTGAACGTGCGCGCAAAGGTTTCGTTGTAGATCTTGGCGAGCGTTTCGGCCTGCACGGGGTCGACGATGGCGCGCGAGGCGTAGGGGAGCTCTTCCCAGTCGCCAAAGTTGTGCGGAATGATGTGCTCGTAGTTGGGCTCGCCCAGGGCGACCGACCAGAACTTGCGCGGGCGCAGCGCCTCGGCGGCGGCCACCGATCCGAACATGACGGCCACCGCCAGTGCCAGCAGCACGGGCTTCACGGTTGCGGGCTTGAAATACATGCTCATGCCTTTGCCGGAGACACCCGGCTCGAAATGGCGCGCAGCAAGCCGTCGATCGAGATGATCAGCAGCAAGGCGCTGACGAACAACACGATGCCGGCAAAGCCGTGCAGGAAGCCTTGGCCGACCTCGTCACCAAAGTAATAGGTGAGGAGCACCAAGAAGCCCACGCGGATCATGTTGGCGGTGAACGAGATGGGCACGATCAAGGTGGCCAGCGTGATGTTGCGCAACCACGAGGTGTGCTGCACCACGTTGAGATAGAAGATGCCCAGCGCTTCGAGCATGAACAAGGTGCGCATGCCGGAGCAGGCGTCGGCCACCAGCAGTTGATATTGCCCGATCGACAACACCACGCCGGTCCGCCCGATCGGGTAGCCCGCCCAGGTGAGGATGGAGGCCACGGCGATGGAGACCTTCAGCTTGATGAACTGGCTGATGGGGTCGACGATGAAGCCCGGCAACGGGATCATGAAGATGAAGAAGAAGAGCGGGAACTTGAGCTTGTTGAGCAGCGTCCACCCGCCGATCAGCAAGATGGCTCCGGCCAGCATCGGGATGAAGGCCCCCACCTCGAAGTAGATGATGCCCAGCGCGCGGCCGGCCACGTACATCGAGAAGCCGATCAGGAAGCACGGCCACGCCCACAGGCTGCTGCTCAGGGGTTTGCTGGGCACGTAGTCGTGCCAGCGCGTGACCAGCAACCACAGCGACACCATGAGCACCACCGGGCCATGGGCGTGTTCGTCGTTGCTCCACAGACCGGCGTCACCCGGCTTGAGCAGGCCATACATCGTGGGGCCGAACATGCCCAGCAAACCGATGGTGACCCAGACGATGTCCCACGACACAGGCAGCCAGTCACGCGGCGCGGCAGGGCCGGCCGCCTGGCCGGCGCGTTGGTCGGGAGGCGATGCTTCGCGGGAGGACTCGCTGACTGCACTCATGGATGGTCTCGATGCCGACGCGCGGCTGCTCAATTACTCGTGATAGTCGTATGCCTGGAACCCCGCCTGCTTGACGAGGTTGTCGCGGCGCGCCGAGGTGTAGTCGCTGACCACCATTTCCTTGACCAGTTCCTGCAGCGTGGTCTTGGGGGTCCAGCCCAGCTTGGTCTTGGCCTTGCTGGGGTCGCCCAGCAGGGTTTCGACTTCGGTCGGACGGAAATAGCGGGGGTCGACCTTGACGATCACGTCGCCCACCTTGCACTTGGCCAGCAGTTCGCCGTTGACCGGCTCGACCTTCACGACACGGCCGATTTCTTGCTCGCCTTCCCCTTCGAACGCCATCGTGACGCCGAGTTCCTTGGCGGCGAATTCGACAAACTGACGCACGCTGAATTGCACGCCGGTGGCGATGACGAAATCTTCAGCGTGGTCTTGCTGGAGCATCAGCCACTGCATCTCGACGTAGTCGCGCGCGTGGCCCCAGTCGCGCAGCGCGCTGAGGTTGCCCAGGTAGAGGCAGTCTTGCAGACCCAGGGCGATACGCGCGATGGCGCGGGTGATCTTGCGGGTGACGAAGGTTTCGCCGCGCACCGGGCTTTCGTGGTTGAACAGGATGCCGTTGCAGGCATACATGCCGTAGGCCTCGCGGTAGTTGACGGTGATCCAGTAGGCGTAGAGCTTGGCCACCGCGTATGGGCTGCGCGGGTAGAACGGCGTGGATTCTTTTTGCGGGATCTCTTGCACCAGGCCGTAGAGCTCGGAGGTGGACGCCTGGTAGAAGCGCGTCTTCTTCTCGAGACCCAGGATGCGGATGGCTTCGAGCAGGCGCAGCGCGCCGATGCCGTCGGCGTTGGCGGTGTACTCGGGCTCTTCGAAGCTCACGGCCACATGGCTTTGCGCGGCGAGGTTGTAGATCTCGTCGGGCTGCACCTTTTGCACGATGCGCACCAGCGAGGTCGAATCGGTCAGGTCGCCGTAGTGCAGGATGAAGTTGCGACCATCGACGTGCGGGTCTTGATAGAGGTGGTCGATGCGGTCGGTGTTGAACAGGCTGCTGCGACGCTTGATGCCATGCACCTCGTAGCCCTTCTTCAACAGGAACTCGGCGAGGTAGGCGCCGTCCTGGCCCGTCACGCCGGTGATGAGTGCGACTTTCTTATGCGACATGTGGTGGTCCGTATGCGAGAGATTCGTTGTGACATTCATTGGCGGAACGGGGCGGCCTCGTATGCCTGCTCGATACCCCGGCGCAGCGGCGTGCGGGCCTGCCAGCCGAGATCGGCCAGGCGGGTCACGTCGAGCAGCTTGCGCGGCGTGCCATCGGGCTTGGTGGCGTCGTAGACGATACGCCCCTCAAAACCCACGACGCTCATCACGGTTTCGGCCAGCTCGGCGATGGTGACGTCCGTGCCGCAGCCGACGTTGACCAGCGGGCCATCGTAGCCACGCTCATAGAGGTAGACGCAGGCGTCTGCCAGGTCGTCGACGTACAAGAACTCGCGGCGCGGCGTGCCCGATCCCCACACCACGTATTCGTGGTCGCCGCGCAGCTTGGCCTCGTGCGCCTTGCGCAGCAGGGCCGGCAGCACGTGGCTGTTGGCGAGGTCGTAGTTGTCGTTCGGGCCGTAGAGGTTGGTCGGCATGACGCTGACGTATTGCCGGCCGTATTGCTGGTTGTAGCTCTCGCAGAGCTTGATGCCGGCGATCTTGGCGATGGCGTAGGGCTCGTTGGTGAGCTCCAGCGAGCCGGTGAGCAGATAGTCTTCTTTGATCGGTTGCGGGCAGTTGCGCGGGTAGATGCAGCTGGAGCCCAGGAACATGAGACGTTGCACGCCAGCCAGGTGCGCGCCATGGATCAGATTGGCCTCGATCATGAGGTTCTGATAGATGAAGTCGGCGCGGTACTGGTTGTTGGCCTGGATGCCACCGACCTTGGCGGCGGCAATGAAGATGTAGTCGGGCTTCGCGTCAGCCAGAAACTGATGCACGGCGCGCTGGTCGAGCAGATCGAGTTCGCTGCGGCTGCGGGTGACGACATTGGTGTAGCCCGCAGCTTGCAAGCGGCGAACGATGGCGCTGCCCACCATGCCCCGATGGCCGGTCACGAAGATCTTGTCGCTCTTGTTGATCTGGAAAGTCGCCATGGGGCACCCTGAGAAGCCGGGGCGCACCCCGGCCTGCTGTTCACGCAAACACGGCGACTATCGCCGCCTTTGATTAATACTCGTTGACGAGCATGCCGGCGACCTTCACCGAGCCCTTGCCCAGTTGCTTGACCAGGCCCTGCAGTGCCGGCACGCTGCTGCTGTTCTTGCGCCCCACCACCAGCGCCGCACCGCAGTGGGTGGCGATGATGCGGGCGTCCGACCCCTTGGATGCCGCCGGGGTATCAACCAGCACGTAATCGAACTTGCTGAGCAACTCGCGCAGCAACAGCGACATGGCGGGCTGCTGCACCAGCTCGGACGGGTTGGGCGGCACCACACCCACCGGCAACAGGTAGAGGTTGGGCAGATGCTTGACCGGCTTGATCACGCGCTGCTCGGCTCGCCCCGACAAGATGCCGGTCAAGCCACGACTGGAGTCGACCGCGAAGACTTCGTGCAGGCGAGGCGAGCGCAGGTCGGCATCGATCAGCAGGGTGCGGCCCGGCAGCTGGCTGAACGCCACCGCCAGGTTGGCCGCGATGAAGGACTTGCCGTCGCCCACGTTGGGGCTGACGATGGCCACGGCGCTACGCGCATCGTCGGCACCCATCACGCCCATCAGCAACTGCGAGCGCACGTCCCGGAAGGCCTCGACCTCTTCGCTGAACGGCTCGTTGGCCACCACGAGCTCGTCGTGCAACTTGGCATCCGCCATTGGCGCGTAGGGATAGTGAAACTGCTGCGCCAGCGCCCAGGTGACATCCTCGGGACGAGCCAGGCCGAGCGCAATGGCTGCCTCGCCAAACCGCACCCCGTGCTCGCGCTGGTAATGCAAGGCTTGCTCAACCTGATCATTCGTCAGGCCCTTGGTGCGGCGCAGGATGTCGCCCAGCGCCGGGTCTTGAATGGTGTTGGTGGCCTGCTCGGCGTCTTGCCCCAGATCGGACTGCGCGAACGACGAATCAGTGGCCTTGTTCATTGAGCCTCGTTGGAATCTCATGTTGCTGCCTTGCTGCTCAATGCCTTGAAACGCACGCCTCCGAGCAGACGCTTGGAAGCGGTAGCTTCAGTCTTGGACTTGGATATGGTGAACGACGGGATGACGCTGACCAGCGGCAGGTGCACCAGGGCCTCGATGTCGTCGGAGCTGCGCAGGCGGCGGTCGCGTCGCTCTCGGACGAGCGCTGACGCGGCAGCCAGCCCGCTCGCCAGCAGAAAACCGAGAACCGTGTTAACCAGCACTCGCGGGCTGGACGGAATCGACGGCACGGTGGCGAATTCGAGGGCGGCCACATCGGCATGCACCGCCTGGCTTTCGAGGCTGGTCATGTTGAGTCGCGCCAGCACACCGTCGTAGGCCTTCTGGGCATTGTCGACATCGCGTTGGAGCAGCGCCGCTTCATCGCGTTGCGCCTTCATCTTCAACACCTTGTTGCGCTGCTCCTCCAGAGCGGAGCGGATCTTGCTTGCGTGCGACACATTGACGGAATCGGTAATCCCGACGCTGGAGGTGATTTTGCGGATTTCGCGATCCAGACGGCGCTGCAAGTCAGCGATGTTCGACTTCAATTCGCGCACTTGCGGATGCTGCTCGCCGTAGCGGGTAGACAGTTGCTCGAGCTGACCTTGCTGACGCACCAGATCTGCCCGCAGCGAGGCGACCAGACTGTTCGACAGCACCTCGGGCATCTGGTCGCCCTGGCGGGCGGCTTCTGCCTTGCGACTACCCGAGTCAGCCGCAGCAGATTGCGCAACCACCAGTTGAGTCGACAACTCGTTCAAACGCGCCATTTCGACATCGAGCCGGTCATCGGTCACGACCAGCCCTTGTGCGCGTTGAAAATCCGACAGCTTGGTCTGCGCCTTCTCGAGTTGTTGACGCAACTGTCTGGCGTTGGCATCGAAGAACTGACTGTATTGCTTTGCCGGCTCAGTGCGCAGTTCCATGCTGGTATCCAGATATGCCTGGATGAAGGCGTTGGTGATAACGGTGGCGAACTGCGGATCGGGCAGGGTGTAGGACACGCTGATCACGTTGGAGCCTCGCGAGGGTCGCACATCCACCCCTTTACGCAGGCTGGTTGCCAGCCACGCCTCGAAGTTACCGGTGCCCCCGGTGTCTTCTTGCCATTTTTCTCGCCATGCGGGCGATTGATCGAGCTTCAGGCCTGCGACCACCTTGCGCGCCACCCGTTCGCTTTGCAGCACGTCGATCTGCGTCAGCAGATAGCTGGGTGCCGCCACGCCAGCCAGCACCATGCCAGCGATCGGGTCGGGCGACTTGATGTCGACCACCACTGAGCCGCTGGCCGTGTAATTCTTGGGCAGCACGAAGGTCAACGTGGTGATGCCGCCAAACACCAGGGTGAACACGATCAAGGCGACCAACCAGCGCGCCCTCAAGATGGCAAACAGCTGCCCAAAAGTCATTGCAAGCCCCAGTAGCAGGAAAGAAGCGTCATGTCGAACCAGTCAATCGGGGCAGCCTGCCGTGCGCGACCTGCGGCCCCTCGGTATCTGTCTATCAGAACAAGCTCTCGCGCACGTAAATCACGTCGCCGTTTTGCAGCAGATCGTCCATAGTCGGTTTGCTGATCTCGACTTGCCCTGCCGCATTGCGACGATGCAGAGCCAGGCCTCGTTCCGTGCCGCGCAGGGTCGGGCCACCGCCAGCAGCCAAGGCCTGACGCACGGTCATGCCGCGCTCCAGGCGCAATTGACCGGGGCGCTGCACTTCGCCGTAGATATAGATCATCGGAGCGCGCGCGACGTAGATCACGTCGCCGTTCTGAATGATGGGGTCTTGACCATTGCCCGAGGCGCCGAACAGGCTGGGCACGTCGATTTCAAGGCGGAAGGGCTTGCCGTTGCGCTGCCCGGTAAGCACTGCAACTTCAGCGCCGTCAACCTGCGCGCCACCCGCCAGCGCCAGCAAATCGGTGAAACGCATGCCGGCCACGTCCAGCGGGTAACGACCCGGACGATTGACCTGACCCAGGATCGACGCCTGGTTGCCCTTGACCTGCGTGACCAGGATCGTCACCTGCGGATCGATGATGTAGCGCCCTTTTTTGAGCCCGTCCGACAGCGTCTTTTCTGCCTGACTGATCGACAGGTCGCCGATCTTGATCTGCCCCAGCAGCGGGAAGCTGATCACGCCGGACTCCGAGATGCGGGCGTCGAGCGTGAGGTCGGGGTTCTGGTAGACCGTGACGTGCACGATGTCGCCCGCGCCAAGCACGTATTCCTTGCCCGCGGGCTGGTTGCCGACTTGGGCGGACGCCCCCAGCGCGAACATCAAGCCAATAGCGGCAACGATCCAGTGGAAGAACCTAGTCATGAACATAAACCTTTGAGTGCTGTCTCGTGTCGGTCGATTCAAAGAGGGCGCAGTGTACGGGTCGGATATGACAATCGCTCGACCACCGCGTACGGACTATCAAAATAGCTATTTTCTACCTCAACGATAGGCCGTTCGGCCTACCAAAATTGCCAATTGCCGGTAAACACGACCCAGCCGCCCAGCAGCCCGTTGGTCACCCCGTGAGCCACGATCGGAGCCCACAGCGAGCCGGTGCGGCGGTATAGCCATGCGTAGACCAGGCCGGCGACGATGGCGGCGAGCCACAGGGTGTGCGCCAGCATGAAAACGAAGGTTGACAACGCCACGGCCTTGACCGTCACGCTGCGCGGATCAACCTTGGCAAAGTCGGGGTTGTCGACCCAGCGCATCAGGAACGAGCGCCAGAAAAGCTCTTCCATGACCGGCACGAGCAGCGCGGCGCCGATCCAGCGCACGCCCACCAGCGGCCAGATCAGATGACCTTGCGCATCGACTGGCCGGAAGGTGGCCGTCGCCTGCCCGGCCTTGCCCATGCCGATCGAGGCCATCAGGTGATCGAGCTGCATCCAGGGGTAGTCGAGCTGGATCCAGATGACGAATACCGCCACGCCGGCGGCCACGGCGGATGCCAGCGCCCCAGGCTTCAGGCCGTTGCCGGCGCCGAGTTCGGCGTATTCGCGCCAGAAGAACGCCAGCGCCGCGCCCACGATCAGCACCGTGAAGCCGTAGACCCAGCGCGGGTCGATGCCCGCCGACCCGTCAGCCGGCAATTCGCCGCGCACGGCCAGCAGGATCATGAAGAGCACGAACGGCAGCACGCGGGCGATCAGCGGGCGCGATAGTCCAAATGGCATCCCGTACCTTTCTGGTTCGAGTGATGAGGGCGAGAGTTGAGCCCGAGGCCATTCGGAGCAGCCTGTTCGGGACGCGACGCATTGTCGAGGCGAACGGCTCGCGGAGGTTCCCTCATCCGAGGCAGCCACCCCTGACTCAAGGGGGCTTTTTCGGTCAACGTTACCTCTGACTACACATTTGACTTGGCAGACGGCAGCGCCCCCAGCACGGCCTCGGTGTCCTGCCCCAACGCGGGCGCCAGCCGGGTGACCTGCCCGGGGGTGAGCGACAACTTCGGCACGATGCCCGGCACCTGCACGGTCAGGCCGTCGGGCGTGGTGACGTTCAGCAGCATGTCGCGCGCCGCATAGTGCGGGTCTTCGGCGATGTCGCGCGCCGTGTAGATGCGCCCCACCGGCACGCTCACGGCCTGCAGCACGCCGAGCACCTGCGCCACCGGGCGGGTGGCCGTCCAGGCGGCGATGGCGTCGTCGATCTCGCCCACCCGGGGCACCCGGCCGGCGTTGGTGGACAGACCGGGGTCTTGCGCCAGATCGTCGCGGCCGATGGCCACCATCAGGCGCTTGAAGATCGAATCGCCATTGCCGCCGATCACCACCTGGCCGTCGGCGCAACGGTAGGCATTGCTGGGCGCGACCCCCGGCAGCGCCGACCCCGCCGGCTCGCGCACCGCCCCAAACGCGCTGTACTCGGGCAAGAGGCTTTCCATGCAGTTGAAAACCGACTCGTACAGAGCCACATCCACCACCTGCCCCCGCCCCTTGGGCGCCTCGGGGCTGACCGTGTGGTTTCGATGCTGCAGCGCCAGCAAGATGCCGATCACGCCGTGCAGCGCCGCCAGGGTGTCGCCCAGGCTGACCCCGCAGCGCACCGGCACGCGGCCCGGCTCGCCTGACAGGTGCCGGATGCCGCCCATGGCCTCGGCCACGACGGCAAAACCGGGTCGGTCGCGATACGGCCCGGTCTGCCCGAAGCCGCTGACGCGCAGCATCACCAGGCCGGGGTTGCCCTTGGACAGCTCTTCGTAGCTCATGCCCCAGGCTTCCATGACGCCGGGCTTGAAGTTCTCGATGACCACGTCGGCATCGGCGATCAGCGCCTTGGCCAGTTCGCGGTCGTCGGGCTGACGCAGGTCGAGCACCACACTCTTCTTGTTGCGACTCTGCACCTGCCACCACACGCTGGTGCCGTTGTGCAGCAAGCGCCATTGGCGCAGCGGGTCGCCTTGCCCCGGCGGCTCGATCTTGATGACGTCGGCGCCAAAGTCAGCCAGCGTCTTGGCCGCGAAAGGGCCGGCGATCAGTTGGCCGAGTTCGATGACTTTGAGGCCGGACAGGGCGGACTGGGGAATCGCAACGTGTTCAGTCGTGTTCATAGCCCAGCATGGTAGCGACACCCGCCAACAAAAAGGGCCGGCAAAGCCGACCCCTTTCGTGCCAGACGAGCAGCGGCTCAGGCGCGACGACGGCGCGCCACCATGGCAGCCGAAAGCAGCCCCAGGCTGGACAGCACCACGGTGCTCGCCTCAGGCACGGCGGCGACAGACGTGCCGCTCACCGACACCGTGGCCGTCAACGTGGCAATTTGGTCAGACGACGTGGTGTTCAAGAAAGTCACGCCCAGCTTGCCCGAGTTCGTTTGCAGCAACGGACGCCCATCGGGCGACACAAAAACGGAACGGTAGTAGCCGTACACGGGGTCGTAAACATAGGTGTAGTTGCTCGAGCCCGACACCGAGGCCGTCAGCGAGGACGACGAATTCTGCGAGCCCCCCACCCCCGGCCCGGTCAGGGACAAGGACACACCGGCGCTGGCCGTCTCGGGGTTGGTGTAGTAGCAGCAATAGTTGCTGGTGTTCTCGACCACATTCAGGGCCGAAGCGTCCACCCAGGCATCCGCGGTGATGATCAACGCAGAGTTGGCGCTGAGCTTGATGCCTCCGCCGTAGTACGAGTTGGCATCGATCGATGCGCCCGCGCTGTAGCTGGTTTTACCCTGCGTGGACGTGCCGCTTGCCATCAACGAGGTGTCGGCAATCGCAGACGACACGCTCACGCCACTCACCGACTCGGTCTTGCTGAGGTTGCCCAGCGGCGTCAGGTCAACGATCTGGTAATTGACGGTGGAATACGGGCCGGCGTTGTTTTGCACCTGGCCGGAAATCCTGTCCGGCGCGCTGTAGCCGTTGTAGGACGCGGTAGACAGCAGTTGGAAGCTTGGTGCAATGCCGTCATCCGGAGTCAAATCGACCAGTTGAAAATGCAGGTTGGTCAGCGAAGCTGTAGATGAGGCCGCTGCAAACGCGGAAGTGACCACCAACATCGAGGCAGCCGCCAAGGCGCCTTTGAGGAACGAGAACTGCATGAAATCTCCCTTAAGAGTTCAGAAATAAAAACTCACGGGCGATTACACACATTGCAACAATTCAGGGGAATCCCTCATCAGAGGGCGAAGATGCGGTGGATTTCGTCACAAAAAACCGCCGCCTGAGCGCGACTACTTCCGGTCCGGCTCCGTCACGAACCCCACCTTGGCCAAGCCGGCCTTGGATGCGTCGGCCATCGTCTCGGCCACCGCGCGGTAGGCGGTGGCCTGGTCGACGCGCAGGTGCAGCTCGGGTTGCGGCTGCTTGAGCGCCTCGACGCGGAAGCGGTCGGCCGCCTGCTCGCGGGTCAAAGCCTCTTTGCCCCAGAAGCGCGCCCCCGAGGCGTCGATCGAGAACTCGATGGCGTCGGGCTTGGGCGGGCTGACTTGCGAGGTGGCGCGCGGCAGGTCGAGCTTGACGGCGTGGGTGAGCAGCGGCGCCGTCACCATGAAGATGACGAGCAGCACCAGCATCACGTCGATGAGCGGGACCATGTTGATCTCGGCCATCGGGGCGCTGGCGTTTTTCTGGTCGAAGCTGGCGAAGGCCATGTTGCAGTCCTCTCGACGATCAGGCCGACGGGCCCTTGGCTTGCAGCGAACGGACGTTGCGCGGCGGCTCGTCGCGACCATCGACCGCGCCGCCCTTGAGCGAATGGCCGGTGGACAGGAAGGTGAACAGCTCGAAGGCGAAGGCATCGAGCTTGGCGGCCATGACGCGGTTGCTGCGCGTGAGCCAGTTGTAGCCCATCACCGCGGGGATGGCGACCGCCAGGCCGATGCCGGTCATGATGAGCGCCTCGCCCACCGGGCCGGCGATCTGGTCGAGCGAGCTGGAGCCGCTCTGCCCGATGGCCAGCAGCGCGTGGTACACGCCCCAGACCGTGCCGAACAGGCCGACGAAGGGCGCGGTGGCGCCGATGGTGGCGAGCACCGCCAAGCCGCTTTCGAGCTCGAGCGTGGCCTCGTCGAGCACCTTCTTGATGGTGCGCGTCAAGAAGTCCTGCTCGCTGCCGGCTTCTTCGAGCCGTGCCGCGCCGTATTTGGCGTGGTGGGCGCGGGCCCGCATGGCGTGGGCGGTGAGGTGCGAGAACGGATCTGGCGCGCCGTGGGTGCTGATCTCGTCTTGCACGGCTTCGAGCGAGCGGGCGTTCCAGAACAGACTCAGAAAGGCGCGGCTGCGGCGTTGTCGCGTGAACATCGCCACGCCCTTGGTGACGATCAGCACCCACGAGACGAGCGACATCAGCACCAGGATGCCGAGCAGGGTGTGGCCGACCGCGTCGGTCTGGCCCAGGAAGTGCGCAAAGCCCAGCGCCGGAGCGGCCGGGGTGGAAGCCGCTGCGGCAGCGGCCAAAGGGGTGACGGCAAGGTCGGTCATGGTTCAGCAATCCAACTGGAAATTGATCGTGGGGTGCGCGCGAATCGGGCGCGGCTGCCCCGCTTCGACGTAGGGTTTGAAACGGGCGGCACGCATGGCCGTGAGGGCGGACTGGTCGAGGCGCGAGTAGCCGGATGACTTTTCGACCACCACCTCGACCGGCACGCCCCATTCGTTGACGAGGATGTTGAGCGTGACGATGCCGGTTTCGCACAACTCGGTGGAGGCGCGCGGATAGACCGGCTTGAGCGGGTCGAGATACCGCAGCGCGCTCGACGCCACCAGACGCGGCACCGGCGCGGGCGCAGCGGGTGCCTCCTCGACGGCCGGTGCCGCAGGCGCTGCCGCCACGGGCGCCGCCGGAGCGGCCACCGGCGCCACGACCGGCGCGACAGGC
>NZ_JAYSBZ010000067.1:0-17293 GCF_041915145.1 Aquabacterium sp. | reverse complement strand
TGTGAAACAGGCCGATTGTTGGCAACAGCCCATGCGCAACCAACGCGCGAGCGCAGGCGCCGCGCATGACGGCGTATCCGTAATCAAGTGCTGCGTTGGCCCAGCCTTCTTGCGAGCGGCTGAAGCTGCGCCCCATGACTTTCGGAAAGTAATAAGCGCTGGCTTGCGCTTCCATATTGCCGGTGTCGCCAGATCGAACGCGGCGCGCGTAGGACTCCAGTCGTTCGTGGTCTCCTGCGTGAAGCATCTTCATGCACAAGGCTTGGTTGCCGATCTTGGCTTGAACGATGGTCATCCAGGCGCGTTTGCCGGTGGGCTTGTCCAGATCAAGCTGCAAGCGCAGCATGCGGGTCGATCGGCTGTGGCTTTGAAAGGGCAGGAATACGCCGCTGGGCTGATGGTTGTCGCCCGTTGCATAGAGCCCAATGCCGTATTCGGCGCACGCCGACAGCACGGGGTGCGTGATCGTGATTTCGCGGTTGTTCAGCACGATGACGGCGATGTCCTCGAACGGAACGCGAGCGGACTGTTCCTGCTCGACCACCAGCGCGAAGTTCTCACGCTTGAGCTTAGCCGGCTGGCTGATGATGACGCTACGCCAAACCACGGCGGGTCTCTCTCGGGGCAGGGTAGATGTTGCCGAGAACATCGATATTGAACTTCTCGACCTTGAGGGCTGTTTTCACACCAACACGAATAAGGCCGTCTTTGCCAATGCTCTTGTTTCTGTCCTGCGCCCAGAGATTCAATGCGCCTGTGGAGCGGTCGCATCCAGCGTAATAGCCAAGGTGCAATTCGTTCTTGAGCGTGACGCGTGTTAAGTCATTCGGATGAAGAGAAAAAAGAAACTCATCGTCGTTGACTTGCGTCCATTCGTTCTCATCCTTGAACGCCACAATCGCCCGATCCGGCAAGCCCTTCACTCTGTGATGAACATAAACCGGCACAAGATGAAACTTGCCGCCCGTGTTGAACACATCTACTCGCATCATCGAATCATTCTTCGCAACGCCGCCCCGAATCGGGATGCCGCTCATCTTGTCGATGACCAGCGTGACAGAGCGCACGATGGGGCCGGTGGGCTTGTCTTCCTTGTCCGGCTTGCGTAGTGGGTTGTCGGCGGGGAAGGCCTTGTCACCCTTGCCGCTATGTTCTTCCAGTCGCTTGCGGATGGCCGCATACAGTTTTTCATTGCGGTGCGGGTCGGCCAGATTGTCCAAGTCCTTCAAGGTCAATCTGGATAAGGCTACCTTCTGCGTGACGCTGCCTTCCTTCTTGAGCCGTTCAGGTTGCGCATAAATCGTTTCCTTATGTGCCGCGCCGCCATTGCGCCGCTGCGGTGCGCGCGAAACGAACAAGGGTTTGAGTGCGTTCAGGGCCTCGGTCGAGTAGGTGCCTAGCCGCGCTATCTCCGTCCGCAGTTCATCGACGGAATCTGTCTTGAGGCGCGATTCCAGTTCATGTCGGAAGTGGGGCCACGGCTCAGGGAAGCGCTCCGTTAATCGTTGATGCGCTTCTGGGTTGAGGATTACGCCCGTCTCCGGGTCGGGGAAGCCCTCGCGCAGAAATTCCAGTTCCTTGAGTCGCGCATGGTCAGACAAGCGCTTGACCATGGCATGACTGCAAGCAGCTACCACCGCGGCATCCAGCGCATGATGGCGGTCGCTTTCCTCGCGGATTTTCAGCAGGCCCCAACGAGCCCGCAAAAAGGATGTGAGTTGCCCATTGAGCACCACGCAGCGCCGTGATTCGCTGCCCTCAGCCAGTTGCAGGTATTGCTCCACATAGTTCTTGAAGAACTTGCAGATGTAGCGCGTGTCGTTGAGGTTGCGGTCTTTGAAGCCCTGCGCTTCTTCCGCGCCGTAATTCTTGCGCAGCAGGCGGTTGCGCTTGGCCTGCCGGTAAGACTTGTTGCCGTCCACCCAGGCCTTGTAGTTGCGCCAGCGCTCGCCTTCCTCGCCGCCCGCGAAGCTGGTGAGGTATTCGTAGGCCGTGCGGTTGCCCTTGTTCTGGTTCTCGCGCGTCAGCACCAGCACCTTGTTGTTCTTGCTGTCGTCGTAGCTGCGGGAATAGGGCAGGGCGTGGTCGATCTGGACATAGCTGGGGTCGTTGATGACCCGATCGAGATCGAGTGCGTCCAGCGAATAGGCGCATTTGCAGCACTGCTCGTGATAAAGCAGCCATTTCTCAAGTTCAGCTCCCTTCGGTTTGCGATGGAAGCACGCCTCGAAATTGTTGCGGGCTTTGTCATTGCGTTCACGGTACTCCTTTTGCAGCTTCTCGATGTCTCGGCGTTCGTCCAGCGGACGCGACAAATCCCGCGCCATCTCGATATGCACGGAAGCCGGCGAGCCGTATTCCTTGACGAGCGCATTCATCACCTTGCGAGCTTGGTTCAACGCGCGCAGCACCACGGGGTTGCGCGGCACATCCAGGTCTTCGCGAAACTTCATGCTGCCGCGTTCGTCGCGGCCTTGATAGAACGATGGCAGGAATGTGTTCCCGCCCGCTCCAACTACGTGCCGCTGGCTGTGGTGGCCGTATTCGGGGATCTGCGCCACGGCTTCGTCATAGCGCAGGCCTCGTTCCATGAGCGGAACGATTTTGCGCAGCGCCTTGAGCGAGAGCGCGTGAAACTTGTCGAAGCGAATGCCCATCAGTGCATCGACTGCTTTCTCGCCGCCGGGCAAATCCAGTGCCCGCAAGCGCGGCAGGATGTCTTCGTCGCTCTTGTAGATGCTCAGAGTCTCTGCAATCTCATCGAGCGCCTCGGGCTTGCCATCGAGTGCAGCGACGGAGATTTGCTGCCATTCACGATCCAGCCCTGCTTTCTTGAATGCCTTGCGCAGCTCGTGCCAGGCAGGGAGCTTGACTAGCACTTCATCTTCCGGGTTCTTGGCCTTCTCGTCGTTCTTGCTTGGGTAGGCGAGGCCATTGAAGCGAAAGCTGTCGGGCAGCAGCCCTTGTCCGACCAACGCCTTGCGCAGACTCTTGTAGGCGAACTTTTCGCTTTCGTAGGGAAGCAGCAAGGCCGCTTTGCGCTCATCCTCATTGAGTGGCCGTATCGCGCCATCGACATTGATCTTGAGATTGAGCAGACGCGTCAACCAGACATGCCGCTCCGCCGTGAAGCTGGCCTTGGGCGCGCGGTACTCGTTTGGCTCGAACGTGCATTTGCCCAGCATGTGCAGAACGGACTGCATGGGCTTTTGCTCCCAGAACAATCCACCGCGCTCTCCGTTCGCGCCGCGAATCGCAGCTTCGAGCTGCGCTGTCGCATGCGGGTTGCCAAAGCCGCGCTGCGCCGCGAACAGCTTGGCCAGTTCTTCATCTAGCAGCACACGCGATAGGGCTTTGTCGTAACTGCCCTGTTTATTGCGCTGCGCGTCAGGGAATTCTTTCAGCACCATCTCTGCCGCTGTGCGGTAGTGGTGCTGCTCCATCAATGCCTTTGTATGCGCCAAGCCTTTCTTGACTCTGCCGCCTTCGCTCTTCGCATCGCCTTCTTCCGCTTGCCGTTCTTCGGCTTTGCTGACCCAATGAAAGCCGCGATGTTTGCAAAGGTGGTAAATCACCCGCGCCCATTCCTGCGGTTCCAGCTTGCGGTCCAGACCGGCCACGCGCAGCGTCCAAGGGTTGGGTGCTTCGTTCTCGGACTTCTTGGGTGGTTGCGTCTTGAAGAAGTCCGCGCTGTCTATCAAGCCTTCGCGCTTGAGCAATCGCGCCAGCTTGGTCAAACGCCATGCCCGACGCCAAAGCCGGCGACGCAGCAAGCGTGCGGTGCGTCGCTGCAGGTTGAGCGACTCGCCCTTGTCGGCGGTCTCAGCCTTGTCGAAGGCGCGCACGCCCAAATCAACGATGCGGTTCTCGGCGAGCACAGCCCACCCAACCGACGCAATCCCGATATCGAAGCCAAAAACCAAAGGCCCAAGAACCGGCTTGTCCGCCATGAAAACCTCCCTTATCATCCCGCCCGTTGTAGTTATCCGGGGTGAGAGCCGTTGCTGCAATAAGAATCGAAAGATTCGTACCCGCCCGACCAATAGCTTGCTGTTGGTCGGGCTTTTTATTTTTCAGGCCGGCATATGACGAGTCAACATTCACTATCGATCGTCGATCGGCATTTCACTTTTGCTTCTTTGAAAGCCGGCATAACCACCCCGCAAGAGGGATTTGTCAAGCTTCGGGTTATCCCTCCGATAAAGGGGTGTCGGGTCTTTTCTCTTGTCAGCCATGTCTCAGCCGCCCTCCGCATCTCGCCCCCTCGTCAGCCTCTTCATGTCCACCTACAACTCCGGCGAGCCGGTCTTGCAGGCGGTGGACAGTGTGCTGGCGCAGACCTACCCGAACCTGGAGGTCGTGATCGTCGATGACGGCTCGAAGGACGGCACGCCCGATTTGCTGCGCGAGCGCTATGGCGACCGTATCCGGCTGATCGTGCAGCCCAACCGGGGCATCGCCGAGGCGCGCAATGCCTGCATGGAGGCGGTGCGGGGCGACTACATCGCCTGGTTCGATCACGACGATATCTGCGAGCCGCAGCGCATCGAGTGGCAGGTGGCGTTCATGCGGCAGCGGCCCGAGATGCTGTTGTGCAGCACCGACTTCAGCGCGTTTCGCGACACCGGCGTGGTGAGCGCGTCGCACGCGGCCCATTACTACGCGGCGATTCGCAACACGCCCGGCGGGCTGGCGGGGCTGTTTGGGCAGCAAGGCAGCATCGTGCTGCCGCGCGCGGGCGCGTCCGATCTGGGCGGGCAGCCGGCCGAGGGCGGCGTGCGCTTCAACACGTATCAGGGCCGCGTCTTCAACACGCTGGCGCTGGGCAACTTCGTGCATCCGCCGACCATCATGATGAAGCGCGAGCTGTGGGCGCGCACCGGGCGCTTCGACCCGGCCATCCGCATTCACTGCGATTTCGACTGGCTGCTGCGTGCCAGCCGGCAAGGCGAGTTCGGCTACCTCGACGCGCCGCTGTTGAAGTATCGGCTCTCGCCGGGGCAGATCTCCAACTGGCGCAACACGGTGCAGTCGGCGCTCGACATCTGTGAGGTGATCGAGCGGATCAAGGGGCTGGACGCGGCCTACTTCCAGGCCAACCAGAAGGCGCTGCGCCGTCGCCAGGCCAGCTGGCGCTGCGATGCGGCCTATAGCTTGTCGGAAGTGGACCGCGCTCGCGCCCGCGAGCTGTTGTGGCTGAGTCTGCGCGATGGGTATGTGTGCAAGCAGACGCTGCTGACGGCGGCCAAGCTGGCGTTGCCGCCCGCCGTGGTGAAGCGGCTGAAGTCGGGCGACGCCAACTGAGCCGCCTTCGGGCTGAGGCGCGGCGCGCTCAGACCTGCATGTTCATGATGTCGGTGTAGGCCTGCACGAGGCGGTTGCGTACCTGCACCGCGCCTTGAAAGCCGATCTGGGCCTTCTGCATGGCGACCATGGTCTGCTCCAGGCTGACCGAGGGGTTGCCTAGCGCCACCTGCTGCTGCAGTTGCTCGGCCTGCAGTTGCGACTGGCTCACCGAGCGCAGCGCGCTGGTGAAGGCCGACTGGAAGCTCGCCGGGTTGGCGGCCTGCGTCTGGGCCTGCACCTTGGCGGCAACCTGCGGCATGCCGGCGCGGGCCGCAGCCTGGGCGAAGTCGAAGGGTTGCAGTTTGAGGTCCATGACGGCCCTCCGTGTCGGGTGTGTGACGAAGTTGGCAGTCGTCGCGTCTGCGGGGTTGGAGCGGGCCCGAAAAGGGCTCAAGACCTGCTTCAACCATGCCGAAATCCTATCGCGCGGGTGGGCATCCGAAGTGGTGAACTGAGCCCGATTTGTGCGGCTGTTCGGGGCGCTTTCTGATGGGGGCTTCCGAATAATGACTTCCATCGCGATCTGCGCGTACGACCTGCACTGTCTGCAGGCTTGACGTGACAGTTCGCTCAATTGGTCACACATGGAAGTCACTGCCGCCCGCCCTCAAAACATGCCCGGCACACCGACGCTGATCCAGCCGGTGCCCGAAGGCTTCGTGCAGCGCCTGATGGCCTTGCCGCTGCAGCGCAAGCTGGCGCTCGGTGGCGGCGTGGCCGCGATCATCGCCATCATCATCGCGATGGTGATGTGGTCGCAGCAGGCCGACTACAAGGTGCTGTACGCCAATCTGTCGGACAAGGACGGCGGCGCCATCATTGCGCAGCTGTCGCAGATGAACGTGCCCTACAAGCACGCCGACGGTGGCAACGCCATCCTGGTGCCGGCCGACAAGGTGCACGATGTGCGCCTGAAGCTGGCCTCGGCCGGACTGCCCAAGGGCTCGGTGGTGGGTTTCGAGGCGATGGAGAACCAGCGCTTCGGCGTGACGCAGTTTCAAGAGCGGTTGAACTTTCAGCGCGGGCTCGAAGGCGAGCTGACCCGCACGATCGAGTCGATGTCGGCCGTGCAAAGCGCTCGCGTGCATCTGGCGCTGCCCAACCAGAACGGCTTCTTCCGCGAGCAGCAAAAGCCCTCGGCCTCGGTGCTGGTGACGCTCAACGCCGGCCGCACGCTCGATCGCGCGCAGCTCGCCGGCATCGTCCACCTCGTGTCGTCGAGCGTGCCGGAGATGTCGCCCAAGGCCGTGAGCGTGGTCGATCAGACCGGCGCGCTGCTGTCCGACAACCCCGATGGCTCGAACCAGCAGGGCCTGGACGCGCAGCAGCTGCAGTATGTGAACCAGCTCGAAACCAACTACACCAAGCGCATCCTCGACATCCTCGAGCCCGTGGTGGGCCGCGACAACCTGCGCGCGCAGGTCACGGCCGAGGTGGACTTCTCGCAGGTCGAATCGACCGCCGAAGAGTACAAGCCCAACCAGGGCAAGGAGCCGGCCAGCGTGCGCAGCATGCAGACCAACGAGTCGAACGGCCCGAGCAGCGCGCAGCCCAGCGGCATCCCGGGCGCGGCGTCGAACCAGCCGCCGGTGCCGGCCACGGCGCCCATCAATGGCGCGTCGGCGCCGCTGCAAACCGCGCAAGGCGGCGGCTTGTCGGGCGCCAACAGCCACCGCGAGGCCGTCACCAACTACGAGGTCGACAAGACCGTGCGCGTGACGCGCAACGCCACCGGCAACGTCAAGCGCCTCAACGCCGCCGTGGTGGTGAACCACCGCACCGTGACCGACGCCAAGGGCAAGACCACCACCACCCCGCTGCCGCAAGAAGAGCTCGACAAGCTGACCGCGCTGGTGCGCGAGAGCATCGGCTTCAGCCAGGATCGCGGCGATTCGGTGCGGGTGATCAATGCACCGTTCAAGACCACCAAGATCGAGGAAGACAACACCCCGATCTGGAAGCAACCTTGGCTGCAAGACCTGTTGCGCACGGCCGCCGTGCCGCTGGCGCTCGTGGTGCTGGCGCTGATCGTGGTGTATGGCGCCATCCGCCCGGCCATCCAGGCCGCCCAGGATGCCAAGCCCAAGCTGGACGCCGTGGTGGCCGACGACGAAGCCCTGCCCGCCGTGGGCGAAGGCGGCATGCCCGCGCTCGAGGCGCCGGTGGCCGACCTGCGGCTCGAAGACGCCCGCCGCCTGGCCGCCGAGAACCCGGCCGCCGTGGCCAACATCGTTCGCAACTGGGTGGCCAAAGATGCGTGATCACGCCTGCGTCATGACTCAACCGGGGGCTCATCATGGATGACGAAGGCCTGGAAGACGCCGCCATCTTCTTGATGTCGCTCGGCGAAGAGCAGGCCGCCGAGGTGTTTCGTCACCTGGGGCCGAAGGAAGTGCAGCGCCTGGGTGAAACCATCGCCAAGCTCAAGGTGGTGCCGCGCGAACGCGTCGAGACCGTGCTCACGCGCTTCACGGCCGACGCCGGTGACCAGAGCATGCTGGTGGCCGACACCAACGAGTACGTCAAGTCGGTGCTGCGCAAGGCGCTGGGCGACGACAAGGCCAATCTGCTGATCGACCGCATCTTGCAGGGCAGCGATGTGTCGGGCATCGAGAGCCTGAAGTGGATGGACCCGAGCTCGGTGGCCGAGCTGCTGCGCAACGAACACCCGCAGATCGTCGCGGCCATCCTGGTGCACCTCGACTTCGATCAATCGTCGGGCGTGCTCAAGTGCTTCAGCGAGCGCCATCGCAACGAAGTGCTGATTCGCATCGCCACGCTCGACGGCATCCAGCCCACGGCGTTGAAAGACTTGAACGAAGTGATGAGCAAGGTGCTGGCCGGCGGCGACAAGCTCAAGAAGGCCTCGATGGGCGGCGTGAAGACGGCGGCCGAGATCATCAACCTGATGGGCACCAGCGTCGAGACCTCGGTGCTCGACTACATCCGCGAAGCCGACGGCGATCTGGCCCAGAAGATCATGGACAACATGTTCACGTTCGACGACCTGAACAAGCTCGACGACAAGGGCATCCAGTCGCTGCTCAAGGAAGTGCAGTCCGAGTCGCTCATCATCGCGCTCAAGGGCGCCACGCCCGAGCTGCGCGAGAAGATCTTCAAGAACATGTCCACGCGCGCGGCCGAAACGCTGCGCGAAGACCTCGAGGCGCGCGGCCCGGTGCGGCTGTCCGAAGTCGAGTCCGAGCAGAAGGAAATGCTCAAGATCGTGCGCCGTCTCGCCGACGAAGGCCAGATCGTGCTAGCCAGCGGAGGCGACGATGAGTTCGTCTAAGCGCCCGCCCGTGCAGCCCGTCAACGACGCCCCGCCGCCGCCGCCCGGCAATGGCGCGGCCTCGACGGCCAATCTGTATGCCCGCTTCATTCCGCGCGAGGAGCTGGGCTCGTTCGCCGCCTGGAGCCCCGATGCGTTCGGCGAGCCCGCACCGGCCAGCGCCGAGCGCAAGACCGCGGGCGTGCCGCCGCAGCGCGCCGCCAAGGCGCCCGAGCCACCCAAGCCCGATCCGGTCGAAGAGCTCAAGGCCGCGCGCCAAAGTGGCTACCAAGACGGCTACCGCGACGGCCTGGCCGCGCTCGAGAACTTCAAGCAGACCTTCTCGGCGCAGTTGATGAGCCAGCTGTCCGGCCAGTTCCAAGGCATTTCGGATTCGTATCAGGAGCGGCTCGAATCGCTGGAGCAGCAGCTGTCGGGCCGCCTGGCCGGCGTGGCGCTGGAACTCGCGCGCCAGGTGGTGCGCTCGGAGATCTCGACGCGCCCTGAGCTGATCGTGTCGGTGGCCGAGGAGGCGCTGGCCGCCTTGCTCACCTCGGCACGCCAGATCTGCGTGCGCCTGCACCCCGACGATCACGCCGTGGTGGCGCACACGCTGAAAGAGTCGCTGCACGCCCGCGGCGGCAAGCTGCTGATCGACCCCAACATCACCCGCGGGGGCTGCGTGGTCGAGTCGGACATCGCCATCGTCGATGCGAGCGTGGAGGCCCGCTGGAAGCGCGTGGCCGCCCTGCTGGGCAGCGAAGACGAGTGGCCGCGCGAGCGCGATGGCCTGCGCGACGATCACACCGGAGGCCGCTCATGAACGCCGCCATGCAACAAGACCCCGGCCTGGGCCGCTGGAACAAATTCTTGAACGACCTCGACGCCTGCGCCGCCGCGCCGGTCGAGCTCGAATCGCAAGGCAAGCTGATTCGCGTGGCTGGGCTGGTGCTCGAAGCCGCCGGCCTGCGCCTGCCCGTGGGTGCCGTCTGCGAGATCAGCATGAACAACCCGCTCGACCCGCAGCCGCCCGTGGTGGCTGAAGTGGTGGGCTTTGCCGGCGACCGCGCCTACCTCATGCCCACCGGCGAAGTGCACGGCCTGGCCAGCGGCGCCCGCGTGGTGCCGCGCACCCTGCCGATCAACCCGCCGCTGCTCGGGCGCCCCAACCACCCGTGGCGCCGCAGCGAAGACCGCACGCGCCACCTGCCGATCGGCGACGGCCTGCTGGGCCGCGTGGTGAGCGCCGACGGCGAACCGCTCGACCGCCTGGGCCCCATCCTCGGCGTGCGCAGCGAGCCGCTGGTGCGTCGCCCCATCAACGCGATGGAACGCGACCCGGTGCGCCTGCCGCTCGACACCGGCGTGTGCGCCATCAACACCATGCTCACCGTGGGGCGCGGCCAGCGCATCGGCCTGTTCGCCGGCTCCGGCGTCGGCAAATCGGTGCTGCTGGGCATGATGGCCCGCTACACCCAGGCCGACGTGATCGTGGTGGGCCTGATCGGCGAGCGGGGCCGCGAAGTGAAGGAATTCATCGAGGACATCCTCGGCGAAGACGGCCGCGCCCGCTCGGTGGTGGTGGCCGCGCCGGCCGACGCGCCGCCGCTGGTTCGCATGCAGGGCGCCACCTACGCCACCGCCGTGGCCGAGCACTTCCGCGACCAGGGGCTGCACGTGCTGCTGCTGATGGACTCGCTGACCCGCTACGCCATGGCGCAGCGCGAGATCGCCCTGGCCATCGGCGAGCCGCCGGCCACCAAGGGCTACCCGCCGAGCTGCTTCGCCAAGCTGCCGCAGCTGGTGGAGCGCAGCGGCAACGGCCTCAACGGCCACGGCTCGATCACCGCGTTCTACACCGTGCTCAGCGAGGGCGACGACCAGCAAGACCCGATTGCCGACGCCGCGCGCGCCATCCTCGACGGCCACATCGTGCTGTCGCGCGAGTTGGCCGAGAGCGGCCACTTCCCGGCCATCGATATCGAGCGATCGGCCTCGCGCGTGATGCACAACGTGGCCGCGCCCGAGCACATCGACGCGGCGCGCCGCCTGCGCCAACTCTGGTCGCGCTACCAGAAGGCGCGCGACCTGATCCAGCTCGGTGCCTACGCGCCGGGCCACGACCCCGAGCTCGACCTGGCCGTGCGCCTGCACCCGCAGATGCTCGCCTTGTTGCAGCAAGACATGCATGTCCCCGCGACCCTGCCCGACAGCGTGCAGCGGCTGCGTCACCTGGTATCCGTTTGAGGAGCATTGAGATGTCCGCACTCAAGCCGCTGATTTCCTTGCTCGAAGTAGCCGAGCGTGAACGCGACGAAGCCGTCACCCGGCACGAGCGCCTGCGCCAGGCCGCGCAAGCCGCGCAAGACCAGGGCGACTCGCTGCGCGCCTGGCGGGGCGACTACGCCGCGCGCTGGCAAACGCAGTTTCAAAGCGGCAGCAGCGTCGAGATCATGCGCTGCTATCAAGAATTCATGAGCCGACTCGGGCAGGCGATTGCCGAGCAGGACATCGCCATCGAGCGCACCCGCAACTCGCTCGAAGCGGCCCGCATGGTGCTGCAGGCGCGCGAGCAGCGCGTGGCCGCCGTGAGCCAGCTGATCGATCGTCGCCGTCGCGAGCAAAGCCTGGCGGAAAGCCGCCGCGAGCAAAAGGCCACCGACGAGCAGGCCGCGCGCATGCCGCAACGAGGGCGGTCAGCCGGCGGTTTGGCGAGCTTCGGCGCCTTCGGCAGCTCGCAACCCGGCGCGCTCGATGCGCCCGGCCACACCGATTTTGAACACACCTTGAATTGAGCGGAGGTTGGCATGACGAGCATTCGCAGCAACGCCACGTCGATGGCTTCGTCGCTGAACGCCGCTTCTGCCGGCAACCATGCGGCAGACGGCAACGCGGCCAGCGCCTCGGCATCGCCTTTTGCCGCGCTGCTGCAGCGGCAAGTCGATGCCGACGGCGCCAGCCGCTTGCAGGCCGCGGCGCCCACGCCCGACCGCGTGGCCGAGCGGTCGGTGGAGCGCGTGCGCTCACCCGAGCCGTCACCAACGGCTGCGGCGGCCAGACCGAATGGGGATCAGGCCGGCAAGCCGGTCGAGCAAGCCAGCAGTCGGCCGGCGGCGAAGTCGGCCGACAAGACCCCCGAGAAGGCGCCCGTCAAGTCGTCAGACCAGACCGCCGCGCGCAAGGAAAGCAGCAAATCGGCCGACGGTGACGATGCGGCCAAGCGCCGCGCCGCAGCGACGGACGACCCCGCGACAGCCGACGCCTCGGCCGACGAGGCCCATGGCAAACCCGACGCAACCAGCGCGACCGACCCGCTGGCAGCCTGGCTGGCGGCCTTGCAGGGTGGCGGGCAAGCCGCCCAGGCCGCGCCAGGCGCCCAGGCCCATGGCGCGGCGCATGCGGCTGCGGGGCAGGGGGGCGAGGCGGCGTTGCAGGCGGTTGACGAGCAGGCTGCCGCGCTGCCTGCCGAGGCCCGCCCAGGCAAGCCCGGGGCCAAGAACGAGACAGCGGGCGACTTTGCCGGCGTGCTGGCGGGCGCGGGCCGCGCGGCAGAGGCCGGCAACGCGCCGGCGCTGGGTCTGGCGGCGGTGCACATGCTGGGCCAGGCGGCAGACGGCGCTGCCCTGCCAGGGGCGAGTCAACAAACGGCGAGCTTGGCCGAGGCCGTGCGCGCCACCGGGGGCGAACAGAAACTGGATGCCACCGCGCAACTCGCGGCGCTGGGCGGGCTCGCCGGCGCGGCCACCGTGCACGGACACGACGCGCCCACGGTCGCGGCCCCAGTCGGCTCGCCGGCCTTCGCGGGCGAGCTGGCCGATCAGGTGCAGGTGCTGGTGAGCAAGGCCGCGCTCGAAGCAGCAGCGGGCAGCGTCCACGAGGCGCGGCTGAATCTCAACCCGGTCGAAATGGGGCCCATCGCCGTCCGCATCTCGCTGGACGGCAACCAGGCCCAGGTGGACTTTGCCGCCGCGTCGGGGGCCACGCGCCAGGCGCTGCAAGACAGCATGCCCGCGCTGGCCAGCGCGCTGCACGACGCAGGGCTCACGCTCAGCGGCGGCGGGGTGTCGCAAGAGTTCGCGCAGGCTCGACAAGAGCAGGCACGGCAACCAGGCGGCGAGGGCAGGGCGTCGGTGGCGTCGGTGGCGGGCGTATCCGGCGAGGGCGCGGTGCAGGACGTCTCGGGCGCCGTCGCCAACTGGCTGCGTCGCCCCGAAGGCCGGCTCGACCTCTACGCCTGATCGGCCGGGCCCGCACGGGCGAGTCGGCGCGAGGCTGTGGAATACGCCCGGGTTCGCCGCCCTTATCCTGCTTTTCGCCGGGGGGCGCGGCCCAAATAATTCTCCCAACAGGCTCGCAAGCCCGTGCCCGGCATCGGCCGGGGCGGCGCGGGTCGCCAAGGAGATCGAACCATGTCCAGCGCCGCCGCAGCGCCCGCCGCTGAAGCACCGCCCAAGAAGGGCCCCAAGAAGCTGATCATCATCATCGCGGCCGCGGTGATCCTGGTGTCGCTGCTGGCTGGCGGGGCCCTGTTCTACATGAAGAAGAAGGCCGCCGCCGCGGCTGCCGCCGAGGCCGACGGAGGCGATACCACCGAGGAAACCGTCGCCGAGGCCAAGCCCGAGCACGGCAAGGGCGACCACAAGGCGCCGACCTTCGTGCCCCTCGACCCGTTCACCGTCAACCTGGCCGACAAGGATCAGGACAAGTACCTGCAGGTGGGTCTGACGCTGGAGGTGGGCGACGCCCACGTGGCCGAAGAGCTCAAGGGCTACATGCCCGCCATCCGCAACGCGGTGCTGCTGATCCTGTCGCACAAGACGTCGGAAGAGCTGCTCGAGGTCGAGGGCAAGGAAAAGATGGCCGAAGAGATCCGCGTCGGCGCCGCGCGCGCCATGGGGCTGGACGTCGAAGACACGTCTGCGCCCAAGGAAGAAGCCGTCGACGAGCACGCGCCCAAGAAAAAGAAGAAAAAGAAGAAGGCCGAAGAAAACCCCATTGCCCACGTTCACTACTCGAACTTCATCATTCAGTGAAGCCTTGCCCTGAGCCGTATCGCAAGGAAGCCCGATGAACCAGATCCTGTCTCAAGACGAAGTTGACGCCCTCTTGCAAGGCATCACTGGCGAGAGCCAGAAGCTCGAGGAGGAAGAGGCGCCCGCCGACGGCATACGCGACTACAACCTCGCGAGCCAGGAGCGCATCGTGCGCGGGCGCATGCCCACGCTCGAGATCATCAACGAGCGCTTCGCCCGCAACATCCGCATCGGGCTGTTCAACCTGATCCGCAAGTCGCCCGAGGTGTCGGTGAGCGGCATCAAGGTGCAGAAGTACAGCGCCTTCCTGCGCGAGATCGTGGTGCCCACCAACTTCAACATCGTCACGGTGCGGCCGCTGCGCGGCTCGGGCCTGATCGTGTGCGAGCCCACGCTGGTGTTCGCCGTGATCGACTCGCTGTTCGGTGGCGCGGGCAAGTTCCACACCCGCATCGAAGGGCGCGACTTCTCGCCCACCGAGCAGCGCATCATCCTGCGCCTGGTCGAGGTGATCATCGAGGAATACAAGAAGGCCTGGACGGGCATCTACCCCGTGGAGCTCGAATACCAGCGCTCCGAGATGCAGCCGCAGTTCGCCAACATCGCCACGCCGAGCGAGATCGTGGTCGCCACGTCGTTCACGCTGGAGATCGGCGATTCGAGCGGCACGGTGCACTTCTGCATTCCGTACTCGACGCTGGAGCCCATTCGCGACGTGCTGTATTCGACCACCCAGGGCGACTCGGCCGAGCCCGACCGGCGCTGGGTGAAGTTGCTGTCGCAGCAGATCCAGTCGGCCGAGGTGGAGCTGGTGGCCGAGCTGGCCAAGACCGAGGCCACCGTCGAGCAGCTGCTGGCGCTCAAGCCGGGCGATTTCATCGAGCTCGATCTCGAACAGGTCATCGAGGCCAAGGTGGACGGCGTGCCCGTGTTCGAGTGCACCTACGGCACGTCGAGCGGCAAGTACGCGCTCAAGATCGATCAAATGTTGAATCACCAGTCCATGAGCTGGTTAGGAGAAAACCATGTCCGATGACACCTCCACCGAAGGCAGCGCCGAGCAAGACGCGATGGCCGCGGAATGGGCGGCGGCGCTCGAGCAGCAGGCCGCTGCCGCGCCCGCCGAATCGGCCAGCGAAGTGGCCGAGCCCGCGCAGAGCGTGACGCCCGCGTCGTTCACGTCGTTCGCGCCGGGCACGGTCGTCGCGCCGGGCAACGACATCAACATGATCCTCGACATCCCCGTGCAACTCACGGTGGAACTCGGCCGCACGCGCATCCCCATCAAGCACATCCTGCAGCTCGCGCAGGGCTCGGTGGTGGAGCTGGACGCGATGGCGGGCGAGCCGATGGACGTGCTGGTCAACGGCTTTCTGATCGCGCAGGGCGAGGTGGTGGTGGTGAACGACAAGTTCGGCATCCGCCTGACCGACATCGTCACGCCGTCCGAGCGCATGCGCCGCCTCAGCAAGGGCGCTTGATTCAGGAGCCGCGATGCCATCCGTCGGCCTGTCCGTGCTGTGGTTCCTGGCGATATTGGCGCTGATACCGCTGTCGCTGTGGTGGCTCAAGCGCACGCCCGTGGGTGCCGCGCTGGGCGCGGGCGTGGGCCAGCCGGTCAAGCCGGTGGCGTCGCTCGCGCTCGGCCCGGGCCAGCGCGTGGTCACCGTCGAAGTGGGGCAGGGCGAAGCACGCACCTGGCTCGTGCTCGGCGTGACCGCCGGCAGCATCAACCTGCTGCACAACCTGCCGCCGCAAGCCGCGCCGGCTGACGCCGCGCCGGTCGGGCCGTTTGCCGCGCTGCTGCGCAAGAAGCTGGGTGGGCCCGAGGCATGAGCTCATCGACCGCTCTCGTTCGCCGGGCCCGCCGGGCCCTGTTGCTGGGCGCGCCGCTGCTGCTGGCCAGCAGCGCCTGGGCCCAGCAGGCGCCGGCCGCCACGCTGCCGCTGCTCACCGCGCAAGGCCCGGGCGGCACCAGCTACTCGGTGCCGATCCAGACCCTGCTGTTCTTCACCGTCCTGAGCTTCTTGCCGGCGGTGATGCTGATGATGACGGGTTTCACCCGCATCGTGATCGTGCTGTCGCTCGTGCGCCAGGCGCTGGGCACGCAGGCTGCGCCGCCCAACCAAGTGGTGGTGGGCTTGTCGCTCTTTCTCACGCTGTTCGTGATGGGCCCGACGCTCGACAAGGTCTACAACGACGCCTACAAGCCCTTCGCCACCAACCAGATCACTTTTGATGAGGCGCTGGAGCGTGGCCAGGGACCGATGCGGGCCTTCATGCTCAAGCAGACGCGCCAGTCCGACCTCGGCTTGTTCGTCAAGCTCGCCCGCCTCGAAGGCCCGCAAAAGCCCGAGACCGTGCCGTTTCGCGTGCTGGTGCCGGCCTTCGTGACCAGCGAACTCAAGAGCGCTTTTCAGATCGGCTTTCTGATCTTCATCCCCTTTCTGGTGATCGACATGATCGTCTCCAGCGTGCTGATGAGCCTGGGCATGATGATGTTGTCGCCGGTGCTGGTGTCGCTGCCGTTCAAGCTCATGCTGTTCGTGCTGGCCGACGGCTGGAACCTGCTGCTTGGCTCCCTGGCCGCCAGCTTCGCAACCTAGCGAGAGACCGCCGAGATGGATCCGCAACAAGTCCTCAGCATTGGCCGCGATGGCCTCATGACGCTCATCACCGTGTGCGCGCCGCTGCTGCTTACCGTGATGGCCGTGGGCCTGGTGGTGAGCATCCTGCAGGCCGCCACGCAGATCCACGAAGCCACGCTGTCCTTCGTGCCCAAGCTGCTGGCGGCCTTCGCCACGCTGGCGCTCACCGGCTCGTGGATGATCACGACGCTGGTCGATTACATCCAGCGCGTGATCCAGTCCATTCCCAACGTGGTGGGCTGATGTGCTGACCTTCACCGAAGCCCAGGTGGTGGCGTGGATCACGCCGCTGCTGTGGCCGTTCCTGCGCATCCTGGGGCTGTTCACCTCGGCGCCGGTGTTGTCGATGCGCAGCGTGCCGCGCCGGGTGCGGGTGGCTTTGGCGCTGCTCATCACGCTGGCCGCGCAACCCAGCCTGCACGACACCTCGGGCATCACGCTCAACTCGCCGCTCATGACCGGCGCCGTGGCGCAGCAGGTGCTGATCGGCCTGACCATGGGCTTTGCCGCGCGGGTGGTGTTCGCCGCCATCGAGTTCGCCGGTGAAATGGTCGGCCTGCAGATGGGCCTGAACTTCGCTTCGTTCTTCGATCCCACCACGGGCGGCCAGTCGACGGCGGTGAGTCGCTTCTACGGCACCATCGCCTCGTGGCTCTTCGTGGTGCTCAACGGCCACCTGCTGCTCACGGCGGCGGCGGTGCAGAGCTTCCAGGCCTTTCCGGTGAGCGCCGAGCCGCTGGCCTTCCTGGCCACGGTGCAGCCGCAGGTATGGGGCACCGAGATCTTCCGCCTCGGCCTGTGGATCGCGCTGCCCATCATGGCCATGCTGCTGCTGGTGAACATGGTGATGGGCGTGATGTCGCGCGTCGCCTCGCAACTCAACATCTTCGCGGTGGGCTTTCCGGTCACCCTGGGCGTGGGCCTGCTCGGCCTGTGGATGACGCTGCCGATGATGCAGGTGCCGTTCACCTTGGCGCTGGAGCGGATGCTGGGGT
>NZ_JAYSBZ010000066.1:0-19491 GCF_041915145.1 Aquabacterium sp. | reverse complement strand
CAAAGTCATCAAACGACGGGCCTATGGCTACCGCGACGAGGAGTACTTCTTTCTCAAGATCCGCGCAGCCTTCCCCGGAAATCCTCGATGAACCTTTTTTTCTTGCCTGGATTTGGAGGTATTTCCAACCGCTAATCAATCGATCCTCGCGCCAAAACCTGCCGAAAAATATGCCATATCAGGTTTCAGTTTTTGAACCGTAGGCCTGCGAGTACCGGCAAACGTGCCGGCGTCAACGGGATCCTTGAGGAGTGCCGAAATGCCCCAGATCATCAACACGAACTTGGTTTCGCTGAATGCGCAGCGCAACCTGAACCAATCGCAGACTTCGCTGGCCGTGTCCATGCAGCGTCTGTCGTCGGGTCTGCGCGTCAACTCGGCCAAGGACGATGCCGCCGGCCTGGCCATCGCCGAGCGCATGAACGCGCAGATCCGCGGCATGAACGTCGCGGTGCGCAACGCCAACGACGGCATCTCGCTGGCGCAGACCGCCGAAGGCGCGCTGGCCCAGGTCGGCAACTCGCTGCAGCGCATGCGCGAGCTGGCGATCCAGTCGGCCAACGCCACCAACTCCAACAGCGACAAGGATTCGCTGGACAAGGAATTCGGCGAGCTGGCCAAGGAAATCCAGCGCGTGCTGGGTGGCACCACCTTCAACGGCAAGCACATCCT
The DNA here is from genome assembly GCF_041915145.1 of Aquabacterium sp. Classification (GTDB taxonomy): domain Bacteria; phylum Pseudomonadota; class Gammaproteobacteria; order Burkholderiales; family Burkholderiaceae_C; genus Aquabacterium. The sequence goes on along the minus strand of NZ_JAYSBZ010000066.1, from coordinate 18,819 downwards.
GGGCTCGGAGGCCGGCACGCAGACCTTCCAGGTCGGCGCCAACACCACCAGCAACGACACGATCGATATCACCACCCCCGACATGACGGTGGCCACGCAGATCACGTCGGTGGCGGGCACGGACAACACCGGCCTGGGCCGCTCCAAGATCGACAGCACGGCCAACAGCGCGTCGATCGCCACCGTAATCGCCGCCATCGACACCGCGCTGGACACGGTCAACAACACGCGCGCCACCTTCGGCGCCACGCAGTCGCGCTTCGACGCGGTGATCTCGAACCTGCAGATCTCGGCCGAGAACCAGACCGCCGCGCGCAGCCGGATCATGGACGCCGACTTCGCGGCCGAAACCGCCAATTTGTCACGCGCGCAGATCCTGCAGCAGGCCGGCAACGCGATGGTGGCGCAGGCCAACCAGTTGCCCCAGCAAGTGCTGCAGCTGCTCCGATAAGTTGCCGCCTGCCTCAAGTTTTTTCATCAGGCGCCGATACAACAGTCGACCCGCCCTGCCAGTTCGGCGGCGCGCGGTCGATTTGCCTTGAGGAGTACGCACCATGAGCAGCGTCAGCGGGACCGGAACCGTCAGCTCGGCTGGTGTCGGCAGCGGATTGGACGTCGAATCGATCGTCACCAAGCTGGTGGCTATCGAGAGCCAGCCCATCACCACGCTGAAGACCGCCGAATCGAAGCTGCAGACCCAGCTGTCGGAATGGGGCAAGGTCAAGAGTGCGTTGTCCGACCTGAATGACGCCGCGCAGAAATTGACGCTGCCCAGCACCTGGTCGGCCACCACCGCCACCTCCAGCGACACCACGGCCGTGAACGTGAGCACCGACTCCAAGGCCGTGGCGGGCAGCTACTCGATCAGCGTGACGGCCCTCGCCGCCGCCCAGACCCTGGCCTCGGCGCCGCAGACCGCGGCCACGGCCACGCTGGGCGCGGGCACCTTGCACATCCAGGTGGGCGCGTGGAACAGCGACCAGTCGACGTTCACCGCCAAGTCGGGCACGGCCGCCGTGGACGTGACCATCAGCGCCACCGATACGCTCAACGACATCCGCGACAAGATCAACGCCGCCTCGCCCAACGTGAAGGCCTCGGTGGTCACCGACACCTCGGGGTCGCGACTGGTGCTGCGCGGCACCACGGGCGCGACCAACGGCTTCACGGTCGGCGTGGACGACGGCGACGGCAACAACACCGACGCGGCGGGCTTGTCGGCCCTGGCCTACGACCCCTCGTCAAGCGTAGCCTCGATGACGCAGACCCAGGCTGCCGCCAACTCGGCCGCCACCATCAACGGGCTGCCCGTGAGCGGCACCACGAACACGCTGACCGCGATCGACGGGCTGACCATCCAACTGAGCAAGCTCACATCGGCGGTCGATGTGAACGTGAAGCAAGACACCGACGCCGTCAGCAAGTCGATCAACACCTTCGTCACGGCCTACAACGCGCTGCAAAGCCTGCTGGCCACCGACGTCAAGTACGACGCCGGCACCAAGACGGCCGGTCCGCTGCAGGGCGACAACACCGCCGTCTCGCTGCAAAACCAGATCCGCGCGGTGATGGGCGGCTCGTCGAGCGCCTCGTCGGTGTACACGCGGATGTCGGACATCGGCCTGGCCATCCAGACCGATGGCACGGTGAAGGTGGACAGCACCAAGCTCACCTCGGCGCTCGGCAGCAACCCGACCGAGGTGAAGAAGATGTTCATGACCTATAGCAGCAACGGCGCCTCGACCAGCGACGGCTTCGCGCAGCGCTTTCGCGTCTACAGCGACAACCTGCTCGGCGTGAACGGCGCCGTGACCACCCGCACCAGCGGCATCCAGAAGAGCATCACCAACAGCGACAAGCGCCAGCAACAGTTGCAAGACCAGGTCGATGCCTACGAAAAGCGCATTCGCGCCCAGTACACCGCGCTGGACACGGCCATGGCCAAGTTGAATACCCAATCGAGCTACGTGAGCCAGATGATCACCGCGTGGAATAAGAGCTAACCGGTCGCTTATTGCCGTTTCCCCAACTCAAGTTGGCGAAATGCCCGGTCGATAAGGATGGAAACACCCCAACACTGGAAAGCTGACAGATGTACCGCTCACCTGCCGTCTACCAAAACTCCCCGGGCCACATGGCCAACCTCAGCAGCCTGTATCAGCGCGTGGGCATCGAAACCGGCGTCGATGCCGCCAGCCCTCACCATCTGGTGACCATGCTCTACGACGGGCTGCTCGAATCGATGGCCCTCGCTCGCGGCGCCATCCGCACCAACCAGATCGACGTGAAGTGCCGCGCCCTGACGCGCGCCGTCCGCATCATCGACGAAGGCCTGCGTTGCGCCCTCAACACCGAAGCCGGTGGTGACCTGGCAACCAACCTGAGCGACCTCTATTTCTACGTTTCGGTGCGCCTGACTCGCGCTAATCTGCGCAATGACGACGCCGCCATCGAAGAGTGCATCAAGCTGATCGAACCCCTGCGCCAAGCCTGGGTGAGCATCGGCGCACAAGAACAAGCCTCCGCTCCCGTCCCCTCGATGCAAAAGGTGGTCGCATGAACCTCACTGAAGTTGAAACCCAAGACGCAGACGAACTGGGGCAGACCTTGCTGGGATATTACGAAGCCATCGAACAAGCCAGCCAAGACATGCTGGATGCCGCCCGCACCGGCGACTGGGACACCGTGGTCAAGCTCGAAGGCGCTTGCGCCGTGCTGATCTCGCAGCTCAAGCACGCGGCCAAGCAGCAGGCGCTGGGCCCCGAGGAGCTGCAACTCAAGACCCGCATCATGCAGCGCATCCTGGTCAACGATGCCGAGATCCGCTCGCTGGCCGAGCCCTGGATGGGCGACCTGAGCCGACTGGTCTCGGGCCAGGAGCGCAACACGCTGCATTGATTGAGCGCCCGCCCCTTGTTCCCGTCGTTGCACGAGACGAGTCGATCCATCATGAACACGCAACCGATGCCCATCGGTGACTACAAAAGCTCGCCGTCCCTCGACGAGTACCGCATCTCGTCGCCCGTCGAGACCCAGGCCATCCTCAAGCAACTGTGCGACGGCGGATCGTTCGTGACGCTCTCCGCGCCGGGCGGCGTGTCGTACACCACGCTGATGTGGACGGCCGATCCGCAACGCGGCCACGTGAGCTTCAGCGCCGACCCCGCCGACCCGCAAGTGCCGGCGCTGCTGGAGTCCGGCGAAGCCGTGGCTGCCGGCTACCTCGACAGCATCAAGGTGCAGTTCGACCTCGCGGGCCTGGTGCTGGTGCGCGGGGGCGTCAATGGCGCCGCGCTCAACGCGGAATATCCACGCGAGCTGTTCCGCTTCCAGCGGCGCTCGTGCTTCCGCGTCAAGCCGCTGCACACCCACACCCCCGCGGCCAAGTTGCGCCACCCGGCCATCCCCGACATGCCGCTGGAGCTGCGCGTGCTCGACATCAGCCTGACCGGGCTGGCGCTGTTCCTGCCGCAAGACGTGCCCGCCATCGACGCTGGCGTGAAGATCGGCCGCTGCCTGGTCGACCTCGACGCCGATACCCAGCTCGACATCGGCTTGCATGTGCACCACATCACCTCGCTCAACCCCAGCTCGAAAGGCGTGCGCCTGGGCTGCGAGATGACCGGGCTCGACGGCGGCAGCATGCGCGCCCTGCAGCGCTACATCGACTACACGCAAAAGCGCCGCCGCGATCTCGGCACGGCCTGACCTCGCGCAGCGCGCCCCCGGGCAGGCTCGGTGTAGCATCCCGCGCATGCTGGATTCCACACTGCCTCCCTGGGTGATCGCCACGCGCGAGAGCCGCCTGGCCTTGTGGCAGGCCGAACACGTTCGCGACCTGCTGCAAACCCGCTTCCACCGTCGCGTCGACCTGCTTGGCATGACCACGCGCGGCGACCAGATCCTGGACCGCGCGCTCTCCAAGGTGGGCGGCAAGGGCCTGTTCGTCAAGGAGCTGGAGGTCGCCCTCGAAGGCGGCCACGCCCATCTGGCGGTGCACTCGTTGAAAGACGTGCCGATGGAGCTGCCCGACGGCTTCGTGCTGGCCGCCATCATGGAACGCGAAGACCCGCGCGACGCCTTCGTCTCGCCGCGCTACGCCAACCTGGCCGAGTTGCCGCACGGCGCGGTGGTGGGCACGTCGAGCCTGCGCCGCGTGGTGCAGCTGCGCGCGCTGCGCCCCGATCTGCGCATCGAACCCTTGCGCGGCAACCTCGACACACGCCTGGGCAAGCTCGACGCCGGCCAGTACGACGCCATCGTGCTCGCCGCCGCCGGCCTCAAGCGCCTCGGCCTGGGCGAGCGCATCCGCAGCGTGTTCGAGCCCGAGCAGATGCTGCCCGCCGCCGGGCAGGGCGCGCTGGGCATCGAGATCCGCACCAGCCAGGTCGAACTCGCCGCCGCGCTCGGCACGCTGCTGCATACCCCGACCTGGCTCGCGGCGCACGCCGAGCGCGCCGTGTCGCGCGCCCTGGGTGGCAGCTGCAGCATGCCGCTGGCCGCCTTCGCCACCTGGCAGGGCGAGCAACTCGTGATGCGCGCGGCGCTGGGCCACCCCACCGACACCGCCGTCCAGCTGCTGCGCGCCGAGCAACGCGCCGCCGTGACCGACACCGCCAGCGCCGAGGCGCTCGGCCTGGCCGTCGCGACGCAATTGCGCAGCCAAGGCGGCGAGGCCATCCTCGCCACCCTGCCGCCGCCCGAACGCGAGGCCAACCCGGGCGCCGCCCCCGGCGCGCGGGACGGCAGCCGCTGAGCAGGCATGCGGGTACTCGTCACGCGGCCTGAGCAGCAAGCCCAAGCCTGGGCCACGCAGTTGCGCGAAGCCCTGCCGGCGCATCAAGCCATCGCCCTGCCGCTGATCGACATCGCGGCGCCGCGCCACACCGAGCCCGTCACCCAGGCCTGGACCACACTTGCCGATGACCGGCTGGCGGTGTTCGTCAGCCCCAGCGCCGCGCAATGGTTCTTCGCGCTGCGCCCCGATCACGTGGCCGCGACTTGGCCGGCGCGCACGCAAGCCGCCGCCCCCGGCCCGGGCACCGGCAGCGTCTTGGCCGAGCTGGGCGTGCCGGCCAGCCAGGTGCTGGCGCCGGCGCCCGACGCCGCCCAGTTCGACTCCGAGACCCTCTGGGCCCGGTTGGGCGGCCTCGAGCAAGACTGGGCCGGCGCCAAGGTGCTGATGGTCTGCGGCGGCGACGACGAGCAGGCGCGCGGCCGCCCCTGGCTCACCCAGCAGCTGCAAGCCCGCGGCGCCACCGTGCACACCATCGTCACCTACCAGCGCCGCGCGCCGCAGTTCAACGCCGAACAGCTGGCGCAATGCGAGACCGCGCTGCGCGAGCCGGCGCAACACGCGTGGCTGTTCAGCAGCTCCGAAGCCATCGGCCACCTGATCGAGCTGCAACGCGCGCACGGCTGGCCCGCCCCGGGCCCCGCGTCCATCGCCCTGGCCACCCACCCGCGCATCGCCGAGACCGCGCAGGCCGCCGGCTTCGGCCGCGTCGAACGCACCCGCCCCGCGCTGCCCGATGTGGTCGCCGCGCTGCAGGCGCTCGATACAATCGTTTCACCGTGACCGAGCCGCAAACCCCCGCCCCCTCCGCCGACGCGTCCTCCGCGCCCCAGGCCGCCCCGCCCACCGCGCCCGCCCCCGTGGTGGTGCCCGCTGCGGTGCCCACGGCGGGGCTCGACTTCACCAAGATCCTGCTCAGCGTGCTGATCGCCGTGAGCATCGTGGCGGTGTGGCAGGGCTGGACGGCCTCGCAGCGCGTCAAGAATCTCGAGCGCGAGCTGGTCAAGCGCCAGCAGGACAGCGCTCGCGCCGCCACCGAGGCCCGCCTGATCGCCACCGAGTCGCAGACCGCGGCGCGCGACACCGTGGCCCGCACGGCCCTGCTCGAAGCCCGCCTGGCCGAAGTGGCGCTGCAGCGCGGCCAGCTCGAAGACCTGATCCAGTCGCTCAGCCGCTCGCGCGACGAAAACCTGGTGGTCGACATCGACGCCTCGCTGCGCGTGGCCCAGCAGCAAGCCGCCCTCACCGCGAGCGCCGAGCCGCTGGTCACGGCCCTCAAGTCGGCCGACGACCGCATCGCCCGCACCCACCAGCCCCGGCTCGACCGCGTGCGCCGCGCGCTGGCCCGCGACCTCGACCGCGTCAAGTCGGTGGGCCTGGCCGATACCGCGTCGCTGGTGATCAAGCTCGACGAAGCGATTCGCCTGGTCGACGAACTGCCGCTGGTCAACGACCGCCTGAGCAACGACGACGCCCCGGCGGCCGGCCCCGCCACCGCCGCCTCCGCCAACGGCAAAGCCGCTCCGGGCCCCGCCCACGCGGCATCGGCCGTTGCGGCCAGCAGCGACTGGCTCAACGCCGAGTGGCTGCAGTGGGGCCGCACGGCGTGGGACCAGGTCGCCACCGCCTTCTGGAAGGAAACCCGCTCGCTGATCCGCGTGCGCCGCATCGAGCACCCCGACGCCATGCTGCTGAGCCCCGAGCAAGGCTACTTCGCCCGCGAGAACCTCAAGCTGCGCCTGCTCAACGCCCGCATGGCGCTGCTGAGCCGGCAATACAGCACCGCGCAGAACGACCTGCGCTCCAGCCAGCAGGCGCTGAGCCGTTATTTCGACGCCGCGTCGCGCAAGACGCTGTTGGCGCGCGACCTGGTGCAGCAGGTGCTGGCGCAAAGCGTGCGGGCCGATCTGCCGCGCCTCGACGAAACCTTCGCGGCCCTGTCCGCCGTGGCCGCCGGCCGCTGAGCACGAGGCACCTACCCCATGCGCGTCGTCGTCTGGCTGTTGTTGATCGCCATCGTGGCCGTGGTGGCCGCGGGCACCCTGGGCGCCAACGATGGCCTGGTGTCGCTCTACTGGAGCGGCTGGCGGGTCGATCTGTCGCTCAACTTCTTCCTGATCGGGCTGCTGCTGATCTGCCTGGCGCTCTACTCGATCGTGCAGACGCTCGATTCGCTGCTCGGCCTGCCGCGCCGTGCGCAGCGCTGGCGCGTCTCGCGTCGCGACCGCGTCGGCCAGGCCGCCCTGCGCGAAGCCCTGGCCCAGTTGCTGGCTGGGCGCTACAGCCGCGCGCACAAGATGGCCCAGCGCGCCATCACGATCCAGGCCCAAACACCCGAGATCGAGGCCGACCCCGAATTCACTGCACTGGGCCACCTGTTGTCGGCCAGCAGCCTGCACCGCCTGCAGGACCGCCCACGCCGCGACGAACACCTGAGCCTGGCGCTGGCCAACGCCCGCCGCAAACGCGGCACCAGCCCGAGCGAAGAAGCCGCACAGTTGCTGGCCGCCGAATGGGCCATCGACGACCGCCGTGCCGAGCAAGCCCTGAGCGACCTCAGCGCCATGCCCCCCGGCCTGGGCCGCCGCACCCAGGCGCTGCGCCTGCGCCTGCAAGCCGCCCGCCTGGCCAACCAGCCGCTCGAAGCGCTGCGCACCGCGCGCCTGCTGGCCAAGCACGGCGGCATCTCCAGCACCGCAGCCGAAGGCCTGCTGCGCACCCTGGCCATGGCCGCGCTCGACGCCGCGCGCGACGCCGATCAGCTGCGCCAGCAGTGGCAACAGCTCGATGGCGCCGATCGCAAGGACCCCTACGTGGCCGCGCATGCCGTGACGCTCATCGGGCAGTTCGGCGCGCCAGACGACGGCCGCGCCTGGCTGCGCCCCTTCTGGGACCGCCTGGGCAGCCTCAGCGCAGAAGAACGCGCCCAGCTGGCGCAAGCGATGGCGCACTGCGTGGCCGGCCTGCCGGCCGACTGGCTGCCGCGCCTCGAAGGCGCGCACCAGACCTACCCGCGCGAGCCGATGGTGTCCTACGCGGTCGGCCGCGCCCTGGCCGAGCGTCAGTTGTGGGGCAAGGCCCGCCGCCTGCTCGAAAACGCCGCGCAAGAGCCCACCCTGCCAGCAGCCTGCCGGCGCGATGCCTGGCTCTTCCTGGCCACGCTGGCCGATCAGGAACAACGCCCCGACGACGCCGCCGACTGCTACCGCCGCGCTGCGCGCAGTCTCTGAGCCGCAGCGGCTGGCCCGGGTCCGCCGCGCGACAACCCTGCCCGGAACTCGCCCACGCCGGGCGTGTCAGACTCCAGTCGCCCCCGCCCGGGGCGCCGGAGACCGCCATGCCCACCCGCCCCCCCTCTGCCGCCGATCAGCCGGCACCGTCCGAGATCACCCCGCGCGATGTCTATGAGCAGCGCCGCCACTGGCTGCAGCTGATGGCCTCGGGCGTGGCCGGCGCCGCGCTGGCCGGCTGGGCGCAACGCGAGGCCTGGGCCGAGTCGCCGCTGGCCTCGCTCACCCCGCGCCCCGGCAAGCTGGCCCCCCTGCCATCCGTGCGCAGCGGCGTGGCCGGCGGCACGACGATGGACAAGCTCACCAGCTACCGCGACGTCAGCTCGTACAACAACTTCTACGAATTCGGCACCGACAAGTCCGACCCCGCCGACATGGCCGGCTCGCTCAAGCCCCGCCCCTGGACGGTGACGGTGGACGGCGAGTGCGCCAAGCCACGCACCTTCGGGCTCGACGACCTGCTCAAGCTCGGCGCGATGGAAGAACGCATCTACCGGCTGCGCTGCGTCGAGGGCTGGTCGATGGTGATCCCGTGGGTGGGCTACTCGCTGGCCGAGTTGCTCAAGCGGGTCGAACCCACCAGCCGCGCCAAATACGTCGAATTCACCTCGCTGGCCGACCCGAAGCAGATGCCCGGCGTGCGCTCGCGCGTGCTCGACTGGCCCTACGTCGAAGGCCTGCGGCTCGACGAAGCCATGCACCCGCTCACGCTGCTGGCCTTCGGCCTGTACGGCGAAGTGCTGCCCAACCAGAACGGCGCGCCGCTGCGCCTGGTGGTGCCCTGGAAGTACGGCTTCAAGAGCGCCAAGTCGATCGTGCGCATCCGCCTAGTCGAAAAGCAACCGCAGACGGCCTGGAACAAGGCCGCGCCGAACGAATACGGCTTCTACTCGAACGTCAACCCGCAGGTCGACCACCCGCGCTGGAGCCAGGCCACCGAGCGGCGCATCGGCGAAGACGGGTTGTTCACCAAGAAGCGCCCGACGCTGATGTTCAACGGCTACGGCGCGCAAGTCGCTTCGCTGTACGCTGGGCTCGATTTGCGAGCCAACTTTTGAGCATGGCGGCCCAGGCATCCACCGCGCAACCGGGGCGGGCCGCGCGCCCCGCGTCGCAGGGTCTACCCAGCCGCGTGCTGCTGCACCCTGCCGCCAAGCCGCTGCTGTTCGTGCTGGCACTGCTGCCGCTGGTCTGGCTGACGTGGGGCGCGGCCACCGATGCGCTCGGCGCCAACCCGGCCGAGGCGCTGATCCGCCGCCTGGGCGACTGGACGCTGCGCGGGCTGTGCCTGACGCTGGCCGTCACCCCGCTGCGCCAGCTCACCGGCTGGGCGGCGCTGGCGCGCTTTCGGCGCATGCTGGGCGTCTTCACCTTCTTTTACGGCTGCCTGCACCTGCTGGCCTACGCCTGGCTCGACAAGAGCCTGCTGCTGCCCGACATCACCCTCGACATCGCCAAGCGGCCGTTCATCCTGGTCGGCTTCGCCACCTGGGCCTTGATGGCGCCCCTGGCCGCCACCTCGTTCAACCGCGCCATCAAGTGGCTGGGCGCGGCACGCTGGCAGGCGCTGCACCGGCTGGTCTACCTGCTCGCGCCGCTGGCGGTGCTGCATTTCTTCTGGATGCGCGCCGGCAAGCACAACTTCCTGGCCGTCTACGTCTATGGCGGCGTGCTGGCCGCCCTGCTGGCCTGGCGCGTGCTGCGCCGGCTGCTGCGACCGGCGAACTGAATCCTGAAAAGGGCCTACTGGGGTCTGTACTAGCAGCACGCCCCGCCCGGAGGATCGCAATGCTGCAATGCAGCAGCGGGGCTGCAGTGCCGTTTGGTCAACCCCGCTACTTTGTGCACTCGCTGTACCTGCCCGCACGGCAGGCTGAACCAGGGGTCCAAATCGTGGGCGATAACCTGCCTTTGCTCCCGCTCTCGCAACCGCACACCTTGATGCTGTTGCTGATCGAGGACAGTGAACCGGATCAACTCCTGATCCGCGAGAACCTGCGCCGCGGCTGTCACCTGCCCCATGAAGTGGTCTGCGCGACCAGCTTGCAAGACGGTTTGGATCAGTTGCGCGCCGCGCGCTTCGACCTCGTGCTGTGCGACCTCTCCCTGACCGACGCCCGCGGGCTTCAAGCAGTGCAGACGCTCACCACGCAGTGGCCGCAGGTGCCATTGGTGGTGCTGACCGGCAATGACGACCCGCAACTCTCGGGCACCTTGATCGAGCTCGGCGCGCAAGACCACCTGCTCAAGCAACATCTCTCGTCGTACTGGCTGGGCCGCGCGATCGAACACGCGCTGGAGCGCCACAAGCTGCGGCTCTCGCTCGAATCAACCGAGGAGCAGCTGCGCACGATTCTCGACTCGACCATCGAGGCCATCGTCGGTATCGACGCCCACGGCCGGGTTGCCTATGCCAACGCCGCCTGCGCGCGCCTGCTCGAGCAGCCCGCGCGGGCGCTGCTCGGGCAACCGGCCGATCAGGTGCTGGCGCGCTCCGAACTCGGCGAGCTGTGCAAGAGCTGGATCGACCAGCACGCCGCCGCCCCCACCGCCGGCACCGGCCTGCGCGGCCCGGCCACGCTGCACCGAGCCAACGGGCAGGAGATCGCACTCGAGTACTCGCTGAACCCGATGTGCCACAAGCACGGCGCGGGCGGCGCGGTGCTCGTGCTGCAAGACGTGAGCGAGCGGCAGCGCTCGGAGCGGGCCGCCGCGCTGGCGCTGCAGCAGGCCGAGCAACTGGCGCGCGTGCGCAGCGAATTCGTGGCCAACATGAGCCACGAGATCCGCACGCCGCTCAACGGCATCATCGGGCTGACCGACGTGATGCTGCTGCAGAAGCGGCTCGATGCCGACAGCAGCAAGCTGTTGCGTCACATCCAGGAGTCGGGCCACCTGCTGCTGGCGGTGGTCAACCAGATCCTCGACTTCTCGAAGATCGAAGCCGGCAAGCTGGAGCTCGAAAGCCAGCCCTTCTCGCTGGCCGAGGTGATCGACCAGGCGGTCGGCACCAACATGCCGGCGGTGCAGGCCAAGGGCTTGCACTTCTCGATCGAAGAGGCCCCCGACCTGCCAGCCAAACTGATGGGCGACCGCATGCGCCTGACGCAAGTGCTGGTCAACCTGATCAACAACGCCGTCAAGTTCACGCCACACGGCTCGATCGGGTTGTCGGCGGAGGTCGATCTGCACCACACCGCGACGCCCAAGCTGGTGCTGCGCGTCACCGACTCGGGCGTGGGCCTGAGCGAGCAGCAGATCGAGCGCCTGTTCGACGCCTTCGTGCAGGCCGACACCTCCACCACCCGGCGCTTCGGCGGCACGGGGCTGGGGCTGACCATCAGCCAACGCATCATCAACCTGATGGGCGGCAGCATCCGCGCAGCGAACCGGCCCGCTGGCGGCGCGGTGTTCGAGATCGTGCTGCCGCTGGGCAACGACTACCAGGCCCAGGCGCCCACCACGACCTGCCCGGTCAAGCTGGTGGGGCTGCCAGCGCTCGAGGCCCAGAGCTTTGCCGCCGAGCTGCAAGCCTGGCACGCCGAGGTGCGCACGATCGACTCCTTCGGCCACCTCAGCCGCTGGGATCTCACCGGCCCCGAAGCCGAGATCCTGGTGCTGCCAGCCGAGGCCCTGTCCGACCCCGTGACGCGCCACCACGTGCACGCCGCGCTCGATGCCGGGCGCTGTGTCGCCGTGGCCACCTCGGTGGGGCAACCGTGGTCGATGGCGGCCGAATACGCCGGGCAGGTGATCCCGCTGGATCGCCCGCTACGCGCCCGCCATCTGTTCGAGCGCTGCCTGCCCGTGGCTGCCGCCGGGCAGAAGCCCAGCGTCACGGGCCGCCTCACCGGCGTCCACATCCTGGCCGCCGAAGACAACCGCATGAACCAGATGGTGCTGCAGCAGCTGCTCGAGCACGAAGGCTGCGCCGTCACGCTGGCCATCAACGGCGAACACGCGCTGTCCACCCTGCAAGACCGCGGCAGCAACGAGTTCGATCTGGTGCTGGCCGACATCCAGATGCCCGGCATGGACGGCTACGAACTCTCGCGCCGCATCGCCCGGCTCGACCCGCTGCTGCCGGTGCTCGCCCTCACCGCCAGCACCCTGCCCGAAGACCGCTACCGCAGCTTCGAGGCTGGCATGCGCGAGCACATCGTCAAGCCCGTCGATCTGGACACCCTGGTCGCCTGCATCCACCGCCACAGCCGCACCCATCTGGGCTCCGCCACCTCGCTGCCGCACTGACCCTCCGCACGCAACCTGGCCTGCGACGCCAGAGTTTTCACATGCTCGTCATGGCATTTGCACACGCCACGAAAAACATGCTATAGTTTCGTTCTTGCGCGGCTGTAGCTCAGTTGGATAGAGTACTTGGCTACGAACCAAGGGGTCGTGGGTTCGAATCCTGCCAGCCGCACCAGAATTTAGGTTCTAGATCAAGGGGTTACCGAAAGGTAGCCCCTTTGTCTTTCTGGGTTGACATTTGCACGCCATCCGGGGGGGCGGGCGCCCCGAGGCCGGTTGTCCGCGCCCAGCCGGCTCGGCATGTGGAGCTTTTCGCGGGGGGCTGTGACTTCATGCCGACAGCGCAGCGCGAGCAGCGTCGCGGCAGGCAACAATGGCGTCAATCGCCTGAGCTGGTCATTGAAAGTCTGCCGCCGTGAACGCTGCCTCCGCCACCCCCTACAACCCCAACGACGCTTCGGCGATTCAGCGCGAGCTCGATCAGTTGCGCAAGCAAGGGCCGCTGCAGCACATCGTGATCCCGCCGTGCCCTGAGCTGCTGACGCGGCTGCAAGCCGCGATGGCGAGCGCCGAGCCCGATCTGAACGAGGTGGCACGCATCGCCGCCAGCGACGTGGCCATGTCGGCCACCCTGCTGCGCTGCGCCAACAGCCCGATGTATGCGGCCGGCCAGCCCGCGCAGACCATCGGCCAGGCCATGAACCGGCTCGGCCTGGAGCAGACCGCCGCCGTGCTCACCGGCTTCCTGGCGCAGCGCGCCATCCGCGTCACCAGCCCGCACCTCAAGCGCTATTGGGAGCGCGCCACCAAGCGCGCCCTGGCCATGGAATTCATTGCCGGCAAGCTGCCGGGGGCGTCGCCCGACGTGGCCCACACCTACGGGCTGTTCTGTCACGTCGGGATGCCGGTGATGCTGCAGAGCGTGAAAGACTACGCCGGCACGGTCGTCGAGGCCAATGCGCGCATCGATCGCTCGTACACCGCCACCGAGAACGCCAACCACCGCACCGATCACGCCGTGGTGGGCGCGCTGGTGGCGCGAGTCTGGAACCTCGCGCCCAGCGTGATGGCCGCGATCCGGCTGCACCACGATTTCGACATGCTGGGCGAGCGCGGCACGCAAGCCGAAGTGCAGACCCTGGTGGCCGAGCATTTCGTGCGCAATCACGAAGGCCTGGAGTCCGACGTCGACTGGAACACCCACGCCGCCGCCGCGCTACGATGGCTGGATGTCAGCGGCGATGAGCTGAGCATCTGGGAAGACGAGTTGCAGGCCACGCTCGACGCGGCCTGATGCGCGCTGCGGCCGATCAGCCGCTCCGGCGTCGAACACCCCCTGCGAGCCCCGTTGCCGCGCGCTGTCATCGCCGCCCGGGCGTTCCGCGTTGTAGTTCTCAAGGAGGCAATCATGTCGCACACCACCCGCTATCCGCTCTCGATCACCCGCCGCACCGCGCTCGTGCTGGCGTCAATGCTGCTGGCGTCGGCGGCCCACGCGCAATCGAACGAATCGCTGGGAGAAATCCGCAAGGTCGATGCGGCCGCAGCCAAGGTCACGCTCAAGCACGGCGAGATCAAGAATCTCGACATGCCGCCCATGACCATGACCTACCGCGTCAAGGACAAGGCCTTGCTCAACGGCGTGGCCGTCGGCGACAAGGTGCTGTTCACCGCAGAGAAGATCGACGGGCAGTACGTGGTGACCACGCTCAAGCTCGCCGGCAAGTAAGCCGGGCTTCGCGCGGCGAAGTCAGCCCCGAAGTCAGAACGTTTCCCAGTCGGATTCGCCCGCAGGCATGGCCGCGGCGGGCATGGCCGCGGCGACTGCGGCGGGCTCGGCGCGCCGGGGCTCGACTCGCGCAGGCTGAGCGACTCGCGGCGCCGGGCTGCTCGCAGCCGGCGTCCGGTGGCTCGGCGCCGGCGCGGCGCTGGGCAGCCCGACGCTGCCGCCGCCCACGTCGAAGATCGATACCACCTTGTGCAGACGCGCAGCCTGCTCGCTGAGCGAACTGGCCGCCGCGGCCGACTCCTCGACCAGCGCCGCGTTCTGCTGCGTCATCTGATCGAGCTGGTTGACGGCCGTGTTGACCTGGCCGATGCCGTCGCGCTGCTCGTTGGTGGCCGCCGAGATCTCGGCCATCAGATCGGACACGCGCTGCACGCTTTGCAGGATGTCCTGCATGGCTTGGCCGGCATCGCCGACGAGGCGCGCCCCCGACTCGACGGTCTCGACCGACGCGCCGATCAAGGTCTTGATTTCCTTGGCCGCGTTGGCGCTGCGCTGCGCCAGGTTGCGCACCTCGGCCGCCACCACGGCAAAACCGCGCCCCTGCTCGCCAGCGCGGGCGGCCTCGACCGCCGCGTTCAACGCCAGGATGTTGGTCTGGAAGGCAATGCCGTCGATCACCGAGATGATGTCGGCGATCTTGCGGCTCGATCCGGTGATCTGGTCCATGTTGGAGACGACCTGCATCACCACCTCGCTGCCATGTTGCGCGGCTTGCGTGGCGCTGCCAGCGAGCTGATTGGCCTGACGCGCCGTGTCGGCTGCCTGCCCCACGGTGGTGGTGAGGTGCTCCATCGACGAAGCCGTCTCTTGCAGGTTGGACGCGGCCTGCTCGGTGCGCGACGACAGATCGTGGTTGCCGGTGGCGATCTCGGCCGATGCGGTGGACACCGATTCGACGCCGCGCCGCACCTCGCCCACCAGTTCGCGCAGGCGCCCGACCATGCCGCCCAGCGCGCGGGTCAGCTCGGCCACTTCGTCGTGGCCGTTGGCGTCCAGCGCGCGGGTGAGGTTGCCCTCGGCCACCTCGCGGGCCAGCGTCAGCGCCCGTTGCAGCGGCGGCACGATGGCCGAGCGAATCGCCATGCCCAGCAGCAGCGCGCCCGCCAGGGTCGCCACGATCACGCCGATGATCCAGTTGCGCGCGCGCCGATAGCTCGCGCCGGCCGCGTCGTCCGCCGCCTGCGCCGCGTGATCGTTGAACTCGCTCATCGCGTGCGCGGCCTTCATGGTCGCGTCGAATTTCTTCAGGCTGGCGCCCATGGCCAAGGCCGAGGCCCCCGCCGCGTCTCCGGCCGCGGCCAGATCCTGCAACTGCTTGCTGGTGGCCATGTAGTCGTCCCAAGCGCTCGAAAACGCCTGATACAGCGCGCGCTCCTGGTCGTTGGCCAGGGCGTCGGCGTAAGACTTGCGGTATTGCTCCACCGTGGCCAGCCCGTCCTTCAGCCGCGCCAGCGTCACCTGCCGATCTGCGTCGCCGGTAGCCAGCAGCAGGCGGTATTCGCGCACGCGGTAGCGCGTGGCGGCCTCGCTGATCGACAACGCGTCGCGCACGCCGGCAATGTTGTAGACCACGATGTCGTGGCCGGTTTCATAGACTCGGTTGAGCTGAACCAGCGCGAAGCCGCCCACAGCCGCCAAGGCCAGCAGGACGGCGCCGAATCCGGCGGTGAGCTTGCCGCCCACGGACAAACGAGAAAGCAAGACATTCATACGCGCTCCAGAAGCATCCGCAAAAAAACGGGACAAGGCGAGCGCCGTCACAACCAACCCGCTCGCATGGGGATGCGTATTTATCGGCCCGAACGGGGCGCGACAAAAGAGGAAATAAACACGGATTTGCACGACTGCTGCCGCAAATGCGCGGCAGGCGCCCCGGCATCACGGCGAGAACTGCCCGGGGACGACCCCCAGCAGCGCCGCCGTCATCACCACGTAGCGGCCCAGCTTGCCCACGGCCATGTAGCCCAGGCACGGCCAGAACGGCAGGCGCAGCCAGCCGGCCACGGCGCACAGCGGATCGCCCACCACGGGCAGCCAGGCCAGCAGGCAGGCCTTGGCGCCGAAGCGCCGCAGCCATTGCAGGGCGCGCGCCTCAGCGGAGTGATGCGTGGCCCGCTCGTAGACGCGCTCGGCGCCCCGGCCCATCCACCAGCTCACGGCCCCGCCCAGCGTGTTGCCCACCGTGGCGACCAGCACCGCCGGCCAGAACAGCTCGGGCTGCAGCTTGACCAGCCCGAACACCGCCGGCTCCGAGCCCAACGGCAGCAGCGTGGCCGACACGAACGCGACGATGAAGACCGCGCCCAGCCCGACCTGCGGCAAGGCCAGCCAGTGCAAGGTCGAGGCGATGAACGCGGTGAGCCAAGCTTCCATGGACAGCGATTGTCGGCGAGCGCGCCGATGGCTTCGACAACCGCCCGCCCAAGTCAGCAAGCACCCACTGGCGCCGGCAATTCGACAACGGCGCCCCGGAGCGGCTCGACGGCGACGCGCTCGTTGCAAGCAGCGTGACGTGCAACAAAAATTGGCAAAACGGACCCTGCTGGCGCCGGTTTCGGACGGCTATACTCTGCCTCCTTTTTAGGCAACCCGATTGACCGGATCGCACGCCGCGTTGCCTCTGATCCTGCCGCCCCCACGCCCCTCACCACCATGCACATCGGCTCGTTCGAGTTGCCCAACCGTCTCTTCGTGGCCCCGATGGCCGGCGTGACGGACCGGCCGTTTCGCCAGCTCTGCAAGCGGCTGGGCGCGGGCTACGCGGTGAGCGAGATGATCACGTCGCGCCGCGACTTGTGGAACAGCCTCAAGACCGCGCGCCGCGCCAACCACGAGGGCGAGGGCGCGCCGATCGCCGTGCAGATCGCCGGCACCGACGCGCAGATGATGGGCGAGGCCGCGGCCTACAACATCGACCGCGGCGCACAGATCATCGACATCAACATGGGCTGCCCCGCCAAGAAGGTCTGCAACAAGTGGGCGGGCTCGGCGCTGATGCAGGACGAAGCGCTGGCGCTGTCCATCGTCGAGGCCGTGGTGGCCGCCTGCGCGCCGCGCGGCGTGCCCGTCACGCTCAAGATGCGTACCGGCTGGTGCCAGCAACACAAGAATGCCGTGAGCATCGCCCGCGCCGCCGAGGCCGCCGGCGTGAGCCTGCTCACCGTGCATGGCCGCACCCGCGAGCAAGGCTACCGGGGCGCAGCCGAGTACGACACCATTGCCGCCGTCAAGGCCGCCGTGCGGGTGCCGGTGGTGGCCAACGGCGATATCACCTCGCCACGCAAGGCCGCCGCCGTGCTGGCCGCCACCGGGGCCGACGCCATCATGATCGGCCGCGCCGCCCAAGGCCGGCCCTGGATCTTCGGCGACGTGGCGCACTTCCTGGCCACCGGCGCCGAGCGCCCCACGCCGCGCACGCAACTGGTCAAGCAGTGGCTCGTCGAGCACCTGCACGACCACTACAGCCTGTACGACGAATACATCGGCGTGCGTACGGCGCGCAAGCACATCGGCTGGGCCGTGCGCTCGCTGCCCGGCGGCGAAGCCTTTCGGGCCCGCATGAACACGCTACAAAGCTGCGCCGAACAAATCGCCGCCCTGACCGATTTTTTTGACCAACTCAGCCTGCATCACGAGCACCTGCCTCCGTGCGACGACGCAGCGCTCACCCAACACGCCGAGGCCGCATGAGCAAGAAACTGATCGAAGACAGCGTGCGCTCCACGCTGCAAACCTACTTTCGCGATCTGCGCGGCGCCGACCCGCATTCGATGTACGACATGATCGTCAACACCGTCGAGCGCCCGCTGCTCGAAGAGGTGCTGCGCCAGGCCGACGGCAACCAGTCGCGCGCCGCCGAGTGGCTGGGCATCAACCGCAACACGCTGCGCCGCAAGCTCGTCGAGCACAAGCTCGTCAAATGATTTTCAGCTCTTTAAAACAAAGCACACCATGACCGCACTCACCGCCCTGCTCTCGGTTTCCGACAAGACCGGCATCGTCGAATTCGCCCAAGCGCTGCACGCTCAAGGCGTGCGCCTGCTGTCCACCGGCGGCACCGCCAAGCTGCTGGCTGAAAAAGGCCTGCCCGTGACCGAAGTGGCCGCGATCACCGGCTTCCCCGAGATGCTCGACGGCCGCGTGAAGACGCTGCACCCGCGCGTGCACGGCGGCATCCTGGCGCGTCGTGATCTGCCCGAGCACATGGCCGCGCTCAAAGAACACGGCATCGACACCATCGACCTGCTGGTGGTCAACCTCTACCCCTTCGCGCAAGCCACCGCCAAGGCCGACTGCACGCTGGCCAACGCCATCGAGAACATCGACATCGGCGGCCCGACCATGCTGCGCTCGGCGGCCAAGAACTGGCAGGACGTGGCCGTGATCATCGACCCGGTCGACTACGAGCAAGTGCTCACCGAGATGAAGGCCGGCCAGATCACCCGCACGACCAAGTTCATGCTGGCCAAGAAGGTGTTCGCCCACACCGCCGCCTACGACGGCATGATCACCAACTACCTGACTTCGCTGGAAGCCGGCGCCGAGCTCGAAACCGAAGCCGTGCCCTCCAAGGCCGAGTACCCCGCCGTCTACAACCTGCAGCTGCACAAGGTGCAAGGCATGCGTTACGGCGAGAACCCGCACCAGTCGGCGGCCTTCTACCGCGAGGCCAGGCCCGGAGTCAGCCTGCTGTC
>NZ_JAYSBZ010000065.1:0-19581 GCF_041915145.1 Aquabacterium sp. | reverse complement strand
GAATCGAGCCACAGCGGCACCGGGCCTTATGTGCCGCACATCCCAGGGCCAGGCGAACCAGACAGCCCGATCTTCAACGAACTGGACGACAGCTACGCGCGGCATCTGCGGCGTTAGCAGCTCCCCCGCTGACGCTACACATGCGTTGGGCCGGACGCTTCCGCCGCGGAATCCGGGCGGATCGGCAGCACGACCCTGAAGGTCGAGCCCCGGCCGACGATGCTGTCGACCTCGATGTGACCACCGTGCTTTTGCACGATGCCGTAGGCCAGCGACAAGCCCAGACCGGTCCCCTGCCCAACCGGCCTGGTGGTGAAGAAGGGCTCGAAGATCCGTTTCAGCACATCGGGCTCCATGCCGCAACCGTTGTCCGCGATGTCGACGAAGACGTGGCCGGCGTCAACCGCGCCGGATCGGACGGTGATCACGCCGGGCTCGCCACCGGGTCGATTGGCGATGGCATGCGAAGCGTTGACCAGCATGTTGTGAAAGACCTGGTTGATCTGCGAAAGCAGACACCGAACCAACGGAATTTCGCCGAGTTCGAGTCGCACGCTGGCAGCCTGCTCGTGATTGCCGAAGCACACGTTGACGGTGCTGCGCACGGCCGCGTTCAAATCGGCCATCTCCCACTGCTCGCCGGCATCGACGCGCGAGAAATCGCGCAAGTCCTGGACGATCCGTCTGACGCGCTCCAGGCCTTCGCGGGTCTCGCGAATGAGCACCGGCGCGTCGTCGGCGACGTACTGCAAGTCCTCGCCCAGCGCGGGGCCGGGGTGATCGGCCTGAATGCGGGCCAGCAACTGCTCGACGTAATTCGAGAGGGTGCGCAGGTTTGACGACGCGAACCCGATCGGGTTGTTGATTTCATGCGCCACGCCCGCCGCCAACTGGCCGATGGAGGCCATTTTTTCTTGCTGCAGCAACTGGGTTTGCGTGTCGGCCAGTTGCCTGTTGACATCTGCCAGGCGCTGGTTGAGCTCACTGAGGTGCGCGATGCGCTGCTGTTGCTCGCGGTGCATGCGCAGGTTCTCGATGACCAGCGCGACCATGTTGGCCATGATGGAGCCGCGCTGCAGATCGCGCGACTCAAACGGCGCCGAATCGTCGAATCGATTCATCGAGAAGGCCCCCATGATCCGCCCCTTGATGGACAGCGGCCAGCACATGGACGAACTCGGCACCTTCCGTTTCAGCGGCCCCGACGGCCTGGACGTTTGAGACGCGTCCAGCGCGCCGTTGATGAGCACGGGCTCGCCGCCCTGGGCCACGCGCCCCAACACGCCCTGCCCCAGCGCAATGTGCTGGCCGATGGCCTCGCGCGGCAGGTCCGTTCCGGCCGCGATTTCGAGCCCCTGGTCGTCGGCCCGAATCAAGGCCAGCGTGCCGCTGCCGGCCGAAAAGCCATCGGCGATGTGTCGCAGCATGACTGTCAACGCCTCTTCGAGCACAGTGGCCGATGCGGCCGTCTGGCTGAGTGCGTAGAGCTCTTCAAGCCAGGACAGCTTGGTCAATTTGTCACTCATCAATCGTCCTCGCTTGCCGATCGTCAGTTTTTATTTTGAACCGAACCGCGCCGATTGGCGGCAAATCTCGCCAACCGGTATTACTACCGATTCTCATGTCTTGGCGGGGTGATTCACTCTGACGATTCTGCCGACATCACATCACGGGCGGACTGGCACGGAGGACAAAGTCTTGTGCACCACGGATCATGAGCAGTTGCAAAGCGCGCCGCGCGACGAACTGGTCGCGGTCGATCGGCTGCGGCACGCCATCGAGGCCAACGAGCTCGTCTTGCACTACCAGCCTCAGCTGAGTCTCAGCTCGGGGCGGATCGTCGGCGCCGAAGCCCTGGTTCGCTGGCGCAGCGCCGAGCGTGGGCTGATTCCGCCGGCCGAGTTCATCGGCCTGGCCGAGCGCAACGGCTTGATCGAGCTGATCGACGAATGCGTCTTGCGCACCGCCTGCCTGCAGGCGCGATCCTGGCAATCGGCGGGCTTGCACTTGCCGCGCACCACGATCAATCTGTCTGGCCATCTGTTGCAAATGCCCGACGCGGTTCGCCGCATCGAGCGCGTGCTGATCGAAACCGGCGTCGACCCGCACCTGCTCGGCCTCGAAATAACCGAAAGCATGTTCATGCGCGACCTGGAGCATGTCTCGCGCGCGCTGACGCAGCTCAAGGCTTTCGGCCTGGAAATCTCGCTGGACGACTTTGGCACGGGCTATTCGAGCCTGAGCTACCTGCGCCGATTGCCGATCGACGTGGTCAAGGTCGATCGCTCGTTCATCAACGACGTGATGGCCGCCCCCGAAAGCGTCTCGATGACGCGAGCGATCATCAGCATGGCGCACGGCCTGAACTTGCAGGTGCTGGCCGAAGGGGTCGAGACAGAAGGTCAATTGGCGCTGTTGCTCGAACACCAATGCGATCAGATCCAAGGCTATTACTTCAGCCCCGCGGTGGCGGCGGACGACCTGGCCAGCATGCTGCGCGACGGGCGATGCTTGCCCCCGAACCTGATTCGCGATCGCCAGATACCGCGCACCTTGCTGCTGGTGGATGACGAAGAAAGCATCGTCGCCTCGCTGCGACGCCTGCTGCGCCGCGACGGCTACCAGATCGTCACCGCCAACAGCGGCGCCGAGGGCCTGCAGCGCATGGCGGAGCACACCATCGACGTGGTCATCTCCGACCAGCGCATGCCGGGCATGACGGGGGTGGAGTTTTTGCGTCGCGCCAAGGAGCTCTACCCCGACACCATACGCATCGTTCTGTCGGGCTACACCGAGCTGCAGTCCATCACGGACGCCATCAACGAAGGCGCCATCTACAAGTTCCTGACCAAGCCCTGGGACGACGAGCAGCTGCGCGAGCAGATCAGCGAGGCTTTCCAGCGCAAGCTCATGGCCGACGAGAACCGCCGCCTGGGCCAGAAGGTCGAAGTCGCCAACCGGGAGCTGGCCGACGTCAACCGGCGGCTGCGCAGCGTGCTCGACAGCCAGCGCGAACAGATCAACCGCAGCGAGAACCGACTCACCCTGGCCGGCGCGCTGCTCGACCGCCTGCCCGTTCCGGTGATCGGGCTCGACACGGAGGGCCTGATCGTCTTCGCCAACGAGGCGGCCGAAACGGCCCTGATGCGCGACGACGGATCGCGCCCCGCCCTGATCGGCGAGCCGGCCTGCGAAGCCTTGCCGCCCCCCATGCTCGGCGAAGACGGGCAAACCGTGCTCCTGGGCCACAACGCTTTTGTTCTGGTGACCCGAGAGATCACCGATCAAGGCAGCACGCGCGGCCGCTTGCTGACCTTGCTGCCGGCGCCCGGCGCCGACACCTCATCGCACGGCCGCCCTGGATGAAGGAACCCGCTGCCATGAGCCACGACCCGTCCACCGAGCACGCCGCTCATCCCGAGGCCGATCCGAGCGGCCACGGCACGGCACGGACCACGCGCGCGCGCATCGAGCACCTGTTTCGATTCAGCTTGCGCCAACAGCAACTCAACCCGTTGATGTACATCGTTCTGCGCCACCGCGGCGGCGTGCAGGAGCAAGAGCATGGCAGCGGCATCTGATATCTGCGCGTCCTGCGTCAAGGAGCTGCCGGCGCTGCCGCAGGTCGTCACCGACTTGATCGTGGCCATGGATCGCGACGACCTGAGCATCGACGAGTTCGCCGACAAACTGGCGCGCGATCAGGCGCTGGCCGCCAAGACGCTGCGGCTGGCGAATTCGTCGTTCTACGGCATGCCGCGTCAGGTGGAGGCCATCCACGATGCCGTCTCGGTGCTGGGCATGCGGACGGTGCGATCCGTCGTGCTGGCCGCGTCGGTCACCAGCGCCTTCAGGCAAGACCAGTGCCCGGGGTTCGCCTTCAACGACTTCTGGCGCCACTCGATGGGCACGGCGCTGTGCGCCAAGGCGCTGGCACGACACGCCGACCTGAACGGCGAAGTGGCCTTCACCATCGGATTGATCCACGACATCGGCCGCCTGGCCCTGATTGTTTGCGCGGGCAAGCAATTTGCCCAGGTGCTGAAGCATCGCGACGACCTGGACGGCCCGTTGCTCGAATCCGAGCGAGCCGTTCTCGGCACCGACCACTGCGCCATCGGCCGGCAGATTGCCGAGCATTGGCGCTTCACGCCGCAAATCGCCGATGCGGTCGCCAGCCACCACGAACCGCCCGACAGTCCTGAACCCACCATGGCCGGGCTGGTGCACGTGGCCGACAACATCGTCCACGCGCTGGATCTGAACCATGCTCCCGACGAGTTGGTTCCGCCGCTGAGCCTGCACGCCTGGTCGGCGCTGCGCCTCACCGAACCGGCCTGCCGCGACATCTTCGATGGCGTCGAGACGCAACTTCAGGAACTCTGCAGAACGCTCCTGAGTTGAGCAAGGAGCCCGCCTTGGAAGCCAACGTGCAACCCCTCTCGCCACCAGCGCCCACGCCGACCACCGGCGCCGACGGCACGGCTTCGACGCCCCCCGCGCCGAGCTGGACGCTGCTGTGCGTGGACGACGAACCCAGCATCCTCTCGGCGCTCAGAAGGCTCTTCCGATCCGGCGGCTGGCGGGTGCTCACGGCGGAAGGCGGCGCCGCGGCCCTGGAGCTGCTCGAGAAAGAAAAGGTCGACCTGATCATCTCGGACATGCGTATGCCGTACATGGACGGCGCCCAGCTGCTCGAGCAGGTCAAGCTGCGCTGGCCGAGCGTGACGCGGCTGCTGCTGACGGGCTACGCGGACGTCGAGTCCACCATCGCGGCCATCAACCGCGGGCAGATTCATCGCTATCTCACCAAGCCCTGGAACGACGACGAGATCCTCCTGATCGTGCGCGACATCTTCGAGCGGCGCGCGCTCGAGGAAGACAAGCGGCGCCTGGAGGCGCTCACGCAGCGGCAGAACGACGAACTCAAGGCACTCAACGCCAGCCTGGAAAGCAAGGTCGAGGAGCGCACCGCCGAATTGACGGTCGCCCACGACAAGATGAAGAAGAACTACCTCACCTCGATCAAGGCCTTCTCCAGCCTGATCGAGCAGCGAGGCGGATCGCTGGTCGGGCATGCGCGTCGCGTGGCCGATCTGGCGCGGCGCATGGCGCAACAGCTGCAACTGCCGGAGGCCGAGTCCCGCGACGTCTTCATCGCGGGGCTGCTGCACGACATCGGGCAGATCGGCCTGAGCGACGTCATCCTGGCCAAGCCCGTGCCGCGCATGACGCCCGACGAGCTGCACCGCTACCGCCTGCACCCGATCCAGGGCGAGCAGACCTTGATGGCGCTGGACGACATGCAGGAAGTGGCGGCCCTGATTCGCCTGCACCACGAACGGTTCGACGGCCAAGGCTTTCCGGATGGGCTGGCCGGGCCGCTGATTCCGCTGGGCGCGCGCATCCTGGCGCTGGCCGAGACCTACGACGACTTGCAAAGCGGCCACCTCGGCGCGTCTGGCTTGACCCCCGACCAGGCCCGAACGGTGATCGTGCGCGGGCGAGGAACCCAGTTCGACCCCGCCGTGCTCGACGCGTTTCTCGAGCTGTTCCCGAAGGCGCCCGCCCCCCCCGAGAAGCCTCTGGTGCTCAGATCCGACGAACTGCGCCCGGGCATGGTTCTGGCCAAGGACTTTCTGTCGGACGAAGGGGTGTTGCTGCTGGCCGCCGAACACGTCCTGACGGCCGATCTGATCGCACGCATCCGCACACTTGAAAAGCGGCTGGCGCGCAGCCTGATGCTGTCCATCAAGCCCGCCCCCGCGCAGCCCCCCCGTTCCTGAAGGAACCGCCCCATGAAACGCATCCTCCTGGTAGACGACGAGCCCTCGGTGCTGTCGGCGCTCAAGCGCGTGCTGCGCATGCGCTTCGCCACCGAAGCCGTCATCGAAACCTTCAACGACCCACGCCTGGCGCTTCAGCGCCTGGCCGACACCTCGTTCGACGTGCTGCTGAGCGACTACCGCATGCCCCAGATGACGGGCATCGACTTTCTGCGTCAGGCGCGCGCCCTGCAGCCCCACGCGGTTCGCATGATTCTCAGCGCCTCGTCGGACTTTCAGATCATTCAGCGCGCCGTCAACGAAGTCGAAGTGTTCCGCTACCTGGCCAAGCCCTGGGCCGAGGACGAGCTGGCCGAGCAGATGCGCGCCGCGCTGGATCGCTCCAGCCACGCCCGCGACGAACGGCAACTGGCCGATGCCATGCGCGTTCAACGCGGCACGCTGAACCCGATCGAGAACGAAAAGCGCCGCCTCGAAGAGCAGGAGCCCGGCATCACGCACGTCGAGTGGGGCCCGAACGGCGAGATCCTGATGCCCGATGGCCTGCTGGACCCCGACACCCCGCCGCCGCGCTCTTGAGCGCATCACGGCCCCGGCCATCAGCCCTCTTTGGGAGCCTCGCATGCAAATCGGTCAATCACTGTGGACGACCAGCTCAGGCTGGCGCGACGTGCACCAGCTGGGCGCCGTGGTCGGGCCAGACGCGCAGCTGGTGCTGCTGTTCGGCGGCGGCGCGCGCCTGCGCGACGCCGCGCTCGTTTCGCCGCTGCGCGCGCGCTTTCCGCAAGCCGCGCTGATCGGCTGCTCGACCGCCGGTGAAATTTGCGGCGAGCACGTGCTGGACGACAGCCTGGTCGCCGTGGCGGTGCGCTTCGAGCACACCCGCGTGCGCAAGGCTCACACCCGGGTCCAGGGCGCCCCGGACAGTCATGCAGCCGGCGCGCGCCTGGCTCGCGACCTGGCGGCGCCAGACCTGCGCCACGTTCTGGTCTTGTCCGACGGCCTGACGATCAACGGCACGGCGCTGGCCGCCGGGCTGCGCGAGAGCCTGCCCCCCGCAGTCGCGGTCACCGGGGGCCTGGCGGGCGACGGAGCCCGCTTCGAGCACACCTGCCTGCGGCTGGACGACGACGTCATCGACCAGGGCGTGGCGGCCGTGGGGCTGTACGGCGAGCGCCTGCAGGTGGGCTATGGCTCGGTCGGCGGGTGGGACAGCTTCGGCCCGGCGCGCGTCATCACTCGCTCGCAAGGCAACGTGCTGTACGAGCTGGACGGCTGCTCGGCCCTCGATCTCTACAAGCAGTATCTGGGCGAGCACGCGGCGAACCTGCCGGCAAGCGCCTTGCTCTTTCCGCTGGCGGTGGACTGCGGACAGGGGCAATCGGACCTCGTGCGAACCGTGCTGAGCGTGGACGAATCGAACAAGAGCATGACCTTCGCCGGCGACATGCCGCAAGGCGCTCATGCGCGCCTGATGAAGGCCAACTTCGACCGCCTCATCGACGGCGCGGCCGGCGCCGCGCAAGTGGGGCTGCAACGCCTGGGGAGCTTCCAGCCCCAGCTCGCGCTGCTGGTCAGCTGCGTCGGCCGCAAGCTGGTGTTGCGCCAGCGCGTGGAAGAAGAAGTCGAGAGCGTGCGCGCGGTGCTCGGCCCGGCACCGATCCTGACGGGCTTTTACTCGTACGGCGAGATCTGCCCGCAAGGCACGCTGGGCCGTTGCGAGCTGCACAACCAGACCATGACCGTCACCACCTTCGTCGAGGCTTGAAGCCCGCCCCCGCCATGAGCCACCACAAGCTGCTGGAGCGACAGATCAGGCGCCATCTCGGTTCGGCGCCTGGCGGCGACGGCGTGGTCTCGGCGCAGCAGCTGGCGGCGTTCATCGAGGCGGTGGACGCGGCCTATCGCGATGCCGATGACGACCGCGAATCGATCGAGCGCGCGCTCGAGCTGATGTCGCGCGAGTTGAACCAGCGCAACGCGCAATTGAGCGTCGAGCTCGGAGAGCGCCAGCAAGCCGAGCAGGCGCTGATCCGCGAGAAGTCCGAGCAGCAGGCGCTGATCAAGAAGCTCGAGGAAGCGCACAACCAGTTGCTGCAGTCCGAGAAGATGGCGTCCATCGGGCAACTGGCCGCCGGTGTGGCGCACGAGATCAACAACCCGATCGGCTTCGTCAACTCGAATCTCGGCACGCTGCGCCGCTACGTCTCGGACCTGCTTCGCGCCCTGGACGCCCACGCCGGCGAGGCTGTTCAACTGCCCGCGGCGACCCGGCAGCGCCTGCAGGCGCTGGGCGCGGATCTGGAGCTCGACTACCTGCGCGAAGACATCGTCACCCTGCTGGATGAATCGACTGACGGCATACGCCGCGTCCGCCAGATCGTGCAAGACCTGAAGGACTTCTCGCATGTCGATGAAGCGCAGTGGACCTGGTCGGACTTGCGGCAGGGCCTGGACAGCACGCTCAACATCGTCAACAACGAGATCAAGTATGTTGCCGAGGTGGTGCGCGACTACGACCCCATTCCTGAAATCGAGTGCCTGCCGTCACAGCTCAACCAGGTCTTTCTCAACATGTTCGTCAACGCGTCGCACGCCATCGCGGCGATGAAAAACCAGCGCAAGGGAGTCATCACGGTGCGTACCCGCCAGATCGAGCCCGATCGGGTTCTCGTCGAGATTTCAGACAACGGATGCGGCATGGA
The DNA here is from genome assembly GCF_041915145.1 of Aquabacterium sp. Taxonomy (GTDB): domain Bacteria; phylum Pseudomonadota; class Gammaproteobacteria; order Burkholderiales; family Burkholderiaceae_C; genus Aquabacterium. Next base: position 11,090 of record NZ_JAYSBZ010000065.1, on the reverse strand, counting down.
GCCACAACTGCTCACGCGCATCTTCGATCCGTTCTTCACCACCAAGCCCGTCGGCGTGGGCACGGGGCTGGGGCTGTCGCTGGCCTACGGCATCGTCCACAAGCACGGCGGCCGCATCGAGGTGCACAGCGAGGTCGGCGTCGGCAGCCGCTTCAGCATCCATCTGCCCGTGCAAGGTCAACCAGACCGCCACGGCTGACACGGCCGAGGCGCCCCGGCTCGTTGCATGTCCACCTCTTCGGCCACTACCCCTTCGCGGCACACCCTGGCGCGTCGCTGGCTTCATGGGGCCAGCGAGAACTGGGTTGTCTTGCTGATCGGCACGCTCCTGGCGGTCGTGTGGTTCGTTACCGTGCACATCATCGCCACCGAGCGCGCAGCCGCCGAGCGGGACGCGCGCAACGCCACGCGCGGGCTGTCGGGCGCCTACAGCGCGCTGATGGTGCGGGCGCTCGACCAGATCGATCTGACCCTGGGCATGCTGCGCTTCGCCAGCCAGCACCAGGCGCCGCGCGACGCGTTGCGCGAGCTGCAAGACGAGGTGCTCATACCGTCGTCGATGCTGTTCTCGATCGACATCACCGACGAAACGGGCAAGGTGGTCGCGAGCAACCAGGCCGGGCCGCCGCGGCAAGTGGCGAGCTTCGAGTACTTCAAGGCGCTGTCACGCGGCAAGCCGCATGTCGATCCGCTTTACGCCGACGTGGTGCCCGACGAGACCGGACGCATGGTGTTCGCCCGGCGACTGACGCACGCGGACGGGCGCTTTCGCGGCGTCGTGAGCCTGATCGTCGGGCCGGACTACTTCACCAGCTGGTATGACCGTGGCCGCATGGGCGAGCGCGGCGTGCTGGGCCTGGCCGACGCGCGCGGGCACTTGATCGTCACCCAGTCGGGCGACCAGCTTTCGTGGAGCGCCCCCGCCCGCGCCGCCGCGCAACGCCGAATCCCCGAAAACCAGAGCAGCGGCGACGCGCTCTTGCACCCCTGGGACGACGTGCAGCGCTACACCGTGACCGAGCGGCTGGCCCGCTACCCGTTCGTCACCTTGGTCGGGTTGTCGGCGGACGAGCAGATGATGGCGTTCCAGGCCTCGCGCCGGGTGCGCCTGCTGCAGGCCGCGGTGATGTCGGCCACGCTGCTGGCGCTGGGCGGGCTGCTGTGGTGGATGGCCCGCAGCCAGACGCGGACTCGGCGGGCCCAGGCCACGTACCACGCGGCGTCGCAGGCCAGCGCGGACGCCATCGTCATCTTGAACCAGATCGTCGATGCGCGCGGCGCCGTGCAAGACTACCTGGTGACCGACGTGAATCCGCGAGCGTGCGAGCTGAGCGGAGCCGGCCGCGAGGCGCTCGTCAACAAGCGGCTGAGCGAGGTGGCGCCCGACTGGCAGGACACGTCCCTGCGCGCCACCCTCGCCGAGGCCGCCGACAGCGGCGCCCCCTTGACGCGCGAGTGGCGCAACCACGACCCCCGCCTGCACGCCGAGTGGGTCGACGCCCACTTCGTGCCCACGTTCGACGGCATCGTCGTCTTGCTGCGCGACGTCAGCGAGCACAAGCGATCCGAGCAGGAGCTGCTGCGCCACAACGCCGAGCTGACCGCGCTGAACCAGGAGCTCACCCAGGCTCACGAGCAGCTGGTGCAGTCCGAGAAGCTGGCGTCGATCGGCCTGCTGGCCGCTGGCGTCGCGCACGAGATCAACAACCCGGTTGGGTTCGTGATGTCGAACATCGGGACGCTCGATCGCTACCTGCGCGATCTGTTCGCGCTGATCGAGCGCTACCGGCAATCGGAGCCGGCGCTGACCGACCCCGCGGCGCGCGCTGACCTCGAGCGATTGCGCGGCGAGATCGAGATCGACTACCTGAAGGACGACATTCCGGCCTTGATGAAGGAAACCCTGGACGGCATCAACCGCGTGCGAAAGATCGTGCAGGACCTGAAGAACTTCTCGCGCGTGGACGCCCAGCACGAATGGCAGATGGCGGATCTGCGCGAGGGCATCGAATCGACGCTCAACGTCGTCAACAACGAGATCAAGTACAAGGCCGACGTGGTCAAGGAATACGGGCCGATCCCCTTGGTTCAATGCTTGCCGTCCGAGATCAATCAGGTGGTCATGAACTTGCTGGTCAACGCCAGCCACGCCATGCGCGGCGACGAGCGCGGCCGCATCACGATCCGCACCGGAAGCTCCGAGCAGGAGGCCTGGATCGAGGTCGAGGACACGGGCGCGGGCATCGCCGCCGAGAACCTCACGCGCATCTTCGATCCGTTCTTCACGACCAAGCCCGTCGGCAAGGGCACGGGGCTGGGCTTGTCGCTGTCTTACGGGATCGTGAAGAAGCACCACGGCAGCATCGACGTGCGCAGCGAGATCGGCCGCGGCACCTGCTTTCGCGTGACGCTGCCGCTCAGGCAGGCCGATGGCGCGAACTTGCAATGAGGGGAGAAGCACATGAACGACACGCGTACGCCGCCCATGCTGTGGGGCGAGCACCTGGCCACGGGGCACCCGCTGGTTGACGAGGATCACCGCGGCCTGATCCAGCTCATCAACGCGTTCAGCGACGCCATCGACGCGCCCGACGAGGCCACGCGGATCGACGAAGCCGTGCGCGGCCTCTGCGCCTACGCGGGCGGGCACTTCATGCGCGAAGAAGCGATCATGGCGCAGGCCGGCATCGACGAGCGCCACGCGAGCACGCACGCACGGGCGCATCAGGGGTTCGTCGATTACGTCAACCAGGTTCGGCAAGCCCGCAAGCCGCCGATCGAGGTGGTGCAGTTCTTGAAGCGCTGGCTGAACCTGCACATTCTTGGCGTCGACCACGCCATGGCGCGCCAGATCCGCATGATCGAAGCCGGCATGACGCCGGCCGAGGCCTTCGACGCCGAAATGCAGGCGAACAAGGACCCGGCCATGTCGATCCTGCTGCAGGCCATGGGCAACGGCGAGGCAGCCGCGCCGCAGCAAGACGGGCGAGCGGGGTCGCTGATCGAGCAGATCATGGACAGCAACCCGGTGGCCACCTTCGTGATCGACGCCGACCACCGCGTCACCCACTGGAATCACGCCTGCGCGATCGTGACCGGCGTCGCGGCGCGAGACATCATCGGCACCAAGCGGCAATGGGCGGCGTTCTACACGAGCGAGCGGCCGGTGATGGCCGACCTGATCGTGAGCGGCGCGCTCGACGAGAACGTCGAAGAGTTCTACCCCGGCATATTTCGGCGCAGCCCGATCATCCCGTTTGCCTACGAGGCGGAGTCTTTCTTCCCGCAGCTCGGCGATGGCGGCGTGTGGCTCCACTTTCGAGCCGCGCCGCTTCGAGACCCGCAAGGGCGCATGATCGGCGCGGTCGAGTGCCTGCTGAACACCACCGATCGCCACCGCGCCGAAGACGCGCTGCGCGAGCACCAGAAAGACCTCGAGGCCACCATCGCCACGCGCACCGCCGAACTGGCCCAGGCCAACCTGCGCATGGCCGAGGACATCTTGCGCCAGCAAGCGGCCGAGGCCGAATTGCTCCAGCGTTATGCCGAGGTGACCGAGCTCAACGGCAAGCTGCAGAATGCGCAGGAGCAACTGGTGCAGTCAGAGAAGCTCGCCTCGATCGGCCTGCTCGCCGCCGGCGTCGCGCACGAGATCAACAACCCGATCGGTTACGTGCATTCCAACATCGGCTCGCTCGAAACCTACCTCCGCCAAGTGTTCTCGATGCTCGGCGCCTACGCCGAGGCCGAAAAAGACCTGCCGGATGCGACCCGCGCGCGGCTTGGCAAGCTCAAGCAGGAGTACGACATCGAATTCCTGACCGAGGACGTGCCGACGCTGATGCGCGAATCGAAAGAAGGCATCCGGCGCGTGAAGAAGATCGTGCAAGACCTCAAGGACTTCTCGCACGTCGATAGCGCCACGGAGTGGCAGGTCGTCGATCTGCACAAGGGCATCGACTCGACGCTCAACATCGTGAACAACGAGATCAAGTACAAGGCCGACGTCATCAAGGAATTCGGCGTCTTGCCCGAGGTCGAGTGCATGCCGTCGCAGATCAACCAGGTGGTGATGAACCTGGCCGTCAACGCGGCGCACGCGATGGGCGAGCAACGCGGCAAGATCACCGTGCGTACCGGCACCGCGGGCGAAAACGTGTGGATCGAGGTTGCCGACACCGGCAGCGGCATCCCCGAGGACATCCGGCAGAAGATCTTCGACCCCTTTTTCACGACCAAGCCGGTCGGCAAGGGCACGGGGCTCGGGCTGTCGCTGTCCTACGGGATCATCCAGAAGCATCACGGCTCGATCGAGGTCGAGAGCGAGGTGGGCAAGGGCACGACCTTCCGCATCACGCTGCCGATCAAGCGGCCGTCAGACGACGACGCCACCGCTTGATCGGCCCCGAAGCCGCCGCAACCGCGGGTCAGTTGATGTAAGGCACGGTCAGGGTCGAGACCTGGCTGTAGCTGAACATGAACTGGTCGGTGAAGTCGCTGTTGCTGGCTGCGCCGTAGTGCGGGTCTTGCGTGTCGAGCACCAACGCGAGGTGGTGGCCCTTGGGCACGTTGTACGAGGCAAAGTGCAGATCGACCGGCAAGCTCACCGTCTGACCCGGCGTGGCCCAATGCAGCGAGCGCGCACCGTGGGTGATGAGCGTGCCCATGCCCAGCGCGTCCACGTCGTACAGATAGGCCAACACCTGAGCCTGGCTGCCGCTGGGCTTGAGGTTGAGCTGCAGCTTGACCATGCCGCGCAGCTTGAACGTGCTGCTCAGCGCCGCGCCGTTGTACACCACGCCGTTGGCACGGTTCACGAAGGGCACGAAGGCCATGGGGTCGAGCCCCAGCACGCCCGCGAGCACGTCGCTCACCACCGGCACGCCGGTCGTGGCCACGGTGTCGGTGTGGCTGCTGATCGAGTCGGTGTAGCTGCTGGTGTCGCGCGACGTTTGCAGCGCGCCGGTGCTGCCCTTGAGGCAGAAGCAGCCCAGGTCGAAGCGCACGTCGCCGCGCGGCGCCACGTACAGCGTCTGGCTGCGCACGGCGGCGGCGGGCCAGGTCGGCAGGGTCTCGCGGGTGAAGGTGTTTTCAACCGCCATGTCCACCTGCGGCTCGCTCATGATGCCGTTGTCCTTGCCCTTGAGCCAGTAGTCGAACCAGCGATGGGCCTGGTCATACGGGTAGTTGTTGACGCCGGCCAGCGCGCCCAGCGCCTCGGCCGTGGCATGCCAGCCGCGGTTGAGCACGAGCTTCTTGGGCCCTTGCACGGCCATGAAGAGCTGCAGGCTGGAGTTGGGCGTGAACATCTCGTCGGAGTAGTTCTTGCTCAAGAACACCGGCGTGTTGCGCTGGTTGAACTTGCCCACCTCTTGCAGCGGCGAGCGCACGCGCGCCCAGGCCTTGATGTCTTCGGCGCGCTGCTGCGAGGTGTCCGGGTTGAGCAGTTCGTTCGACAGGTTGGTCACCTCGTCGGACAAGCGCCCGCCCAGCGGCGCCACGCCCACCAGCAGGTTGACGTTCGACTTGTTGGGCGTGTCTTGCGGGTAGAGCTCGTCTTCAAGGTTGGCCCAGCCCGAGAACGCCGCCACCGTCTTGATGCGGGGGTCGCGCTCGGCGGCCAGCAGCGAAATGCCGGCGCCATAAGAGATACCGCTGGTGGCCACGTTGGCGGTGTCCATCGGCACGTTGGCGGCCATCCAATCAAAGAGGGTGCTCACGTCTTGAATGTCTTCGGGCGCCGCCACGCGGATCTGGCCTTCGGAGCCCCACCAGCCGCGCGAGGCGTATTCGAGGACGATGTAGCCGTCGCGCGCCAGCCGCTGCGCCTGACCGATGTATTCCCAGTCCGGGCAGACCCAGCTGTTGGTCATGATGATGGTCGGGAACTTCTGATCCGGGCTGGTGATCTTGGGCAGGAAGACGTTGGCCGTCAGCTTGACGCCATCAGCCATCGAGATCTTGAGGTTGTTGACCCAGCAGGTGCCATCGGTGGGCGAGATCTTGCCCGGGTTGGTGATGGGGCTGACGAATACTTCACCCGCCGCGACGGGCTGGCAGCTCACGCCTGCAAACGAGGCGCCGGCGAGCATCGCCAGGGCGGCTCCGGCGGTGGCGCGTTGAATCCATTTCATGCTTGTACCCTCCAGATTGTGGTCTTCGATCGACATGGTTGCCGCGCGCCAGGAGATGCACCCCCGGTCGTCGGGCGGGGGCCAGTCTAGGTACGCGCCTCGCTCATGTGATTCGTATATCACCTGACAGCAGATACCCTCATTTCACGAACTCACCGAGACATCCCTAAACTGCCGGCCTCACTTTCGGGGCACGACGCGTCACGATGGAACCTGCAGCGTCACTCACGGGCTCATGGGTTCATTTCGCGCCAGCTCGCTGGGCCGATTTCCGCTGGATATTTCATGCGTATTGACGACATTCGCCAACACTTGCGAGCGCTGGGCGCCAAGCCCGGCCACGAACAGCGCGTGCTGCGCCTGTGGTCGCAAGCCCTGCCGCAAGACAGCGGGCGCCGTCCGATTGCCGACTTCTTGCCGCAGGCCCTGCGCGAGGCCCTGCCCGCCTTGACCGCCGAGCTCGGCGGGCTGGCCACCTTGCAGTCCGAGCACCCCGGCGAAGACGGCTCGGCGCGCCTGCTGGTGGCGCTGCGCGATGGGCAGACCATTGAGAGCGTGCTGCTGCCGCGCGACGGTTTGTGCGTGTCCACCCAGGTGGGTTGCGCGGTGGGCTGCGTGTTCTGCATGACCGGGCAGAGCGGCCTGCTGCGCCAGGTGGGCAGCGCCGAGATCGTGGCCCAGGTGGCTTTGGCGCGCACGCGGCGGGCGGTGAAGAAGGTGGTGTTCATGGGCATGGGCGAGCCTTCGCACAACCTCGACAACGTGATGGACGCCATCGAGCTGCTCGGCACGGTGGGCGATATCGGCCACAAGAATCTGGTGTTCTCGACCGTGGGCGACCCGCGCGCCTTCGAGCGCCTGCTCAACGCGCCACCCGGCGCGGTGCGCCCCGCGCTGGCCTTGTCGCTGCACACCAGCCGGGCCGAGTTGCGCGCCGAGCTGTTGCCGCGCGCGCCGCGCATGCGCCCCGAAGAGCTGGTCGAGCTGGGCGAACGCTATGCCCGCGCCACGGGCTACCCCATCCAGTACCAGTGGACGCTGATCGAGGGCGTGAACGACGGCCCCGACGAGATCGACGGCATCGTGCGCCTGCTCGGCGGCAAGTACGCGCTGATGAACCTCATCCCGTACAACACCGTGCCCGATCTGCCCTACCAGCGCCCGAGCTGGGAGCGCGCCGCCGCGATGGCGCGCGCGCTGCATCAGCGTGGCATCCTGACCAAGCTGCGCCATTCGGCCGGGCAGGACGTGGACGGCGGCTGCGGCCAGCTGCGCGCCCGCGCCCTCGAAGGCAGCGAGCCGCGCGTGACGCTGCACCGCGCCGCGCGCTCGCGCCCGGCCGATTAGGGCGACGCCGGGCCTCGCACCGCGCCGTACAGGCTGGGCAAGAAGCGGGCGAGGTGGTTCATCTCTTCGCCGCAGTGCTGCAGCAGATCGAGCGCCATGCGGTCCGGCACGATCAGGCGGCGCATGGCTCGCGTGTTGAGCAGGCCACCCAAGCCCTGGTCGATCAACGGGACTCGATGGCGGATCTCGCCCAGCCAGAAGCCGCTGCGCATCTGCGCGCCGCCCGGCGTGCCCACCACGTGATGCACGAGGCTGCCGCCCTGGCCACCCAGCAGGCGATCGGACGTGTTGGCGCAGATCGTGACGGCATCGCTCGCGCGGGCATCGAAGCCGAACGCCGCCGGCTCGACGAAGGCAATGGTGAGCCGCCTGAGCGAGCGGCCGATGTATTCGTCCACGTACGACTCGTTGCCGATGTAGCGCTCGCGCCCCTGCGCGCGCGCCGAGCGATCATCGCGCACCACCGCCTTGACGTGCGCCGCCGGGTGCCACAGCCGGTAGCGCGCGGACGACGGCAGATGCCAGCCGAACCACCAGTCGATCATGGCCGGCGTGACTCCCGGCAGATCGGTGCAGCACGTCACCCGCACCCGGCCATCGGGGGCGCGCACCGCGCGGGCGGGGCAGGGTCGCTCGGCGGCCAGCCAGCCCACGGCCTCGTCCTGGGCGGCGCGCACCTCGCCGGGCGCCACGCCGTCCGCCACCGCCTGCAGCACGCGAGGCGGGGCCGGCAACAGCGGCAGGCGATACGCGTCGAGCGCGGCGTCCACGTTCAGATCGGGTGACATGGTCTGGCCTCCGGTGATGACAACACGAGCACAAGCACGGCGCACGCCATTTTGGACAAGACGCCTCCCGCTCGCTCCCCCCGATTTGCGAGGCAGGGATAAACCGGCTAGGCTGGCTGAAGCGAGGTTCGCCGTAATCAACCACACGACGCCGCCATGCACAAACTTGCCAGCCTGAGCGCGCCCTCGCCGGGCTATCGTCAACACGACCGCAGCCAATCGGGCCGCTGGCACCTGCGCCACAGCATGGCCTTGCTGGTGGCCGCCTGCGTGCTGCCCGGCGCGCTGGTGTCGGCCTACTTCGTGATCGCGGCCTACGAGCAGCGCAAAGAGCACGCGCTCAGCGATGCCGTGGCCGTCGCGCGGGCGGCGGGCGCGGGCATCGACCGCGATCTGGCTGGCGTCATGTCCGGCCTGCGCGTGCTGGCCACGTCCAGCGCCCTCGACACCGGCGACCTGGCCACCTTCCACGCTCACGCCCAGGCAGTCGTCGGCCAGCAGAACATCACCAACTACGTGCTGATCGACCGCGACGGGCGCCAACTCGTCAACACGCTGCGCCCGATGGGCGCGCCACTGCCCGGCGTACCCGGCACGCCTCAGTTGCAGCAGGTCATCGAAACCGGCGCACCCATCGTCAGCGACCTGTTCCTGGCCCCGCTCACCCAGCGGCCCATCGTGGCCATCGGAGTGCCGGTGGTGCGCGACGGGCACCCCATCTACAGCCTGGGCGCCTTCATCGCGCCGGAGCGAATCAGCGCCGCCCTGCGCGCGCAACGCCTGCCGCCCGACTGGATCGTCAGCGTGCTCGACAGCCACGGCACGCTGGTCACGCGCAGCCACGACACCAGTCGCTACGTGGGCCAGACTGCCGCGCCGGATCTGATCGCGGCCAGCCGCCTGGCCAGCGAAGGGCAGATCGAAACCACCACGCCGGACGGCGTGCCCGTCTACATGGTTTTCAGCCGCTCCAGCGTGTCGGACTGGACCTTCGCCATCGGCATTCCGCGCCGCGATCTCACGGCCGGTCTGCGGCATTCGCTGGTTGTCTTGCTGCTCGCCGATCTGGCCCTGATGGCCTTGGCGTTGTGGGTGGCCTGGCGCCTGGCGCTCAAGCAGGCCGCCCTGCCCGCCGAGCGCCTGCTCGATCGCATGAACCGCATGAGTCAAGAGCCGTCGCACGGGCTGCCCGCGCCGCGCCCCTCGCCTGACAACGACTTGGCCAGCTGGGAATTCGCCGCGCTCGAACAAGGCTTCGACCAGCTCTGCGAGCGCCTGAGCCAGCGCGAGGCCGAGCGCGAGGCGCTGCACCAGGCGCAAACCGCCCGCACCGTGGCCGAGGCGGCCAACCGCTCGAAAACCGAATTTCTCTCGCGCATGAGCCACGAGCTGCGCACCCCGCTCAACGCCGTGCTCGGCTTTGCGCAGCTGCTGCGCATGCAAACGCCCCAGACGCTCGACGAGCGGCAACTGGCCATGGTCGAGAACATCGAGTCGTCCGGCCGGCACCTGCTCGACATGATCAACGACGTGCTCGACATCTCGCGCATCGAAGCCGGCACCCTGCGCATGAGCCATGCCGATGTGGACGCATTGGCCGTGACGCGCGACTGTCTCGACATGGTCGGCAACCTCGCCGCCCAGGCCGGCGTTCGCGTCGAGGCCGACTTGCCGCCGGGCCCGCTGACCGTGCGGAGCGACGCGGTGCGCCTCAAGCAGGTGCTGCTCAACCTGCTGAGCAACGCCATCAAATACAACCGCGCCGGGGGCACCGTGGTGCTGCGCATCGAAGCCGATCACCCGGTGATCTGGCTGCGCGTGCGCGACGACGGCCCGGGGCTGACACCCGATCAGCAGCAGCATCTGTTCGAGCCCTTCAACCGGCTGGGCCGCGAAAATTCGACCACGCCCGGCACCGGCATCGGCCTGGTCATCAGCAAGCGCCTCGTCGAGGCCATGGGCGGCCAGCTCGTGGTGCGCAGCGACGACCGCGGCAGCGAATTCGCGCTCTGGCTCCACGCGGCAGACCCGGGCTCGGCGCCAAGCCCCACGGCATGACAAGGCTGAGGCACATCGCGTATCGTCGCGCCCATGCAGCCCACCATCATCACCGTTTCGCAGCTCTCCAAGACCTACGCCGGCGGCTTTCAGGCGCTCAAGGGCATTGACCTGGGCATCCGGCGCGGTGAGATCCTGGCCCTGCTCGGCCCCAACGGCGCCGGCAAGACCACCCTGATCAGCATCATCTGCGGCATCGTCACCGCCACCACCGGCACCGTGGTGGTCGACGGCCACGACACCGTGGCCGACTACCGCGGCTCGCGCAGCAAGATCGGCCTGGTGCCGCAAGAGCTGACTACAGACGCGTTTGAATCGGTGTGGGACACGGTCACCTTCAGTCGTGGCCTGTTCGGCAAGCCGCCCAACCCGGCGCTGGTCGAGCAAGTGCTCAAGGACCTCTCGCTGTGGGACAAGCGGCACAACAAGATCATGATGCTGTCGGGCGGCATGAAGCGCCGGCTGATGATCGCCAAGGCGCTGTCGCACGAGCCGGACATTCTCTTTCTCGACGAGCCCACCGCCGGCGTCGACGTGAACCTGCGCCGCGACATGTGGGAGCTGGTGCGGCGCCTGCAGCAGTCGGGCGTGACCATCATCCTGACCACGCACTACATTGAGGAAGCGCAAGAAATGGCCGACCGCATCGGCGTCATCAACAAGGGCGAGTTGGTGCTGGTCGAAGACAAGCACGAGCTGATGCGCAAGCTCGGCAAGAAGCAGCTCACCCTGCACCTGGCCCAGCCGCTCGGCGCCGTGCCGG
>NZ_JAYSBZ010000064.1:0-19636 GCF_041915145.1 Aquabacterium sp. | reverse complement strand
ACGCGCTCGGCGAAATCGGCGTTCTCGCTCAGGAAGCCGTAGCCGGGGTGGATGGCCTCGGCATCGGTCACTTCGGCGGCCGAGATGATGGCCGGCATGTGCAGGTAGCTCTGGGCCGACGCGGCCGGGCCGATGCACACGGCCTCGTCGGCCAGCTTCACGTACTTGGCGTCGCGGTCGGCCTCGGAGTAGACGATCACCGACTTGATGCCCATCTCGCGGCACGCGCGCTGTATGCGCAACGCGATCTCGCCGCGGTTGGCGATGAGGATTTTCTTGAACATGACGCGAGGCCTTATTCGATGATGAACAAGGGCTGCCCGAACTCGACGGCCTGGCCGTTATCGACCAGGATCTTGGTGACCGTGCCGGCCTTGTCGCACTCGATCTCGTTCATGATCTTCATGGCTTCGATGATGCAGATGGGTTGGCCTTCCTTGACCTGATCGCCGACATCGGCAAAGGCTTTGGCGCCCGGGCTGGAGGCGCGGTAGAAGGTGCCCACCATCGGCGACTTGACGACGTGGCCGGTGATCTCGGCGGCGGCCTCGACGACCGGTGCGGCCGCCGCAGCCGGCGCGGCAACCGGCGCCGACACCATGTTGGCCGGCACCATCTGCGTCATCATCGGGGCCATGGCGGTCATGCCACCCGCGCCGCCCTTGACGATACGCACCTTGCCATCGGCCTCGGTGATTTCGAGCTCGGAGATGCTCGACTCCGAAACCAGGTCGATCAATGTTTTCAGTTTGCGCAGGTCCATGTTGGGTGCTCCAGGTATCGCAAGAGGTTGATCGGCGAAGTGGCGCGCGTCGCGCAGCCGGGCGATCGGGGGATGGGAGGAATTCAGTTGCGCGGGGTGGCGCGGCTGAGGGCGTAGTCGAGGGCCAATTGGTAGCCCATGGCACCCAGCCCCACGATCGTGCCTTCGGCCAGATCGGAGAAGTAGGAGTGGTGCCGGAAGGGTTCGCGCCGGTGCACGTTGGACAGGTGCACTTCGACGAACGGGATGGCCACCGCAGCCAGCGCATCGCGCAGGGCGATGCTGGTGTGCGTGAAGGCGGCCGGATTGATCAGGATGAAGGTCGTGCCGTCGGTGCGGGCGGCCTGCACGCGATCGACGAGATGGCCTTCGTGGTTGCTCTGAAAGGCTTCCAGGCTGGCGCCGGCGGCTTGGGCGCGCTGCGTCAGCTGGGCGTTGATCTGGTCCAGAGTGGTCGAGCCATAGACCTGCGGTTCACGGGTGCCCAGCAGATTCAGGTTCGGTCCGTGGAGGACAAGGATGCGCATGAAGGGGAGGGTGAGGCGTCAACTCGCGGCGTGCACTTGTTGAACGTTTGCCCTTGATCGTTGCGGTAGGTGAATTTTACGCGCATTTCGATGCAAATCCTGCATCTGCATCAAATCGGGGTCAGGTCTCGTGCGTCCGGGGGGGTCGCGGCTGTATCTGTATACGGCGCGGCCGGCCCGCCCAGGCGGAAGGCATCAACTGAACTGTTGTGCCCAGTGGGTCAGATCGGCAAATTCGCAGGGGCCGAGTTTACGCGCTTTGATTCGCCCGTCAGTGCCCAGCACGACGGTGAAAGGGAGTCCGCCTTGACGGTTGCCCAGGGCTTGTGACAGCTCGGTGCCGCCCAGCCCCGCCAGCCCGACCGGAAACGCGACCGGCGTCTTGGCCAGAAATTCGCGAACCGGGGTGGGGCTGTCAATGGCCAGGCCGATCACCTGCCAGCCCCGGGCACTGTATTCGCGGTGAAAGCGGTCGAGCGTCGGCAGCTCCTTGACGCAGGGCGGGCACCAGGTCGCCCAGAAATTCAGCACGATGGGATGACCACGATGGGCCGACAACTGGAGGCGGCCCCCATCGGGGGTATCGAAGGACTGCGCCCAGAGCGTGTCGGGCGCGGCGGCGTCGCTGGCGGGGGCTGCGGGGGCGGCCGGTCGGGGCGATAGCCGTTCGCGGGCCAGCCAGCCGCCGGCGGCCAGGGCGGCCAAGCCGGTTGCAGTGAAGACGAGGCGGCGGCGGGTTGTGAGCGGCATGGCGGGGCAATCGAAAACTGGCTGGGGCGATGGCGGGGTGCCGGCTTCAGCCTTCTGCGGCCATCAGGCACTGCAAGGCGGCCAGGTCACCCCGTTCGGTGCGACCCCGGGCATCGCTCTTGAGCGCACCGCGCAGGTCGTCGTGGTCGAGGATAGTCAAATGCACCAGCACCCGTTCGCCCAGCGCTGCGCTGTTTGTGGCTAAGGTTATGACGTCCACGTCGTGACCTCGCGGGCCGGGCATGCTGCTCACGTCGTAGTCGATGCCGCGGTTGATGAGCTCGATCTCGGTGGATTTGGCGTCGTCGCAATAGAGCTGTAGGTGCACGTCGTTGAGCCGCGTCGCGGTGCCGCGCCAGACGGCGCCGGTGAGGTGCGGGCGGTAGGCTGCCAGCCGCTCCATCCAGAGCGCCGCGATGGCGCGCAACTCGGCCAGCTCGGCGGGCTGGGTGTCGGCGCAGAACAGCTCGATGTAGCTGCGCACCTCGTCTTCTACCGTGTCGTTGTCGGGCAGGGCGGCGCGCGGCGGCAGGCCGAGCTGCTTGAGGGCCCGGCGCTTGGCGGGGCCGTATTCGAGCCCCTCTTCGACGATCAGCCGGGCGGCCGTGGCGGCGATTTCAAGCTGGGCAGACATGTCGGGGTGGCTGGCAGCTCGAAATCAGCGGCGTGTGGTCAGCGGGATCAAGCCTCGCGGCGCAGCGCCGGGAAGAGGATCACGTCGCGGATGTTCGACGAGTCGGTCAGCAGCATGATCAGGCGGTCGATGCCGATGCCGCAGCCGCCCGTCGGGGGCAGGCCGTATTCGAGGGCGCGGATGTAGTCGGCGTCGAAGTACATCGCTTCTTCGTCGCCGGCTTCTTTCGCCGTGGCTTGCGCCGCGAAGCGCGCGGCCTGCTCTTCGGGGTCGTTGAGCTCGCTGAAGCCGTTGGCGATCTCGCGGCCGGTGATGTAGAGCTCGAAGCGCTCGGTGATGGCCGGGTTGGTGTCGGCGGCGCGGGCCAGCGGCGAGACCTCGACCGGGTGGTCGATGATGAAGGTGGGCGCCCAGAGCTGCTCTTCGACCTTCTCTTCAAAGAGCTTGAACTGCAGCTGCGCCACGCTCAGGCCTTCGCGGTCGAAGAACAGCGGATCGACGCCGATCGACTTGAGGTGGGCCTTCAGCGCGTGGGCGTCGTCGATGTCGTGCTCGCCGATGTTGGTGTGCTTGAGCACGGCGTCACGGATGGTCAGGCGGTGGAAGGGCGCTTCGAGGTCGACCGGCTGGCCGCCGTAGGTGAGGTGCGTGGTGCCGGCGGCCTTGCGGGCGGCGTTGCGCAGCACCTGCTCGGTGAAGTCCATCAGGTCGCGGTGGTTCCACCAGGCCGCGTAGAACTCCATCATCGTGAACTCGGGGTTGTGTCGCACCGACACGCCCTCGTTGCGGAAGTTGCGGTTGATCTCGAACACGCGCTCGAAGCCGCCGACCACCAGGCGCTTCAGATACAGCTCGGGCGCGATGCGCAGGAACATCTCTTGATCGAGCGCGTTGTGGTGCGTGACGAACGGCTTGGCGTTGGCGCCCCCGGGGATGGGGTGCAGCATCGGCGTCTCGACTTCGAGAAAGCTGTTTTCGACCATGAACTGGCGAATCGACGCGATGGCCTTGCTGCGGGCGATGAAGCGGTCGCGCGAGCTGTCGTCCATGATCAGATCGACGTAGCGCTGGCGGTACTTCTGTTCCTGGTCGGTCATGCCGTGGAACTTGTCGGGCAGCGGGCGCAGGCTCTTGGTGAGCAGGCGCAGGCTGGTCACCTTGATCGACAGCTCGCCGGTCTTGGTCTTGAACAGCGTGCCCGAGGCGCCGAGGATGTCGCCCAGGTCCCAGTGCTTGAAGGCGGCCAGGGTGTCGGCGCCCACGGCGTCGAGCGTGACGTAGATCTGGATGCGGCCGGTGCCGTCTTGCAGCGTGCCGAAGCAGGCCTTGCCCATCACGCGCTTGAGCATCAGGCGGCCGCCGACGGTGGCGCTGACCGGCGTGGCTTCGAGCGCTTCGTTGCTCTGGCCGTCGTGCAGGCGGTGCAGGTCGGCGGCGTGGTCGGCGGGCTTGAAGTCGTTGGGGAAGGCGACGCCCTGGGCGCGGAGGGCCGAGAGTTTCTCGCGCCGCTCGGCGATCAGCTTGTTGGTGTCCACGACGGGCACGTCGGCGGCCTCGGTGGCGGGGTTCTGGCTGGGCTGATTGGGCGGCGTTTGAGTCATGGCGGCGGCGCGCGGGCGCGCGGTCTGAGGGGTGAGACTGGAGCGGCTCGTGCCCGGGGGCGCGGCGGCAGAACCGGTGATTTTAAGTCGTCGGGCTGGCGCGCGGCGAACGCGCCAAGCTCGCGGACAATCCGGTCTTCGCCCGGCCTCACCGGCGCCCCCCTTACCGCATGGCCACCTCCTTTTTTCGCGGCGCCGCCGCCAACCTGATCGCCAAGGTCGCCCTGGTGCTGCTCGGCCTGGGCATCACCGTGGTGGTGGCGCGGCGCGGCGCGGCGGTGCAGGGGGCGTTCGCGCTGTTCGTGGCGTGCGAGTCGGTGCTGCTGACGCTGTTTTCGGGCTTCGGTCTGGCCTTGGCGCGCGAGGTGTCGCACCACCGGGCGGACGCGGCGCGCTCGCTGTCGGCGCTGTTGCTGGCCAGCCTGGGCGTGGGGCTGCTGGCCTCGGGGGTGCTGCTGGGCGTGGCGCAAGTAATGGGTCGCGAGCCGTATCGGCACCTGTGGCTGCTCGCGCTGGGCGCGCCCTTCCTGCTGATGGTGCCAACCGCCACCGGCTTGTGGATGGGCCAGGGCCGCATGCTGCCGCTCAACCTGGCGCAGGTGGCGGCGCCGGCTTCGGTGCTGGTCGGGCTGCTGGTGGGTTCGGTGATGCTGGGTGGTGGATTTGGCGCTGTGGCTGAGGCTGCTTCGGCCCCTGGCCTGACCGTGATGGCCGTGCTCACCGCCTGGGTGGTGGGCAAATCGATCGTCGGGCTGAGCAGCGCGGGCTGGGCCTTTCACGATGCCGGCCGGGCGCGGCCCGACTGGACGCTGCTGGGGCGCGACGCGCGCTTCATCGTCGTGATCGGGCTGACCAATGTGGTGAGCCTGCTCAACTACCGCGTCACGCTGTTCGTGATCGAGCACTTCAAGGGCCTGGCCGACGCGGGCGTCTACTCGGTGGCCATGCAGGTGGGCGAGTTGCTCTGGATGGTGTCGTCCGCCGTCACCGTGTCGGCCTACCACCGCATCGGCGACCCCGACACCCGCGCCGCCGCCGCCATGACCGTGCGCGCCGTGCGTATCAACGTGCTGGCCACCGTGGCGTGCGCGCCGGTGCTGCTGGCGCTGGCGTGGTGGGCGTTGCCCTGGGCGCTGGGGCAGGCCTACTTCGAGGCGCGCTGGCCGCTGGCGGCGCTGCTGCCCGGCATTGCCGGCTACGCGGCGGCGTCGAGCCTGTCGGCCTTCTACACCAACCACCTGGGGCGGCCGCACCTGTCTGCCGCCGTGGCGGGCTTGTCGCTCACGCTGAACGTGTGCGTGTCGCTGTGGGCCGTGCCGCGCTGGGGCGCGTTGGGCGCGGCGGCGTCCACCAGCGTGGCCTACCTGGTGGCCATCGTCGTGGCTTGTGGCATCTTCTTGAAACACGCCGGACTCGGCTGGAGCGTGTGGTGGCGCCGCGCGGGGGCCGACAATACGCGTTTGGATTCCGACTCCACCGCCCCCGGAAGGACGCACGCTTGAAACGCTGGTTGGTCGAACTCGCAAGCCGCCTGCTGCAGCCGCGCATGCTCTACGGCTACCGTCATGCCGACGGCCGCTGGCTGGCGCACACCCGTGTCAGCACGCACACCCGCATCGAGCATCCGCACAGCCTGGACATGGGCGACCACGTCTTCGTGGGCCACTTCACCATGCTCGACGCCTCGGGTGGCCTGGCCATCGGCGAGGGCTGCCAGATCACCAATTACGTGTCCATCCTCACCCACTCCAGCCACCGGGCGTTGCGCCTGATGGGCCGGGCGTATTTCAACCACCCCGACCCCACCGGCTACGTGCGCAAGGCCACCCGCATCGGGCCCTACAGCTTTATCGGGCCGCACTCGGTGATCGCGCCGGGCGCACAGATCGGCAAGGGCGTGCTGGTGCAGGCCTACAGCTACGTCAGCGGCGAGGTGCCCGACTTCGCCATCGTCGCCGGCCAGCCGGCGCGCGTGGTGGGTGACACCCGCGATGGCGACCGCCGCTGGCTGGAGGCCGACACCGCCGCGCGCCAGCGCTACGAAGCCTGGGCCGGACGCTCGTGGCGCGAGACGGCGTCTGAAGCCGATGCCGAGGCTGCCTTGCGCGCCGCCTACCGCCAGACCACCAGCCACGGCGACCTGGACGAGCAGGAGCCCCGGTGAGCGGTCAGCGCATCCTGTTCTTCGCCGACGCGCCCAGCGTGCACACCCGCCGCTGGGTGGCCGAGATGGTGGCGCGCGGCCACCAGTGCTGGGTCGTCACACGCCAAGCGGCCGAGGTGCCTGGCGCGCAAGAGGTGATCACGCTCAGCCCCGGTCTCGACAAACCCGGCTGGTTCAAGACGCTGCCGGCCATTCGCCGCATCACGCGGCGCCTCAACCCCGACTGGGTGCACGGCCACTACGTCACCGGCTACGGCCTGTGGGCGGCGGCTTGCGGGGCGCGGCGGCCCACGCGCGTGGCACTCACCGCCTGGGGGTCCGACATCTTGGTCACGCCGCGCGAGAGCCGCGTCATGCGGGCGCTGGTGGGTTGGTCGCTGCGCCGCGTCGACCTCATCACCGCCGACTCGCAAGACGTGCTCGACGAGATCGCCACCTACGGCCCCACCGCGCCGCGCCATCTGATCTTGTGGGGCGCCGATACCGACAAGTTCGTGCCGGCCGCGCAGCCGCCCGCCGGCTTCGACGTGGTCAGCCTGCGCAGCTGGGAAGCCAACTACAACATCGACGTGATCGTCGAGGGCTTCGCGGCCTTCGTCGCGCAGCGCCCGCTGGTGGCGTCGGTCCAGGCGTCCCGCCTGCATCTCTTGGGCGGCGGGCCGGATGAGGCTGCGCTGCGCGAACAGGTGGTGCGTCTGGGCCTGGCCGAGCGCGTGGTCTTCCACGGCCGGGTGGGCGACGCGGCCATGGTGGCGGCGCTGCAGGGCAGTCGCGTGTCGGTGACCATCCCGACGAGCGATGCCACTTCCGTCTCGCTCCTCGAATCGATGGCCTGTGGCCTGCCCATCATCGCGTCCGACCTGCCTGCCAACCGGCCGTGGGTGGACTCAGCCGGCGGCACGCTCATCGCCCCGCGCGACGCCGCCGCCCTGGCCCGCACGCTGCTCGCCTGGGCCGACGCGCCCGAGCGCCTGGCCGCGATGGGCACGCACAACCGCCAGCAGATCGAGCAGCGCGCCGCGCGCCGCACGCAGATGGACGCGATGAGCGCGCTCTACAACGCACCGTCACGGAGTGCCGCATGAGCGCGTCGCCCCGCTTTCAACGCGTCAGCGTGATCGTGCCCTGCCGCAACGAGCGCGACCACATCGAGGCGTTCTGCCAGGCCGTGCTCGCGCAGCGTCTGCCCGAGGGCGTGGCGCTCGAAGTGCTGATCGCCGACGGCCAGAGCGACGACGGCACGCGCGAGTGGCTGCGCGGCATCTGCCAGCGCGACGCCCGCTTCGTGCTGATCGACAACCCGCAGCGCATCGTCTCGGCGGGGCTCAACCGCTGCATCGAGTGCGTCACCGGCGACCTCATCGTGCGCTGGGACGTCCACACCGTCTACGCCCCCGACTACCTCGCGCAATGCCTGGCCGTGCACACCGAGACCGGCGCCGACAACGTCGGTGGCCCCTGGAAGGCCGAGGGCCAGGGCTGGGTGGGGCGCGCCATCGCGGCGGCCTTCCAGAGCCGCTGGGTGGTGGGCGGGGCGCGGTCGCGCGATCTGGTCTACGAGGGCCCGGTGGACACGGTCTACCTCGGCAGCTGGCCGCGCGCCACGCTGGCCCGCTTCGGTGGCTTCGACGAAACGCTGGTGCGCAACCAGGACGACGAGCACAACCTGCGGCTCACCAAGGGCGGCGCGCGCGTGTGGCAGTCGGCGCGCATCCAGTCGAGCTACCAGCCGCGCGGCAGCATCGCGCAGCTGTTTCGCCAGCAGCGCCAATACGGCTACTGGAAGCCCTTCGTCATGAAGAAGCACGGCCAGAGCGCGTCGATCCGCCATCTCGTGCCGGGCGCCTTCGTGGCCGCGCTGTTCTTGCTGTCGCTGCAAGCAACCGTCACCGCCGCGCTGGGCGTGCCGCTGGCCTGGCTGCCCTGGGCGGCGCTGGTGGCGTTGTACGGCGGCTTCGTGCTGACGGTGTCCGTGCTGATCGCTGCCGATGCCGGCTGGAGCCTGCTGCCGCTGCTGCCGTTGGTGATCGGTGCCTATCACGTGGGCTACGGCCTGGGCTCGATCCGCGGTGCGTTCGACGTGCTGAGCAAAGGCGCGCCCGACCCCGCCTTCGGGCGCCTGACGCGCTGAGCCATGACCGACCTGCCACGCGCTACCGCTGCTTCGCCAGCCGATTCGGCCGAGACCGAGCGGGTGCGGCAGCGCTACGCCCGGCGCGACGCGCAGGCCGACGCCGCACGCTACAGCCTGCTCAACCCGGCCACGCTGGCCGAGCAGCAAGAGCGCGTGCGGGCCATCGCGCGGGGCTTGCGCCGCCTGGGTTGGGTGGACGCGAGCGCGCTGCGCATCACCGAGGTTGGCTGCGGCAGCGGCGGCAATTTGCTCGACTGGTTGCGCCTCGGGGCCTCGGCCGCGCAGCTCACCGGCATCGAGCTGCTGCCCGAGCGCTTGCAGGCTGCTCAGGCCGTCTTGCCGGCCGAGGTGGCCTTGCACCTGGGCGATGCCGCGCAAGCGCCGGTGCCCGCCGCCAGCCAGGACGTGGTGATGCAGGCCACCGTGTTTTCGTCGCTGCTCGACGACGCCTTTCAGGCCCGCCTGGCGCAGGCGATGTGGCACTGGCTCAAGCCCGGCGGCGTGGTGCTGTGGTACGACTTCACCGTCAACAACCCGCGCAACCCCGACGTGCGCGGCGTGCCGCTGCGGCGCGTGCGCGAGCTGTTTCCACAAGCCGTGCATCTGCACGCCGAGCGCCTCACGCTGGCGCCACCGCTGGCGCGGGCCGTCACCCGGCTGCACCCGGCTCTCTACCCCGCTTTCAATCTCGTCCCGCTGCTGCGCACCCACGTGCTGGCCTGGATCGAAAAACCTGTTCGCTGACCCTCATGAGCTCGCAACCCAACCCGCCCTTCCTGCCCTTTGCCTTGCCCGAAATCGGCGAAGAAGAAATCAACGAAGTTGTCGAGGCCCTGCGCTCCGGCTGGGTCACCACCGGCCCCAAGGCACGGCGCTTCGAAGAAGACTTCGTCAAGTTCCTGGGCGATGACAAGCTGCACGCCATTGCGGTCAACTCGGCCACCGCCGGCCTGCACCTCGCGCTCGAAGCGCTGGGCATCGGCCCGGGCGACGAGGTCATCACCACCACCCACACCTTCACCGCCACCGCCGAAGTGGTGCGCTACCTGGGCGCCGACGTGGTGCTAGTCGACATCGACCCGACCACGCTCAATATCGACGTGAGCGCCATCGAGGCCGCCATCACGCCGCGCACCAAGGCCATCATCCCCGTGCACTATGCCGGCTTGGCGGTCGACATGCCCGCCGTGCTGGCGTTGGCCCGCAAGCACGGCCTCAAGGTGGTCGAAGACGCGGCGCACGCCTTGCCCACCACCATCAACGGCGAGCTGATCGGCACCTTGCAAAGCGACGTGACGGTGTTCAGCTTCTACGCCAACAAGACGATGACGACGGGCGAGGGCGGCATGCTCGTCACGCGTGACGACGCCATCGCCGCGCGGGCCAAGGTGATGCGTCTGCACGGCATCAACCGCGATGCCTTCGACCGCTTCACCGCCAAGGTGCCGAGTTGGTATTACGAGATCGTGGCGCCGGGCTTCAAGTACAACCTCACCGACATCGCCGCCGCGCTGGGTATCCACCAGCTCAAGCGCGTGCGCGGCTTCCAGACCAAGCGCGAGGTGCTGGCCACGCGCTACGACCTGGAGCTCGCCGACCTGCCGCTGATCCTGCCGCCGCGCCCCGAGCGCCCCAGCGATCTGCACTCGTGGCACTTGTACGTGGTGCGCCTGGCCGACGACGCACCCGTCAGCCGTGACGAGCTCATCGAGGCGCTGTTCAAGGCCGGCATCGGCGTGAGCGTGCATTACATCCCGCTGCACCTGCACCCCTACTGGCGCGAGCGCTACAACCTCAAGCCCGAGCAGTTCCCGCACAGCCAGCGCGCCTACGAGCGCATGGTCAGCCTGCCGCTCTACACGCGCATGACCGATGCTGATGTGGACCGCGTCGTGACCGTGCTGCGCGATGTGCTCGGCGAGCGCGAGTGAGTCGTTGATCGTGAGCCAAACCGAGCAGGCAACCACCCAGGCTGAAGCGCCAACGCGGCGCGGCTGGTGGCTGGGTGGCGGCAAGCGCTGCTTCGACGTGATGGCGTCGGGCGCGGGGCTGCTCACGCTGGCGCCACTGCTCGTGCTGATCGCGCTGTGGGTCAAGCTCGACTCGCCCGGCCCGGTGTTCTACCGCCAAGAGCGCGTGGGGCGTGGCGGGCGTGCGTTTCGCATCCACAAGTTCCGTACCATGCGCCACGACCCGGTGGGCGCCGGCCCGCAGATCACCGTGGGCGCCGATGCACGCATCACCCGCGCCGGCGGCTTCTTGCGTGCCAGCAAGCTCGACGAGCTCGCCCAGCTGATCGATGTGTTTGTTGGCAGCATGAGCCTCGTCGGCCCGCGCCCCGAAGTGCCGCGCTACGTGGCGGTCTACCCGGCCGCCCTGCGCGACAAGGTGCTGTCGGTGCGTCCGGGCATCACCGACTTCGCCTCGATCGAATTCCGCGACGAAAGCGCCGTGCTGGCCCAGGCTGCCGACCCCGAGCGCGAGTACGTCGACGTGATCCTGCAGCGCAAGCTCGCGCTGGCCGCGCGCTACGTGGACGAGGCCTCGCTGCGCACCGACGTGAGCCTGATCGCCCGCACCGTGCTCGCCATCGTCACCTGAACCGTCTTCGACCTGACCTTCTTCTCAAGCGCTCAACAAGATGATCTGGCAGACTTTTGATCGTTGGCTCGACCGCCTGCGCCCCTATCGCCACCCCGTGGTGCTGGTGGCCGACACCTTGATGGTCGCGCTGACCTGGAACATCACCTACCTCTTTCGCCTCGGCTTCGAGCGCTGGGTGAGCGCGCGGCCCGAGTACGACGGCGCCGTGCTGCTGGGCGTGATGCTGGCCTACGCGCTGGTCTTCCAGCTGATGGGCGTGCCCAAGGCCGTGTGGCGCTACGCCGGCTTCGCCGAGATCCAGCGCCTGACCTGGGCCTGCGTGGCGGCGGGCCTCATCAGCGCCGTGGTGGTGCTGATGGCGCATCTGTCGGCCGTGCCGCGCGCGGTGCTGGGCCTGCACCCGGTCATCACGCTGATGGGCTTGAGCGTGGCGCGCATCGCCGTTCGCATGGCGCACGAGCAGGCGCGGGCCCGGCTGGTGGTGGCGGGCGAGCCCGCCAAGCGCGCGCTGGTGCTGGGCGCGGGCGAGGCGGGGCGGCTACTGATCGCCGGCATTCAGCACCAGGGCTGGAAGATCGTCGGCCTGCTCGACGACGACCCGCGCAAGCAAGGCGCTCGCGTGGCCGGCGTGCAGGTGCTGGGGCCGCTCGACTTGCTGCGCGACGCGCGCACGCTCGAAGGCGTCACCCACCTCATCCTGGCCATGCCGGCGGCCTCGGGGGCGCAGCGCAAGCACGTGCTCGACCTGGCCTCGGGCGCGGGCCTGCCCATGCTCACCGTGCCGAGTGCCGACGAGCTGCGCGACGGCCGCTCGCGTATCGACCGCGTGCGCGACATCCAGCCCGAAGACGTGCTGGGCCGCGAGCCGGTGAAGCTCGACGAGTCGGCCGTGGCCGAGCTCGTCAGCGGCAAGACCGTGCTGGTGACGGGCGCGGGCGGCTCGATCGGCTCCGAGCTGTGCCGCCAGATCGCGCGCTTCGGTCCGGCCAGGCTGGTGCTCTTCGAGCTGAGCGAATTCGCGCTCTACACCATCGAGCAGGAGCTCACCGAGCGCTACCCGCAACTGCCGCTGGTGCGTCTGGTGGGCGACGTGAAAGACGCGGCCCACCTGCGCCGCTGCTTCGGCGCGCAACGCCCGCATCTCGTCTTCCACGCGGCGGCCTACAAGCACGTGCCGCTGATGGAGTCCGACAACGCCTGGCTCGCGCTGCGCAACAACACGCTGGGCACTTACCGCGCGGCGGTGGCGGCGGCCGAGGCGGGCGTCGAGCGCTTCGTGCTCATCTCGACCGACAAGGCCGTCAACCCCACCAACGTGATGGGCGCCACCAAGCGCGCCGCCGAGATGGTGGTGTCGCACCTCGCGGGCCAATACCCCGGCACGCGCTTCATGGCCGTGCGCTTCGGCAACGTGCTGGGCTCGAGCGGCAGCGTGATCCCCAAGTTCAAGGAGCAGATCGCCAAGGGCGGGCCGGTCACCGTCACCCACCCCGACATCACGCGCTACTTCATGACCATCCCCGAGGCGTCGCAACTGGTGCTGCAGGCGGCGGCGCTGGCGCAGAGCGGGCAGGTCTTCGTGCTCGACATGGGCGAGCCCATCAAGATCGCCGATCTGGCGCGCGAACTGATCCGCATGACCGGCCACACCGAGGCCGAGATCCCGGTGGTCTTCACCGGCCTGCGCCCCGGCGAGAAGCTGTATGAAGAGCTGCTGGCCGACGACGACACCACGCTGCCCACGGCCCACCCGCGCCTGCGCATCGCGCAGCTGCGCAGCGAGCGCCCGGCCGACTGGATGGAGCGCATGCTGGCCTATGCCGACTCGCCCGAGGTGGCCGACCCGGCCCGGCTGCGGGCGCGGCTTCAGGAGCTGGTGCCCGAATATGCCGCCCGCTGACGCGACCCCGGTGGTCGTCTGCGTGATGTATTGCCGCGTTGCGGGGCGCGCAAAACGTGCGCCATCGCGCAACTAAATGGGGTTTTCCGGGTCTGATGTCAGGGCAGATAAGTAAGGCCAGTTTTATACTGGTGCTTCCCGCGCGCGATATTGGTGGGCGCCGGGGCAGATTAGTTGACGAGCCAAAACTGGGTTTCAAGGTACCCGAGGTGATACGGTGATGACCGCAAAATTGAAGATTGCCGGCTGGGTTACGGTCGGCGCGCTGGCGGGGGTCTTGACCACGATGCAGTTCCAGGCATCGGCCCGCAACAACGCGGTGGCGCCGCTGCCGCTCGAAGAATTGCAGCAACTCGCGGCAGTATTCAGTCTCGTCAAAACCGATTATGTCGAGCCGGTTGACGAGAAAAAACTCATTACCGATGCCATTTCGGGCATGGTTTCCGGGCTCGATCCGCATTCGGTCTATTTCGACAAGACCACATTTAAAGAATTCCGCGAAGGCACCACCGGTAAATTCGTCGGCGTGGGTATCGAGATCGGCATGGAAGACGGCCTCGTCAAGGTCGTCTCGCCGATCGAAGGCTCGCCGGCCTTCCGGGCTGGTTTGAAGAGCGGCGACCTCATCACCAAGATCGACGAGACCTTCGTCAAGGGCCTCACGATGGATCAGGCCGTCAAGCGCATGCGCGGCGAGCCCAACACCAAGGTGCTGCTCACGGTCTTCCGCAAGAACGAGAACCGCAGCTTCGTCGTCACGATCATCCGCGAAGAGATACGCATGCAGAGCGTGCGCGCCAAGATGATCGAGCCCGGCTACGCCTGGGTGCGCGTGAGCCAGTTCCAGGAGCGCACGGTCGATGACTTCGCCCGCAAGGTCGAGGAGCTCTACAAGCAGAACCCCAATATCAAGGGCTTCGTGCTCGACCTGCGCGACGACCCGGGTGGTCTGCTCGACGGCGCCATCGCGATCTCGTCGGTGTTCTTGCCGCGTGACGCCGTGGTGGTGTCCACGCGCGGGCAGATTCCCGAGTCGAACGCGGTCTTCAAGGCGCGCCCTGACGACTACGCTCGCCGTGGTGGCGACCCGATCGCCAAGTTGCCCGAGGCGCTGAAGACTGTGCCGCTGGTGGTGCTGGTCAACGAAGGCTCGGCCTCGGCCAGCGAGATCGTGTCGGGCGCGCTGAAGGACCACAAGCGCGCCACCATCATGGGCGCGCAGACCTTCGGCAAGGGCTCGGTGCAGACCGTGCGCCAGCTCGGCCCCGACACCGCGCTCAAGATCACCACGGCGCGCTACTACACGCCGAGCGGCACGTCGATCCAGGCCAGGGGCATCGTGCCCGATGTCATGCTCGACGAAACCGCCGACGGCAACCTCTACTCGGCGCTGCGCGTGCGCGAGGCCGATCTGCAAAAGCACATCACCAGCGGCCAAGGCCCAGAGGTGAAGGACGAGCAGCGCGAAAAGGATCGCGAAGAAGCGATCAAGAAGCTCGAAGAGGCGAATGCCAAGGCCAAGGATGCCAAGGACGCCAAAGACAAGGAGCTGCCCAAGCTGCCCGAATACGGCAGCGCAGAAGACTTCCGTCTGCAGCAGGCCTTGCATCGTCTGAAAGGCGAGCCGGTGGCGGTCTCCAAGACCATGACCGAGCGCAAGCCCGAAGGCGGCGCACCCAACTGATGAAGCGGCGCTTCATCGCCTGAACCGCACCGAGGTGGACGACACCCAGCTCCTGCGCTACAGCCGCCACATACTGCTGGACGAGTGGGGTGTGGAGGCGCAGGCGCGGGTGCATGCGGCGCACGCCTTGGTCATCGGCGCCGGCGGGCTGGGCTCGCCCGCGCTGATGTATCTGGCGGCAGCTGGGGTGGGGCGCATCACCGTGGTCGATCACGACCAGGTCGATCTCACCAACTTGCAACGCCAGATCGCGCACACCAGTGCCCGCGTCGGGCTCGACAAGGCCGTGTCCGCACGCGAGGCCATGCAGTCGCTCAACCCCGAACCGCGCATCGATGCCGTGGTGGCGCGGGCGGACGACGCGCTGCTCGCGCAATGGCTGCCGCAGGTCGACGTGGTGCTTGATTGCACCGACCGCTTCGCCACCCGCCAGCTCATCAACCGCGCCTGCGTGGCGGCACGCAAGCCGCTGGTGTTCGGCGCGGCGGTGCGCTTCGATGCGCAGCTGTCGGTGTTCGACCCGCGCGACGCGGCCTCGCCCTGCTATGCCTGCGTCTTCTCGCCCGAAGAGGCCGCGCAAGACGTGCCCTGCGCCACGATGGGCGTGTTTGCGCCGCTCACCGGCATCGTCGGCACCATGCAGGCCGCCGAGGCGCTCAAGCTGCTGACCGGCGTGGGGCGGTCGCTGCAAGGGCGCCTGCTCATGCTCGATGCGCGCAGCATGCAATGGACCGAGATCCGCCTGAAGCGCCGTGCTGATTGCGCGGTATGCGGGGCGGCGCATTGAGCATCATGCACACAGGCGCTCCGCAGACATTCACAGGATCCCTCATGGAAGACAAAGTCCATTCCCTCACGGCCCGCAACTTCCCGACGGCGGTTGAAGACGTCAGCTCGGTGGTGACCCCCTCGCGCTACAGCGGCCCCGAGAGCAGCTACAAGCTGGCCTTCGCCGACAACGAATTCCTGCTGCACGACGAACTGCGCCCAGTACGCATGCAGCTCGAATTGCTCAAGCCCGAGATGGTGCAGCGCGAGTTGCGCATCGAATCGACCATCGTGCTGTTCGGCAGCGCGCGCATCCCCGACCCCGAGGCCGCGCAGCAGCGCCTCAGGCGCGCCGAAGTCATGGGCGATCCGCACACCCTGCGTCAGGCCAAGATGCAGGTCGAGATGTCACGCTACTACGACGAGGCGCGCCGTTTTGCTGCCTTGGTGACGCGCGCGTCCGAACGGCTCGATGCACCCATCTACGTGGTCACCGGCGGTGGCCCCGGCATCATGGAGGCGGGCAACCGTGGCGCGCACGATGTGGGCGGCAAGAGCATCGGCCTCAACATCGTGCTGCCGCACGAGCAGGAGCCCAACCCGTACATCACGCCCGAGCTGTGCTTCCAGTTCCACTACTTCGCGTTGCGCAAGATGCACTTCCTGATGCGCTCGATCGCGCTGGCGTGCTTCCCGGGCGGCTTCGGCACGCTCGACGAACTGTTTGAAACGCTCACGCTGGTGCAGACGGGCAAGTGTCGTCGCCGCCCCATCTTGCTGTTCGGCAAAGACTTCTGGTCCAAGCTCATCAACTTCGATCTGCTCATCGACACCGGCATGATCAGCCCGCAGGATGTGAAGCTCTTCCATTACGTCGAGACAGCCGAGGAAGGCTGGGGCCTGCTGCAGTCCGAATACGGTCTGGCTGCGCCGCCAAGCGACACCGGCGAGTTCGCCGACGACATCTGATCGCGATTGAATCGCCGTTGTCATGCAAGCCGCTCAGCACCGTATCGTCCACCTGATCGGCGCACCCACCGACATCGGGGCCGGCATGCGCGGCGCGTCGATGGGGCCCGAGGCGTTGCGCGTGGCGGGGCTGCAGGCGGCCATCGAGGCACAGGGGCGGCGGGTGATCGATCTGGGCAACGTGTCGGGGCCGCCCAATCCGTGGCTGGCGCCGGTGGCGGGGCATCGCCATCTGCAGCAGGTGCGCAGCTGGAACCAGCAGGTCTTTCAGGCCGTGCAGGGCGTGCTGGGTGGCGGCGGCTTGCCCGTGCTGCTGGGGGGCGATCATTGCCTGGCCATCGGCTCCATCGGCGCGGTGGCTGCGCATTGCAAGGCGGTGGGCAAACGCCTGCGCGTGCTGTGGCTCGACGCCCATGCCGACTTCAATACCTGCGACATCACGCCCAGCGGCAATCTGCACGGCATGCCCGTCGCGGTGCTGCGCGGGCTGGGGCCGCGTGAGCTGACGGAGCTGTCGGGCGTCTCGCCGGCGCTGATGCCTGACGACATCCGCCTGCTGGGCGTGCGCAGCGTCGACCCGGGTGAGCGAGCTCTCGTGCATCAACACCGGCTCGACGTTTTCGACATGCGCTACATCGACGAGCACGGCATGCGCCAGGCCCTGCAGCAAGCCCTGCTGGGCGTGGACGAGCAAACCCATTTGCACGTCAGCCTCGACGCCGATTTTCTCGACCCCGACATCGCGCCCGGCGTGGGCACGGCGGTGCGCGGCGGCCCCGGCTACCGCGAGGCGCAGCTGTGCATGGAAATGATCGCCGACACCGGCGCGTTGGGCTCGCTCGATCTGGTCGAGCTCAACCCCGCTTGCGACGTGCGCAACCAGACGGCCGCGCTGGTGGTCGATCTGGCCGAGAGCCTGTTCGGCAAGTCGACCTTGATGCGAGCCTGATCAGGTTGACATCAGGGTGCGCCGCAAATCCAGGCGCGGGCGCAGATAAGGCACCGACCACGAGCGGATCGTCATGAGCCACTCGCCTTGTTCGACGAAGCTGGCGACCAGCTGGTGCTCGTTCAACCAACGCACGCGCTTGAGCAGGTACGACGAATACATGCCGCCGAGCGTGCGCCGCGACCGCACCTTGAATTGCAGGTCGAGCAGGACGAAGCAGGTCGATTCTTCAAAGGGGCAGTCGAAGTCGGTGATCAGCAGATAGCCGTCGGCCAAGGCGAACTGGCGCAGCAGCGTGTAGCCCGGCACGGACGATTGCCGTACTTCGCCGTCGATGATCAGCGGCGAGCGACCGGGCCAACGCTGATAGGGGCCAGCGTGGGCCTGCAAGGCAAACCGATCGACGGGGGTGGGTGACAACTGCAAGGCGGGCGTGATCCGGGTGGGCTACAACAATGACCGTCGGTCGCGAGACGCCCGGGAGTTAGCAGGGGTGCTCCACGCTGAACGACGCGATCGGCCTCGGGCGAGCATAAAAGCCGAGGCAAGGGCTGTCCAGCCGCAAATGCAAGGAAGTGCAAGCGATGCGCCGCCTCGGCGCGCGGGCGCGGCTCAGTTGCCGCAGGTGCGGTTGACGATCGACGCCGTGGCGATCAGTTCGTCGAGCAAGGCCATCGAGGCGGGGCCCGGCATGTTGTAGGGGTCGAGCGTGGGGCGCTCCGAATGCTTCAGCAGCAGCGACGGGTTGATCTTGACGAGGTTGACCTGGCCCATCGTCCAGTTGGCAAAGCGGCGCTCGCTGATCTCTTCGTAATGCAGCAGCACCACGTCGCGGTGGCGTTCGTCGTGCACGATTTCGTTGTAGAGCGCATTGACCGCGCCTCGTCCGCCTTCGAGCACCTGCATGAAGATGTCGCCGCCCCAGCACAGCACGCCGGTGATGCCCAGGTTGGGGTTGTGCTCGCGCGAACGCACGAGGATGGCGTCGATGAATTCCGGCGTGATCGCGTGCGCCGCGCGGCTGGCATAGAGCAGTCGAACCAGCATGTCAGGCCTTCTGCTTGGCTTGCACCAGCGACAGAAACTCGCGGCGCAGGTTGGCGTCTTTCAGGAACACGCCGCGCATCACGCTGTTGATCATGGTGGAGTCCATGTCTTTCACGCCGCGCCACTGCATGCAGAAGTGATCGGCGTCCATCACCACGGCCAGGCCGTCGGGCTGCATGCGTTCCTGCAGCAAGTCGGCCACCTGCTTGACGGCTTCTTCCTGGATCTGCGGGCGGCTCATGATCCAGTCGATCAGGCGGGCGTACTTCGACAGCCCGATGAGGTTCGAGTGCTCGTTGGGCAGCACCCCGATCCAGACCCGGCCGATGATGGGGCAGAGGTGGTGCGAGCAGGCGCTGCGCACGGTGATGGGCCCCACGATCATCAACTCGTTGAGGCGCTCGACGTTCGGGAATTCGGTAACAGCCGGCGCTTCGATGTAGCGGCCCTTGAAGACCTCCTTGACGAACATCTTGGCCACGCGCCGCGCGGTGTCTTGCGTGTTGTGGTCGCTGTCGGTGTCGATGACCAGGCTTTGCAGCACGCCGGCCATCTGGCCCTGCACCTCGTCGATCAGCGCGTCGAGCTCGCCGGGCTCGATGAAGCTGGCGATGTTGTCGTTGGCGTGAAAACGCCGCTGCGCCTGGCGCACGCGCTCGCGGATCCGCACCGAAACGGGCACGCCTTCGTCGTCGCCAGATGGCTGAGAAGCAGGCGTGGCGGCATCGTGCTCCACGGCACGCAGGGCCGGTGGGTGAGACATGGGTGGCTCGCTGATCGGGATCATGGAACTGCCGATGCTAGCAATCTCGCGCCCGTCGTGCTGTCAACAGGGCCTTGAAACGAGTGTCCGGCGCGGGATTCGGGCACGGTTGTCAACATCCTGCGGCGGGCGCCCATTGTCTCGGCGCAAGCCGGATGTCACGCTCAGCACGTATCCTTGCGGCCCATGACTGAGTTGGTTTTGTCGCTGGATCATCCGCCGCGTGCCTTGAGCGGTGGCGCGCGTGCCGCGCTGGCGCTGCTGGTGCTGGCGACGCATGCCGGGGTGGCCTGGACGGTGCTGCGGCTGGCGCAGGCGCCCCAGGCCGTCGAGCCGCCCAAGGTGTTGGAGGTGACCTGGATCGCGCCGGCGCAGCCCG
>NZ_JAYSBZ010000063.1:0-19908 GCF_041915145.1 Aquabacterium sp. | reverse complement strand
AGGTGGCCTCGACCACCTCGGGCAGCAGCTCGACGGCATCCACCTCGAGTTGCGCGTCTTGCGCGGCGGACGACGCGGTGATGCCGGTGCCCACGCCCAAGAACAACGCCCGATGCGGCGCCGGGTGTAGCAGCAGCGGCAGCAGCGCCTGGCGCGCGTCGGCCAGCACGGTGACGCTGCTGCCCTCTTGCTGGCGGTTGTTGATACGCAGCCGCGCCGCGCCCTCGGCGTCTTCGACCACGCTCACCGCCGCCATCACGCCCTCGCGGTAGCTGGCGATGCGGCCGCCCTCGGGCACCTCGACGAACATCAGGGGCGGCGCGATCACGGCCCACGCGATCGCCAGACCGGCCATCGACCAGCCGACCAGGGCCTCGCGCCGCGCACCGTTTGCGGCGGCCGCCAACCAGACGCGCGGCGAGATCAGCGCGAGGTAGCCGCCCACCAGCAGCAGCAAGCTCAGTTGCGCGCCGAGCGCCGGCAGCAGCCACACGCCAAACAGCAGCGGCGCCAGCGCGGCGCCGAGTGTGTTCACGCCCAGCGAGCGCCCCAGGCCGATGCCCGCGGCGCGGGCCTGCGTGCCCAGATGGCTGAACACCGCGCCCATCACGATGGTGGGCAGCAAGAAAGCGGCCACCGCCAGCGCGGCCTCGCCGAGCAGCGCGCCCGGCAGCCCGCCGCCCGCAAGCACCGCGACGACGGGCTTGATCGTGTCGGCCCCTTGCAAGATGACCGTGCCCAGCAGGCACGCCCCGACCAACGCCAGCAGCAGGCGATCACGCACGGCGTCGGGCGACGAAGCCGCCTGCCCGAATTTCACATGGGGCAGCTTGCGTTGATACAGCGCCGCGCCCCATGCCGTGCCCACCAGATAAACGGCCAGCAGCATCGCGAAGGTGTAGACCGTGTTCTCGGCCAGCTGGCTCAGCACGCGCACCACCAGCACCTCGTAACCGATGCCGAGCAAGCCGGTCAGACCGAGCTGCCACAGCAGACGGCGCCGGCCCGTTGACGACGCCCATGCGTCCGGCGCCGCGGCGGCGTCGTTGCCAGCCTGCGGCAGCCCGCGCGCCAGCAGCGCGCACAAGCCGTTGAGCAACGCACACAGGCCCGCCGTGCGGATCAGCCCCCAGGCCGGCACCAGCCAGAACGCCGTGGCGAGCACGCCGACGACGGCGCCCAGCGTGTTGGCCGCATACAGCGCGGCGATGAAGCTCGAACGATGCGCGTCTTGAACAGAGTCTGGCGCCAGCCGCGACACCACGCGCTCCATGGCCGGCAAGGTGGCACCCATGGCCGCCGTGGCCGGCAACAGCAGCAAGAAGGTGCCGCAAAAGGCGACCGTCCATTGCCAGCCTGGCGAGGGCTGCGGGCCGATGAGCCCGAGCAGCCACGCGCTGACAGGCGCCATCGCCACGGCGAGCACGAGGCTCCATGCGCCGATCAAGAGCTCGCAGGCCGCATACCAGCGCGCGGGCCGGACGCTGCGGTCGATGCGCGAGCCCAGGGCCAGCGCGCCCACCGCGAGCCCGCCAAAGAAAGCGGCCACGACCGCCAGCACGGCGGCCGATTCATGCCCCAGCCACAGCGCGCTTTGCTGAGTCCAGACGATCTGATAGCCCAGGCCGGCAAAGCCCGACAAGCCCATCAACGCCAGGGCACGGCGACGGTGTGAATCCGGCACGGCAGTCGAGCCCGCGAGCGGGCTCGCCGAATGGATCAGCCGCGACGGCGACGGGCCACCAGACCCAGCACACCCAGGCCCGCCAGCAGAGCCACGTTGGTGGCGGGCTCCGGCACAGCTTGCAACGACACGTTGTCAAACGCGGCGGAATAGGACGGCGACGAGAAGGTGATCGACTGCGCCACGCCCGTGAAGGTCGCGGTCAATTGATCGAAGTGGCAGAAGCTCGAGTCCGAGCAGCCGTTGGTGGCGTTGTTGCTCAGGTCGATCGTGCCCAGCACCGTGCCCGTGCCGTGCAGTCCGCTCCAGATCGTCACGGCGTTGGACACCGCGACAGACGACGAGTAATAGAAGCTGATGCTGTTGACGAACCCGGCGCTGACATTGATCGAGGCGTCCGCGGTCGAGTCCAGTGCCGGATCAGCCGTGACCAGCACGCCCAGGGGCGACGGAGCGTTGGTGAAATAGTTGAAATCGGCGTCGCTGGCCAGGCCGATGGACTCGTTGCCGAAGGTCACGTTCACACCGTTGACCGTCGTGGCGGGCAGGCCCGTCGTGCCGATGTAGCTCGACACGTTCTCGAAGTCCAGCAGCACATCGACCAGCATGTCGGCGCGAGCCGGTGCGCTGGCGGCCAGCGTGAGGGCGGCAACGGCGGCCGCGGCAGAAAACAACTTCATCTCAAACTCCTAAATGGTTGGGCGGATACACGAGGTGAGCAGCAGATCGACCCACCGGGCAGAAGCCTTTCCACTGAGGTCCGACAGTCTAGGCACGCGAATGCGACAAGCTCATGACGAAGCTGCGCCATACCTTGATCCCGTCGTCGCGGCGCGCCAGCCGTGAGCCGTCTCACCCACCCGTCGCGCGCGCCGCGTCACATGTGGGTCATCGCGCATTTCTAGGATCGCCCTCAAGATCGGCCATGAAACGCACCGCATTCGTGCGGTCACCGGGCGCGTGCCGTGAGCAGATCTGGCCACAGCAAGTCACCACCTATATCAGCCCCTTAGGAGCAGTTTCAATGAAGTTCACATTCAGCAAGAGCCAGGTCGCGCTCGCCACGATCGCGGCCCTGGGCGCGATGGCGGTCGTCACCGCCCCCGCGCCAGCCAAGGCCGCCAAGACCGCCGGCACCTACGTCACCGGCGATTTCCACAACCACACCACCTGCTCGGACGGTTCGATCTCGCTGCAGAAGCTGGTCGACAAATCGACGGTCACCTGGGGCCTCGATTGGTTCGTGCAAGCCGGCCACGGTGGTTCGTACAACCGCAACTGCACGCTGGTCGAGGACGAAGTCCTGGCCACGCCGGCCTACCCGTACAACGCCGCCCAAGGCCCGACGACCACCTGGGTCAGCAGCATCGGCCAGGCCGCGATCAAGGGCAACAATGGCTACGGCGCCGCATCGCCCAACGGCTACATGTGGCGTTGGCAATCGATTCAAGAGTTCCAGTACCCGCTGCTTGAATACCTCTCGGCTTACAAGAACGTGCCGCTCTTCATGGGTCTGGAAAGCAACGCCCCCGGCCATGAGCACGTGAGCATGTCGGTGATCACCGGCCAGATGCCCGCCGCGCTCGACACCGCCGCATTGCCCGTGACAGCACCGTACGCCGCCCTGGGCAACGCCAACGCGCTGGCCCAGTTCGAGTACTGCTTTGATCGCAGCGACTCCGACACCAGCCGCGGCAACTTCTACGGCACGGCCACCGGCAACAACTGGAACTGCTCGGTAACCGGCAGCGCCAACAGCGCCAGCCCGATCTGGAGCGTCACCGGCATGAAGCTGATCCAGGCCAGCAGCTCCAACGCACTGGGCGGCGTGGGCGATCAAGGTCACTACAAGGCGGTCGAGAGCCTGAAATGGATGGTCGAGAACCACCCCAACGGCAGCTACTACGTGCCGGCCCACCTGGAGCGTCCGGGCCCCTTCAACTCGCTGGGCAACAACGGCTTCAACATCGAGAACCTGCGCAATTTCAACAACGCAGCTCCCAACATCGCGTTCGGCTTTGAATCGCAACCGGGTCACGGTGCGGCCGACAACCGCGGCGAATACCAGGTGTTGCGCAACTCGTACACCGGCAGCAGCACCAAGGTCGATTCCGTTGGCGGCACCACTTATGGCGGCACCGGCGTGTATGCCGGCCAGATCGGCGGTGTATGGGATGCCCTGCTGGGCGAGGGTCGCAACTGGTGGTTCTTCGCCAGCTCGGATTGGCACAACCGCGGCTCCTTCGGCGCCGACGACCGTCGCTCGACGCAAGACTTCCAGCCCGGCGAATACCAGCGCGACTACGTGATGGTGCGCAAGGGTTCGGACAAGATCCGCCCGCAAACCGTGGTGGACGGCCTGCGCAGCGGCAACAGCTTCGTGGCCAGCGGTCAGTTGATCGATCGCCTGGCATTCGTTGCCTGCTCGTCGTACTCCGGCGTGGCGGCTCGCACCAACGCGTCGGTTGAGGCGCTGGCGGTGGCTGCGGCCACGAACAACACCGACATCGACAAGGCCGGCTGCGCCACGATGGGCGAGAAGCTCGCCGTGCGTCCGGGCGCCGACATCGTCGTCTCGATCGTGGTGCGCGATCCCGAAGGCGCCAACAACTCGCCCTACACCTTCTTCAATCCTTCGCTGCACCAGATCGGCGTTGAGCAACCGCTCAACCAGCCGGTGCTGGATCACATCGACGTGATCGGCGGCAAGGTGACCGGCTACAAGACCGTTGGCGCCTCCGACTACTCGGGTGCCTGGCCGCGCAACACCGACTGGCTCAAGGCCGACGGCTCGACCGCCGACCTGTCGGTGGTGCCTGCTGGTGCCAAGAACACCAGCGCCGCGATCCTGAAGACCTTCGGCAGCTCGGGCTGGACCGCCTTCACCTCGCCGGTGGACGGCACCAAGTTCTTGAAGATGACCTTCCGCATCCCGGCGGTGTCGGCATCGCAATACGTGCGCCTGCGCGGCACCAACCTGCCGCCGTCGACGCCGTACGAGACCGATGCCAACGGCAACCCGCTGCCCGACGTGTTCACCAATGCCGCCGATGCCACGATGCTGCGCATTCCCTGCACCGTGTCGCACTCGACCAGCAACCAGTTCGACGGCTGCCCCGACCACCTGGCGACCGCCGCCAGCGGAAACAACAAGGTGGGCCTTGCCATCACCAACCCCATCGTGGGCCAGAAGGCCGTGTCGTACGACGTGGCCGCCTGGTCTGACCTGTGGTTCTACAGCAACCCGATCTACGTTCAAGTATCGGGCTCGACCGTGGTGGCTGGCCTGAAGTAATTCTCGGCGGCACCACCCGGCAAGCGCCGCGCGGCAACGCGCGGCGCTTTTTTTTGGTTCATCGAAGAATTCCGTGGGCGGCCGGCGGCGCTGTCATCGCCGCGTCTTGATGACTCGATAGGATGCCCGGATCGGCCTAGCGCCCGGTCGCCGGGGCGGGCTGCGAGTTTCATCGGAGTACGTTCATGCCTGCCTCTTCGGCACTGCCTGCCGCGGCGAGCCACACCGCCAACACCCCGCCCCCCGCACCCCGAGAACGCGGCGCCTGGTTGCGCGAGCCCCTGCTGCATTTCGTGGCGCTGGGCGCGCTCGTTTTCGGCGTCGACCATCTGCTGAGCCGTCGGGCCGACGACCCCCGCACGATCGTCGTCAACGCGGCCATCGACAACGAAGCCCGACAGATCTTCAAGAGCTCGCGAGGCACAGAACCCAATGCCAAGGAACTGAGCGCCCTGCGCCAAGCCTGGCTCGACAACGAAGTGCTCTACCGCGAAGGCCTGGCCATGAAGCTCGACAAGGGCGATTCGGCCATCCGCGACCGCGTGATCTTCAAGGCGCTGAGCATGATCGACGCCAACGTCAAGCCGCAGCCCCTGGAAGACACCGTGTTGCGCAGATGGTTCGAGGCGCACCGCGACAAATACGATCAGCCCCCGCGCTTTGATTTTGAAGAAGCCGTGCTCGGCGGCGACACCTCCGAGTCGGCCGTGCGCGCCTTCGTCGACAAGCTCAACAAAGGCACGCCAGGCGAAGCCGAAGCCGGGTTGCGCGTGTTCAAGGGCCGCCCCTGGAGCAACCTCGTGCAAAGCTACGGCGAGCCCTTCGCCCAGGCTCTGCGCAACGCGCCGACGGGCACCTGGCAGGCGCTGGCCAGCCGCGACGGCATGCGCGCCGTTCGGCTCACCGGCAACACCCCGGCGCAGTCCGCCACCTTCGAGATGGCGCGCGGCGTGGTCGTGCAAGACTGGCGCGACGCCGCCGCCGCCGAACAGCGCACCACCGCCGTGCGCTCCCTGGCCAAGAAATACACCATCCTGATCGAAGCGCCCCCCCGATGAGATCACTCCTCAGACACGCGCCGCGCTGGGCCTGGGCACGCCTGATGCGCCATCTGCTGATTGCCGCGCTCGTGCTGCCCAGCCTGGGCGCCCGGGCCCACGAGATGAGCATGGCCGAGATGAACGTGCGAGAGATGGACCCGGGTGTCTTTCTCTGGCAATGGACGCCCACCGAGAAGTTCCCGGTGGCCGGCGAGATCGATATCGACTGGCCGAGCGGGTGCAAGGTCGACGCCAACATGCTGCGCTGCGGCGCAGACGGCTTGCGTGGCACGCTCACCGCCCAAGGCGTGGGTCAGCACTTCTCGGCGGCCATGATCAAGGTCGCCTGGCTCGACGGTCAATCGCGCGTGTACACCCTCACCAAGGCACAACGCTCGGTGCAACTCTACGGCTCGGCCGAAGACCAGCGCGGCATGGGCGACATCGCCTCGGCCTACACGCTGCTCGGCGTCGAACACATCCTGTCGGGCTACGACCACCTGCTCTTTGTGCTGGGGCTGCTGTTCCTGGTGGGCTTCAACAAGCGCCTGATCTGGACCATCACCGCCTTCACCGCCGCGCACAGCCTCACGCTGGCCAGCGCCGCGCTGGGTTTGCTGACGCTGCGCTCGCCGCCGGTTGAAGCCTCGATTGCCTTGTCGATCATGCTCGTGGCCGGCGAGGCCCTGCGCCAGCAGCCCACGCTGTCGCGCCGCTGGCCGGCGCTGGTGGCCTTCTTGTTCGGGCTGGTGCACGGCCTGGGGTTTGCCGGCGCGCTGCAAGAGATCGGCCTGCCCAAGAACCACCTGCTCGTGGCGCTGGTCACGTTCAACGTGGGCGTCGAGCTCGGTCAACTGCTCACCGTGGGCGCGGCCTGGGCCGTGGTGCGCGCCCTGTCGCGCCTGAGCTGGTTCACATCGGCGCGCCGCCCCGCCTTGTATGCGATCGGCACCCTGGCGGCCTACTGGTCGTGGTGGCGTGTGGCCGCCATCTTCGCCAACGCCTGACCGCTCGTCGCCCCGGCCAACGCGGGCTCCATGCCCGCGCAAGGGGGCAGGCGTCAATCCGCGGTCAAGGCGTGGCTGGTGACGAAGACGTGGGTGGCCTTCAACGACGCCAGCAGCGGCTTGGGCTGCGCGCCGTTGGTGGCCGGCAAGGTGAAGCGGCATTCCATCACCACGTCGCCGTACTCGCCATCGGACTCGACCTTGCTGCCGTCCTCGCAAGGCAGGGGCGCCCCACCCCAGGCCAGCGCCAGCGTGGAGGACGAATCGTCATGACTGCCCGAGAGCTTCGCCACGAAGCGCATGCGTTGCGCCTTGGACGTGGCGGGCACGGCGCAGGTGAACTCGTTCCTGTCGCCAGGCAACAGTTTGTGCTCGCAAGCCGGCGAGCCAGCGTCCGCCGCTCCAGCCGACGCGGCCACCGCTGCCACGAGCATCCCAAGGGTCATCAACGTTTTCATGTCAGTGCGTGAACGATCAAAGGACGCCAGTCTGCGCGCGGCTCATGACTGTTTGGCGAAGCCGCGCTGACCGCCGCGATCGCGCCCGACATCGTGACGACGCCCGGGTGCGGGGGCGCGGCACGGTGGCGGTTTTCTACAATCGCGGGTTCTGATTTCACCAACCCCGCGTCGTCCCGCACGACGCTCCCTGAGGCGCCGACCATGTCCATCCTCCGCTTTCAAGACCTCGTGGCCCAAGGCAAAGTCGCCGGCCAGCGCGTGTTCATCCGTGCCGACCTGAACGTGCCGCAAGACGATGCCGGCCACATCACCGAAGACACCCGCATCCGCGCCTCGGTGCCCGCCATCGAGATGGCCCTCCAGGGCGGCGCGGCCGTGATGGTCACCAGCCACCTGGGCCGCCCCACCGAAGGCGAATTCAAGCCCGAAGACTCGCTGGCCCCGGTGGCCAAGCGCCTGGGCGAACTGCTGGGCCGCGAGGTGCCGCTGGTGGCCAACTGGGTGGACGGCGTGAGCGTGGCGCCCGGTCAGGTCGTGCTGCTTGAAAACTGCCGCCTCAACAAGGGCGAGAAGAAGAACAACGAAGAGCTGGCCAAGAAGATGGCCGCGCTGTGCGACGTCTACGTCAACGATGCCTTCGGCACCGCGCACCGCGCCGAGGGCACCACCTACGGCATCGCGCAGTTCGCCAAGGTGGCGTGCGCCGGCCCGCTGCT
This sequence comes from Aquabacterium sp., assembly GCF_041915145.1. Classification (GTDB taxonomy): domain Bacteria; phylum Pseudomonadota; class Gammaproteobacteria; order Burkholderiales; family Burkholderiaceae_C; genus Aquabacterium. The sequence goes on along the minus strand of NZ_JAYSBZ010000063.1, from coordinate 11,705 downwards.
GGCCGCCGAGATCGACGCCATCGGCAAGGCACTCGAAGCGCCGAAGCGCCCGCTGGTCGCCATCGTGGCCGGCTCGAAGGTGAGCACCAAGCTGACCATCCTCGAATCGCTGGCCAAGAACGTCGATGGCCTGATCGTGGGCGGCGGCATCGCCAACACCTTCATGCTGGCCGCCGGCTTGTCGATCGGCAAGTCGCTGGCCGAGCCCGATCTGGTGGATCAGGCCAAGGCCGTGATCGACGCCATGAAGGCGCGCGGCGCCGAGGTGCCCATCCCGGTTGACGTGGTCTGCGCCAAGACCTTTGCCGCTGACGCACCCGCCACCGTGAAGGCCGCCACCGACGTGGCCGCCGACGACCTGATCCTCGACATCGGCCCCAAGACCGCCGCCATCCTGGCCGACAAGCTGATGAGCGCCGGCACCATCGTCTGGAACGGCCCGGTCGGCGTGTTCGAGTTCGACGCCTTCGCCAAGGGCACCGAAGCCATCGCCCAGGCCATTGCCAAGAGCAGCGCCTTCAGCATCGCCGGTGGTGGCGACACGCTGGCCGCGATTGCCAAGTACGGCATCGAAAAAGACGTGGGCTACATCTCGACGGGCGGCGGCGCCTTCCTGGAAGTGCTGGAAGGCAAGACCCTGCCGGCGTTCGAGATCCTGGCCAAGCGCGCGGCGGGCTGATCAGCAGACGGTCAATAACGACTCAGGCGGGGCTCGCGCAAGCGGCGCCCCGCGCCGACGAGGCCGAAGAATTCAAAGAGGCGGCGACGGTCCTGGTTTTCTTTCAGGCCGCGCGACAAGCCATCAGGCGACGCCCCCGGCTGCGCATGCACCCGCGCCCCAGGCGCGAAAACCACCTGCCCGGCGCGCTCCAGCGCCAGCGACAGATAGCAATCGTCGGCCCAGTAATGCAGGCCGAGTTGCCCACGCAAGGTGAGCAAGGGCGCGAGGCCGCCCACGCTCTGATACGCCGTGCGCTTGCAGGCGAAGTTGGCACCCCAGAAGTAGAAATGCGCCAGCGGGTTGATGCGCCCGAGCTGGAAGAACAGGAACGATGCGACGTTGCCGTATCGATAGTTCTTGAAGCGCACCTCGCCGCCCGCAGCGGCCGTGCGCAGCTGGCGCAGCGGCTCGGTCAGGCGTTCGAGCCAGTGGGGGTCGGCCACGGCGTCGCCGTCGATGCAGGCCACCACGTCGTGCGAGACGATCTCGAAGCCGCGGATGCGCGGAAAGATCGGGCCGCGCCCGGGGGTGTCGTAGCACTCGACGCGCACGCCAGAAAACTGCCGCGCGATGTGCGCGGTGGCGTCGATCGAGTTGTGCACGACCACGACGATCTCGTCGGGCGCGACGGTTTGTTGTTGCAGCGATTGCAGGCAAGCGCCGATGTGCGCCGCCTCATTGTGTGCAATCACGAGAACGGAGCGCTTCATGTAACAGACTCGGGCAAGCAGTTGACGCAGTCGGCGAGTTGCGTCAATTCAACGCAAATCCGTTGCGATCGAAGGTCGATGGAAGCGTCGGACGATACCTCGACCACTCACCCGCGCGCCTGCGCCGCGATCAGACACCCCACGTTCAAACGGCGGGTTTCTGCCGAATCGGTACGCAATGGCGCCAACCACCCCCGAGCGGACGATCAGGCTCGGGAGGCTTGCTGCAGCACGTCGCCTGCGGCGACCGGGTCGCCGGTGCGGGCCAGCGCGTCCATCCAGCGTTGGTAGCTGGGCACCACGGCCTGCTGCCAGGGGTGGAAGCCGGGCTTCAGGTAGGCCAGAAACGAACCGAGCACCGGCGTCAGCAGGCCGCCCGGCTTGTAGAGCCACCACAGCCCCTTGGCCCAGATCTTGGCGCGCTGCCAGCGCGAGAAGCCGTCGACGCGCAGCATGTGCCGCATGATGCGGAAGGTGTGGAACGGAAACAGCCCGCCCACCAGCAGCATGGCCCGCACGCGGGTGAAGTAGCCGACGCGGGCGATCTTCTGCATCACGTCATACGCCACGGCCTTGTGCTCCATTTCTTCCATCGCGTGCCACACGTAGAGGGCCCGGATACGGCGGTCGGCGTTGGCGAAGATCTCGCCGCGCTCGGCGAAGCACTCGGCCATGATGGCCGTGATGTGCTCGGCGGCGGCCGTCATGCCCAGCGTGAACTCGCGCGAGCAGTGCTTGCGGATGATGCCGAACAGGCGCTTCTCCTGCCCCGCCAGGATGCGATCGACGCGCACCCCTTGCGCTTGCAGCCGATTGTTGTATTGCGTGTGCAGCATGCTGTGCTGCCCCTCTTGCCGCGTGAAGTTCTTGATGTCTTCGAGCATGGCAGGGTCGTCGATGCGATCACGGTAGTCGCGCACGCAGGTGATGAAGAAGCGCTCCCCCACCGGGAAGAGCGTGGACATCGCATCGAAGAAGCGCGTCTTGAACGCGTCGTTGTCGAGCCAGAAACGGGGGATGTCGCCGTCGAGCCCGAAGTCGAGCTTGTCGCGCGGCACGATGGGCGGCACGGCGGCGGTGTGGGTTGCCGGGTGGGCGGAGGGGTGACTCATCGGTGGGCGGCTCGCTGCTGGCTGGATCGGGCTCACGCCCCGGTGGCATGCAACGCGTTGCCTGCCAGGATGGGGTCGCCGGTTTCATTGAACTTGCTCAGCCAGACTTCGTAGCTGCGCAGCTGGCCGGTCTGCCACGGGTGGAAGCCGGGCTTGTAGTACTGCGCGTAATGGCCCAGCACCGATGAAAACAGGCCGCCCGGCTTGTAGAGCCACCACAAGCCCTTGGCGAACAGACCGGCGCGCTGCCACGCACCGAAGCCGTCCACCTTGAGCATGTAGCGCACGATCAGGAAGGTGTGGATCGGGAAGGCGAGGCTCACCTCGAGCATGGCCAGGACGCGGCGCAAGTAGCCGACTCGCGCGACCTGCTGCATCACGTCGAAGGCCACCGCCTTGTGCTCGACCTCTTCCATGGCGTGCCAGGCATACATGGCGCGCATGCGCGGGTCGGCCAGCTCCAGCACCTCGCGACGCTCGAAAAAGCTGTGCGCCATGATGGCCGTCATGTGCTCGGCCGCGGCGGTCATCGCCAGCGTGAACGGCCTGGAACGCAGCTTGCGCGTCAGCTCGGTCATGTACTTGCGCTGGAAGGCCTCGAGCTTGTCCACGTCAATGCCCTGCGCCTTGAGGCGGTCATTGAACTGGTTGTGGATCATGCTGTGCTGGCCTTCTTGCCGGATGAAGTCTCGGATCTCCTGCTGCAGCCGCGGGTCGCTGACCTGATCGCGGTAGTCGCGCACGCACATGATGAAGAAGCGCTCCCCCTCGGGGAAGATCGTCGACATGGCGTCGAAGAAGCGCGTCTTGAACGCGTCGCCGCCGAACCAGTAGCGCGGGATGTCGCCGCCGAGCCCGAAATCGAGCTTTTCGCGGGGGACGATCGGGTGCGGCTTGCGGGGCGCGGCGTGCGCGCCGGATGCGGTCGAGTGGGCCATGGCGTGTCTCTCTTTCTGGCTCGATGGAATCGATGTCCGAAAATTTAGAGAGACTGCGAATTCGCAGCTAGGAACGCCGGCGACCCTTGGGAAGCGATTGCGACAAATCGCCCCGCCCGGCATTCTTGATCTGGTTCAACCGCTACGGGGTTTCCCTCGAAACTGGCTGGGCGACAGCCCCGACCAGCGCTTGAAGGCTTGCGTGAAACTGCGCCGGTCGCAAAAACCCAGCCGCTCGCTGATCGCCTCGATCGACACGCCGTCGTCCTGCAGCCATTGGCTCGACAGGCGAAAGCGCACCTGCGCCTGCAAGGCCGTGTAGCGCACGCCCACTTCCTGCAGCCGGCGCTGCAAGGTACGCGGATGCAACTGCAGCCGCTGCGCCATCACCTCGATGCCCTGGCCGAGCAGCGCCGGCGACTCGGTGAAGATCTGCTCGATGTGCGCCACCAGCCCCGGGCGGGCGGTGGCCGACTGCGCCAGGCGCTGCTCGACGCGGTATTCGGCCTGCCGATGCAGCGCCGGAAAGGCCCCGTTGAGCGGCACCTCGAGCAAGGCGCGACGAAACACCAGCGCGTCGTCCACGGCGCCGAAATGCACCGGCATCTTGAAGTAGCCCTCGTAATCGATGGCGTTGTCGGGCCGCGCCGCGCGGAAGGTCAGGCAGACCTCGCCGATCTCGCCGCGCATCAGGCCGCGCACGAAACGCACGATGGCCGAGAAGGTGGCCTCCAGAAAGTGCTGATGGGCGGCATCGGTCGTGGCGCCCACGTCGAAGCTCACCAGCATGCGGGCCTCGTCGCCGGCTTCGTGCAAGGCCACGTTCATCAGCGGGTTGATGAGCAGGCGGATCCACTCGAAGACGCGAAAGGCCTCGCGCAGGTTCGGGCTGGTGGTGAGGAAGGTTTCGACATCGGGCACGTACTCGAACGCGAAGGTCTCGCCGAGCACGAACGGAAAGTACAGCCCGTCGCCCGACTGGGCCACGCTGCCTTCCATGAGCAGGCGCAGGGTATCGATGCTGACGGTGGCCGATTCGAGGTGGATCAGGTCGGTCTGCACGCCCGCGTCGCGAAACACCCGCTCCACGTTGAGCCCGCAGCGGGCGGCGGCGCGCACCCAGTTGGGCAGGGTGAGAAACGGCAGACGATCCGCCGAGGCAGGCGAACCAGCGAGCAATGAATCGGTCATGGAGAAGTACGGCAGAAGTACGGCAAATCGACCCGGGCCACTCACGACGCCGGCTCCGAGAACCGGCTGAGGGATTGTCGCCCTGGAATGCGCCGTGGATCGGCCTCGAACACCCGGCGATAGCGCGGTTTAACCCGCAAAAAACGCCCCACCTGCGAGCTTGAGCTGCGTCATTTGGTGTGACACTTCGCGGTGATTCCCGTCCACAAACGCCTCACCGGAGAGCCTCGCTCATGTCTCGCGCCACGAAAATCGTCGCCACCCTCGGCCCCGCCTCCTCGTCACCCGACGTGCTCGAGCGCATGATCCGCGCGGGGGTCGACGTGGTACGGCTCAACTTCTCGCACGGCAAGGCTCAAGACCACATCGACCGCGCGCTGCTGGTGCGCGAGGTGGCCCAGCGCGCCGGCCGCGAAGTGGCCATCATGGCCGACCTGCAAGGCCCCAAGATCCGCGTCGGCAAGTTCGCCGAGGGCAAGGTGCAGCTCGAAAACGGCCAGCCCTTCGTGCTCGACGCGCAACGCACCGAGCTGGGCGACATCCACGGCGTGGGCCTTGATTACAAGGAGCTCCCGCGCGACGTCAAGCCCGGCGACACGCTGCTGCTCAACGACGGCCTGATCGTGCTCACCGTCACCGCCGTCAAGGGCGAGCAGGTGCACACCACGGTGAAGATCGGCGGCGAGCTGAGCAACAACAAGGGCATCAACAAACAAGGCGGCGGCCTCACCGCCCCGGCCCTCACCGCCAAGGACATGGACGACATCAAGACCGCCATGAGCCTGCAGGCCGATTACGTGGCCGTGTCCTTCCCCAAGAACGCCACCGACATGGAAATGGCGCGCCAGCTCTGCAACGTGGCCGGCGAAGCCCATCGCCACCGCCCGGCCCTCATCGCCAAGATCGAGCGCAGCGAGGCCATCCCGGTGCTCGACGCCATCCTCAAGGCCAGCGACGGCATCATGGTGGCGCGGGGCGATCTGGCCGTCGAGGTGGGCAACGCCGCCGTGCCGGCGCTGCAAAAACGCATGATCAAGATGGCGCGCGAGATGGACAAGGTCGTGATCACCGCCACGCAGATGATGGAGTCGATGATCGTCAACCCCGTGCCCACCCGCGCCGAGGTGAGCGACGTGGCCAACGCCGTGCTCGACGGCACCGACGCCGTGATGCTGTCGGCCGAAACCGCCGCCGGCAAATATCCGGTCGAGACGATCGAGCAGATGGCCGCCATCGCGATCGAGGCCGAGCACGCCGAAGACGTCAGCCTCGACGCCGATTTCACCAACAAGCAGTTCGGCCGCATCGACCAGAGCATCGCCATGGGCGCGCTCTTCACCGCCCACCACCTGGGCTGCAAGGCGATCATCGCGCTCACCGAATCCGGCTCGACGGCACTCTGGATGAGCCGCCACAAGATCCATGTGCCGATCTACGCGCTCACCGCGCAGCGGCTGTCGCAGCGCAAGATGGCGCTCTACCGCAACGTGCGCCCGATCCTGATCCCCAGCATGACCGACCGCGACGAGGCGCTAAAAATGGCCGAACGCCAGCTCGTCGAGCGCGGCGTGCTCATGCCCGGCGACACCTACGCCATCACCTGCGGCGAGCCCATGGGCCACCCTGGCGGCACCAACATGCTCAAGGTGTGCGAGGTGCGCTGAGCTGCGCGCCATGCACACCGCCCCCCGCGATGCCGGGGGGCCGGGCGGCGGTGCGCCGAGGCCGGCTCGCTAAAATCGCGGGAGTTTTCCACCATCCCACCGTTTTCTCGGAGCCTCCCATGCCTCTCGTTTCAATGCGCCAACTGCTGGACCACGCTGCCGAAAACGGCTACGGCATCCCGGCGTTCAACGTCAACAACCTCGAACAAGTGCAGGCCGTGATGGCCGCGGCCGATGAAGTCGGCGCGCCAGTGATCCTGCAGGCCAGCGCGGGCGCCCGCAAGTACGCCGGCGAATCGTTCATCAAGCACCTGATCCAGGCTGCCACCGAGGCTTACCCGCACATTCCGCTGGTGATGCACCAAGACCACGGCACCAGCCCCAAGATCTGCGCCGGCGCGGTCGATCTGGGCTTCGGCTCGGTGATGATGGACGGCTCGCTGCAAGAAGACGGCAAGACCCCGGCCTCGTTCGACTACAACGTCGACGTCACCCGCAAGGTTGTCGAGATGGCGCACAAGGTGGGCGTGACCGTTGAAGGCGAGCTCGGCTGCCTGGGTTCGCTCGAAACCGGCGAAGCCGGCGAAGAAGACGGCATCGGCGCCGTGGGCAAGCTCGATCACAGCCAGATGCTGACCGACCCCGAAGAGGCCGCCCGCTTCGTGCAGGCCACCCAGCTCGACGCGCTGGCCATCGCCATCGGCACCAGCCACGGTGCCTACAAGTTCACCCGCCCGCCCACCGGCGACGTGCTGGCCATCAGCCGCGTTAAAGAGATCAACGCCCGCATCCCCAACACCCACCTGGTGATGCACGGTTCGTCGTCGGTGCCGCAAGAGCTGCTGGCCATCATCAACCAGTACGGCGGCAAGATGAAAGAGACCTACGGCGTGCCGATCAAAGAGATTCAAGAAGCCATCAAATACGGCGTGCGCAAGATCAACATCGACACCGACATCCGCCTGGCGATGACGGGCGCGGTGCGCAAGTTCATGGCCGAGAACCCCGACAAGTTCGACGCCCGCGAGTGGCTCAAGCCCGCCCGCGAAGCCGCCAAGGCCGTGTGCAAGCAGCGCTACCTCGAGTTCGGCTGCGAAGGCCAGGCCGGCAAGATCAAGGGCGTGAGCCTGAGCGAAATGGCCGCGCTCTACGCCGCGGGCAAGCTGGCGCAAAAGGTGATCTAAGCCGCGGGGCTCACGGGGACATCCGGCCCCGACAGACGAATCAGGCCGACTCCGCTACGCTGCAGGGTCGGCTTTTTTCATCCCCCCCACGCTTCGGAGCCCCTCATGATCCAGCTGCACGGCTTTGCTCTCTCGAACTACTACAACAAGGTCAAGCTCGCCTTGCTCGAAAAGGGCATCGCGTTTGACGAGGTGTTCATCCCGTCGGTCAGGCAGGCCGATGCCTACGACAGCTCGCCGATGGGCAAGGTGCCCTACCTCACCACCGAGCACGGCACGCTGTGCGAGAGCCAGGTGATCGTCGACTACCTCGAAGCCGCCTACCCCGACACGCCCGCGCTGCTGCCTCCCAACGCGTGGCAAGCCGCCAAGGTGCGCGAGCTCGTCACTTTTCTTGAGCTGCACCTCGAGCTCTGCGCGCGGCAGCTCTATTACCAGGCCTTCTTCGGCGGCACGCTGAGCGAGAAGTTCACCGAGCGCGTGCGCGGCGAGCTCGTCAAGGCCATCACGGCCTTCAAGCGCCTGGCGAAGTTCGGCCCCTACATCGCGGGCGACACCTTCACGCTGGCGGATTGCGCCGCCTATTGCCACCTGCCGCTGGTGGGCCTGGCGACCAAGATCGTCTACGGCGAAGACCTGCTGGCCGCCGCGGGAGTGGACTGGAAAGGCTACGTGAAGCTGATCGAGCAGCGCCCGACGGCGCAAAAGGTGGCCGCCGACCGCAAGGCCGACCAGGAGCGCGCGCTGGGCGTGGCTCGCGCGGCGGCGGCTGCACGAGCTTGAGGCCGGCGATGCCACCCCCGCCCGGGCAACACGGCCAGCGCACGTTGCGCGCATGGCTCAGCGTCGCGGCGGCATTTGCTGTCGCGAGCAGCTTGTGGGTCTGGCGCCCCAGCCTCGATGGCAAGACGCCCTCGCGCCCGCCGCCCGAGGCCGAGCCCTTTCCGTGGCAGCGCGCGCCGTCTGGCACGGAGCTCATGGCGCCCGCGCCGCAACCGGCGGCATCCGCCACGGCCCGCTCGCCGGTTGAAGCCGACGCGCAAGGGCACCTGCTTGCCACGCGAGCGCTGCGCGCGCTGTTCGACCAGGCCTTGACGGGCGCCGGTTCGACCCCCGCCGAACGTCAGGCCGCCCGACAAAAGCTCGATCAGCTGCTGGACCAGGCCCACCCCTCGGCAGCGGTCAAGGCGGACGCCCTGGCGCTGTTCGGCCGCTACGTGGCCTACCAGGACGGATTGCAGGAGCTGGGCCGCCGACGCAGCGACCAACCCGCGCGCGGCTGGACGCCCGGCGATCAGCTCGCGCTGCTGGACGGCATCGAGCGACTGCGCGCCCACCTCTTTTCTCGCGCGGAGCAACAAGCGTTCTTCGGCGACGACCTGCCGTGGGATCGCTACCGCGCCGTCCGCCAGCAAACCCTGGGCGATCGCTCGATCGCGCTGCTCGACGAGGCCAGCCGGCTCAAGCAGTTGCGCGCCGATCTGCCCGCGCCGCTGCGCGAGCCGGCGCAAGCGGCGGACGCCCGAACCGATCTGGATCTGCTCACCACGCGGTGGCGCGCCCAGCGAGGAACGGCCGACGAGCTGCGCGCGCTGCGCGAGACGCTGATCGGCGCGTCGGCCGCGTTCGAGCTCGAACGCGAGGATGAGCGCGGCGCGGCGGTGCGCCCGGTGCTCGAATCACTGGGGCAGCGCATTCGTGCCGTGTCGTCCGACCCCAGCCTGAGCGAGATCCAGCGCCAAGCCGCCATCGAGCAACTGCGCCACGAGGCTCAGGCGACCCTGCTGCCGATGCTGTCGGCGTCGCAAGGCGGGGTGAGCAAGGTCACGCCCTGAACTGCAGCGCCTTGGTCTCGAGAAACTCGTCGAGCCCCCAGCGGCCCATCTCGCGCCCCCGGCCCGACTGCTTGTAGCCGCCAAACGGCGCGCCCAGATTGAAGGCGCCGCCGTTGATGTCCACCTGCCCGGTGCGCAGGCGACGCGCCAGGCTCTCGGCCTGCTCGTCGCTGCCCGCCCACACGGCGCCACCCAGACCATAGATCGTGCCGTTGGCGATGGCCACGGCTTCGTCTTCGTCGCGATACGTGAGGATGGACAGCACCGGGCCGAACACCTCTTCTTGCGCCACCGTGTGCTGCGGCTGCACGCGGCCCAGCACCGTCGGTTTGACGTAATAGCCCGTGGGCAGATCGGCCGGTGCGTCGGCCCCGCCGCACAGCAGCTCGGCGCCCTCGGCCACCGCCCGCGTGATGTAGCCGCGCACGCGTTCGCGCTGCGTCGCCGAGATCAGCGGCCCCAGCTTGGCCGTGTCGCCAAACGGGTCGCCCACCGTGAAGCGGCTCGCCACTTCGACCGCGAGCTTGGCGGCCTGCTCGTATTGCGACTCGTGGACCAGCATGCGCGTGTGCGCCGAGCAGGTCTGGCCGCTGTTCAAGAAGCAGGCGCTGACCGTGCCCTTGACGGCCGCTGGCAGATCAGCGCTGGGCAGGATCACCGCCGCCGATTTGCCCCCCAGCTCCAACGCCACGCGCTTGATGCTGGCCGCCGCCACCTCGCTGATGCGCCGGCCCGCTCGCGTCGAGCCGGTGAACGACACCATGTCGACCTCGGGGTGGCGCACCAGCGCCTCGCCCACCACCGGGCCGGTGCCGGACACGAGGTTGAACACGCCCTTGGGCAGGCCCGCGTCGTGAATGATCTGCGCCAGCACGAAGGCGTTGAGCGGCGCGACCTCGCTGGGCTTGAGCACCACCGTGCAACCGGCAGCCAGCGCGGCCGCCACCTTGGCGGCGATCTGGTGCAGCGGATAGTTCCAGGGCGTGATGGCCGCGACCACGCCCACCGGCTCGCGCACCACCTTCGAGTTGCCGACCTGCTCGCTCCACTCGAAGGTGGCGAGCAACTTGGCGTAGGTCTTGAAGTTCGCCATCGGCGTGCCGACCTGGATGAGCCCGGCGAGCTTGAGCGGCATGCCCACTTCGCCGGCGATGAGGCCGGCCAGCTCGTCCATGCGCGCCTTGATGCCCGCGCTGATCGCGGCCAGGTACTCGGCGCGCTGCGCGGGCGAGGTGCGCGACCAACCGTCGAACGCAACGCGCGCAGCGGCCACGGCGGCGGCGGCATCCTGCTCGTCACCATCAGGGATGCGGCCCATCACTGCCTCGGTGGACGCGCTGATCACGTCGATGTGACCGCGGCCGTGCGGGGCCACCCAGGCGCCGTCGATGTAGAGCTGGTCGAAGTTGTGCATGGTGAACTCCAGAAGGTGCGGATCAGGCAAACACGATCACGCCGCGCGCATTGCGGCCAGCCTTGAGGTCGTCAAACGCCTGCGGGGCCTCGTCGATCGAATAGGTGCGGGTGATGAGCTCGTCGAGCTTCAAGCGGCCGCAGCAATACAGGCCGAGCAGGCGCGGGAAGTCCTCGCGCGGGCGGGCCGAGCCGAAGTAGCTGCCCTTGAGCGTCTTCTCTTCGCAGGTGAGGCTGAGCGTGCCCACGGTGGTGGTGTCCTTGCGCGAGGCCACGCCCACCGACACGGCCGTGCCGCCCTTGGCCAGCGTGCCAAAGGCCTGCGCCGCCACCTCGCCCAGGCCCACGCACTCAAAGGCGTAGTCCGCGCCGCCGCCGGTGAGCTTGCGCAGGGTGCGGACCACGTTGTCTTCCTTCGTGCTGTTGACCACGTGCGTGGCGCCAAACTGCCTGGCGAGTTCGAGCTTGGCGTCGGACGTATCGACCGCCACGATCTGCCGCGCGCCGGCGATCACGCAGCCCTGGATGGCGTTGAGCCCCACGCCGCCGCAACCGAACACCACCGCGATCGAGCCCGCCGTGAGCTTGGCGGTGTTGACCACCGCGCCCACGCCCGTCATCACGCCGCAGCTGACCAGCGCGGCCTTGTCGAGCGCCACGGTCGGGTCGATCTTGACCAGGCTGCTTTCGTGCAGCGTGGTGTATTCGGCCATCACGCCGCAGCCGAAGAACACATTGAGCGGCTGGCCTTGCGCATCGGTGTAGCGATTGCTGCCGTCGGGCAGCGTGGCCACGGCCTTGCCGGCCTGGTCGCACAACTGCGGGCGGCCGCTCTGGCAGTAGCGGCACTTGCCGCACATGCTCACGAAAGAGCTGACCACGTGGTCGCCCAGCGCGAATTCGGTGACGCCCTCGCCCACCGCCACCACCACGCCCG
>NZ_JAYSBZ010000062.1:0-20096 GCF_041915145.1 Aquabacterium sp. | reverse complement strand
GCGCCATCCTGGCCGAGCAACCCGAAGCCCTGCAGCGCCTGTGCACGCTCAGCGGCGGCGACGACTACGAGCTCGTCTTCACCGCCCCGCCGTCGATGCGCGACGCCGTGCACGCCGCCGAAGCCACTACCGGCGTCGTGCTGACCCGCATCGGCCACATCGACGCCGCTCCCGGCTTGCGCCTGATCGACGCCCACGGCCGCGACGTGCCCTGGGACGGGCGCTCGTTCGACCACTTCCAAGACTGACCCCCACCCCGTAGAGCGACGCTGATGAACCCCGTCGAGCCGCCCCCCTCCGCCCCGTCACGGCAACCCACCTGGCGCTTCATGGCCGAGCACCCCGCGCACTGGCTGGCGCTGGGTGGCGGCAGCGGCCTGAGCCCGGTGGCGCCCGGCACTGCCGGCACGCTGTGGGCCTGGGTGGCCTATCTGGTGCTCAGCCGCTGGCTGACGCCGCTGCACTGGGGCGTGGTGATCGCCGTCGGCCTGCCGGTGGGTTGGTGGGCCTGCACGGTCACGGCCCGCCACTTGGGCAAGCCCGACCCCAGCGCCGTGGTGTGGGACGAGGTGCTCGCCTTCTGGCTCGTGCTGTGGCTGGTGATGCCGGCGGGCTTGTGGATGCAGCTCACGGCCTTCGCGCTGTTTCGCTACTTCGACGCCGCCAAGCCCGGCCCGGTGGGCTGGGCCGACGGACTCTTCAAGGGCCACGGCCCCGAGGTGGGCTGGGCGCAGGGCTTCGGCATCTTGTTCGACGACCTGGTGGCCGCGCTGTGCACGCTGCTGGTGATCGCCGCCGGCGTGGCCTTGTGGGGCGCCCGATGACGGCACCCGAGGCGCCCGCCGAGCCGCAACCGTCCATCGAGACGCTGGTCGAGCAGCTCGCCCGGCACCTGCTGGCGCGCGGCGAGCGCCTGGCCACGGCCGAGTCCTGCACGGGCGGGCTGATCGCGGCGCGCTGCACCGACCTCGCCGGGTCGAGCCGGTGGTTCGAGCGTGGCTTCGTGACCTACAGCAACGAGGCCAAGACCGAGTTGCTGGGGGTGGACGCTGCCTTGATCGCCGCGCACGGCGCCGTCAGCGAGCCGGTGGCCTGCGCGATGGCCGCCGGTGCCGTGCAGCGCAGCCGCGCCGACTGGGCCGTGGCGGTGACGGGCATCGCCGGCCCGGGCGGCGGCACCCCGGGCAAGCCGGTGGGCACGGTATGGCTGGCCTGGTGCGAGCGCGGGCAGGCGGCCCAGGCGGCCTGCCGTCGCTTCGATGGTGACCGCGCCGCCGTGCGGGCCCAGACGCTCGCCTCGGCCTTGAGCGGGCTGGTGAGTCGCCTGGAACATCTGGCGTCAGACCCCGCCGCGCCCGGCGATTGCGTGATCGATTGAACGGTTGACGGGCGGCCGGGCGGCGTCGCGGGCCCGTCGCGTGCTCAAGTGGTGAACCCGGCGTCCGAAGTAGCGAAGAGGTGTCTTGGCCCCTTTCGCGAGAGAGCTTGCCCGTGCCCGTCCTGCCCGATCACGCCACCCCGTCCACCCGCCCACCGGATCGCCCGGTGGCAGCCGTGCGCAACCCGCTGGTCCGGCTGATCCTGGGCCCCGACCCCGAGCGGCACTTGAATTTGAAGATCACGCTGGGCGGGCAGGTGGGCTACTTCGCCAGCCTGCTGCTGGTCTGGATCTACACCCGCAACGGCGTGATGGACCCCGCCTGGGGCTGGCCGGTCGCCCTGAGCGTGTTCGCCTCGTCGCTGCTCTTTTACCTGGTGATGCGCCTGGGCTGGTCGCGGCGCCTGCGCGACCCCAGCCTGACCGTGCCGCAGATGATGAACTCGGTGGTGTTCTGCGCGCTGGGCTGCGTGGTGGCGCCGCAAGCGCACATCCTGCTGCTGATGTCGGTGTGCACCACGCTGGCCTACAGCACCTTCGCGCTGAAGGGGCGGGCGGTGTTCTTCATCCAGTGCTTCACCTTGACGGTCTTTGGCCTGACCGGTCTCGTCATGAGCCAGCGGCTGCCGCACGTCTTCCGGCCCGAGGTGGACTTTCTGGTGCTCTGCGTGCTGGCCACCGTGGTGGTGATGCTCACCTGGTCGGGCAGCCAGATCGCCGCGCTGCGCGACCGCCAGCGCCGCCAGCGCGAGGAGCTGGCGCAGATGCTGGCGCGCATCGAGAGCCTCGCCACCCACGATGCGCTGACCGGGCTCTACAACCGCCGCCACATGAACACGCTGCTGACGCACCACGTGGAGCGCGCGCAGCGGCACGGCCTGCCGCTCACGGTGGCGCTGCTCGACCTCGATCACTTCAAGCACGTCAACGACACCCACGGCCACGGCGTGGGCGACGAGGTGCTGCAGACCTTGGCACGCGTCGCCCAGGACGCGCTCGCCGGCACCGACACGCTGGCGCGTTGGGGCGGCGAAGAATTCCTGCTGCTGAGCTCGGCCCCCGCGCCCACCGTGCTGGCGCTGCTCGACCGGGTGCGCGCCACCCTGCGCGACACCGTGGTCTCGCCCCAGGTGCCCGAGCTGCGGGTGAGCTTCTCGGCCGGTGTGGCCTGCCATGCCCTGCACGAGGCGGTCAGCGACACCGTCAACCGCGCCGACCAGGCGCTCTACGCGGCCAAGGCCGCCGGGCGCGCGCAAAGCCAGTTGGCCGCCACCCCGACCACCGATGACCTGCCCCGCGTGGCCGCGCACCACCCGGGCAGCCCGTCGCTCGACGCCGCCAGCGCCCCCCTGAACGCCACCCAGGCCGCCTTGGCCGCCGCCCGGGCTCCGGCGGGCGACGCACCGACCGCCGAAGCCGAAGCCGAAGCCGACGCGGACGCCGACCCGGCAGGCGGCGCCGACTCGCCACAGCGGCCCCGCCTGGCCTGGCTGCTCGGCCGCGAGCGGCGCTTGCGCAGCTGGGTGGCGCGCACCCTGATCGGCTCCACGCCCTACGCCTTCGCCCTGCTCACGCTGGCCTACGCCTCGCGCGTCGGTCTGATGCCGGCCGACGCGGCCCGGCTGATGGCCGCCGGCCTGTGCGCCACCCCGCTGCTGATCTACACCGCCGTGCGCGCCGGCTGGACCGCCCGGCTGGCCGACCCCGCCATCACCCTGCTCCAGATGCTGGCGGCGGTGAGCTGGGGCGGCGCGCTCTACGCCACCACGGGCGCGGCCCACGCGGCGCAACTCATGAACCTGCTGATGGTGATGGCGATGGCCGTGTGCAACCTGCGCTGGCGACCAGCCTGGCTCGTCTGCGGCTACGCGATGGCGCTGATGACCGGCGTGATCGGCTGGATGAGCTGGGCGCACCCCGAGGCGTATCCGCCGCGCGTCGAAATCGGCTGCTGGATCATGGTGGTGTTCAACCTGCCCACCGTGATGCTGATGGGCATGCACCTGGGCAAGCTGCGGGCACGCCTGGCCAAACAGCGCGGCGAGCTGAAAGACGCCGTCAAGCGCCTGGGCGAGCTCGCCACGCACGACGAGCTCACCGGCCTGCACAACCGCAACCACATGAACGAGATGCTGGCGCACTACGCCCGCCGCCACGCCGAATGCGGCGAGGTCTTCACCGTGGCGCTGATCGACCTCGACCACTTCAAGCGCATCAACGACTGCTACGGCCACGCCATCGGCGACGACGCGCTGCGCTCCTTCGCGCGCCAGGCGGCCGACACGCTGCGCAACATCGACGTGATCGCCCGCTGGGGCGGCGAAGAATTCCTGGTGCTGTGCCCGCAGACCTCGCCCGACCAGGCGCTCGTCGGGCTGGAGCGGCTGCGGCGCGTCTTCACCGACCTCACGGTGTCGCCACAAGCGCCCGAGCTGCGCGCCACGTTCTCGGCGGGGCTGTCCGCGCCCGCGCCCGGTGAATCGATCGAGGGCATGCTGGCCCGCGCCGACGCGGCGCTCTACGAGGCCAAGCACGCCGGGCGCAACCGCATCTGCCTGTTGAGCCCCGCCTCGGCCGGGCAGCACTGAATCAGGCCGACGTCTCGACCAGCTTGATCCGCGGGCCGGGCTCGACACCCGCCAGCAAGAAGGCGACTTCGAGCGCCTCGGCCGTCATCGGCGCGCCGAGCAGGTAGCCCTGCACCAGGTTGCCGCCGTCCTCGACGATGTAGCGCATCTGGGTGTCGGTCTCGACGCCCTCGGCCACCACGGGGATGTCGAGCGCGCGAGCCAAGCCGATGATGGCGCTGGTGAGCGCGCGGTCGTCGGCATCGCGGTCGATGTCGCGCACGAAGGCGCGGTCGATCTTCAGCTTGGCCGGTCGCAAGTGCTTGAGGTAGGCCAGCGACGAGTAGCCCGTGCCGAAGTCGTCGATCACCAGGCGCAGCCCCAGCGCGCGCAGGCGCGAGATGATGCTGTGCGTGGTTTCGGTGTCGCTCATCAGCACGCTCTCGGTGATCTCGATCTCCAGCTCGCTGGGGTCGACGCCGTGGCGGCTCATCGCCTGGCTGAACACGTCGATCAGCCGATGCTGGCGAAACTCCAGCGCCGAGATGTTGACGGCCACGTGGCCGAACACGCGCCCGGCGCCGCGCCACAGCGCGATCTGGCGGCAGGCCTCGTTGACCGTCCAGGCGCCCAGGTCGCCGATCAGGCCGCATTCCTCGGCCACGCCGATGAAGGCCGCCGGCGCGAGCAGGCCGCGCTCGGGGTGCTGCCAGCGGATCAGCGCCTCGACGCCCGTGAGCCGCCCGCTCTTGGCTTCGATCTGCGGCTGGTAGTACAGCAGCAACTCGTTGCCGCGAATGGCGCGCGCCAGCTCTTGCGCCAGCGCCACATTGGCCTGCAAGCGGTTGTTGAGGTCGGCGTGATAGAAGCTGAAGCGCGCCCGCCCCAGCCCCTTGGCCTGGTACATGGCGATATCGGCGTGCCGCGCCAGCGTTTCGTAGTCCTGCGCGTCGTCGGGGTAGAGCGCCACGCCCACGCTGGCCGACACCTGGATGGGGTGCGAGGCCAGCGGCATCGGTTGCTCCACGGCCACCAGGATGCGCTCGATGGTGGCGGCGATCTCGTCCCACTTGCCCGCGTCGCGCAGCAGCACCAGGAATTCGTCGCCGCCGAGACGGCACACCACGTCGGACTCGCGCAGCACGTCGCGCAGGCGGCGCGCCATGGCCTGCAGCAGCTGGTCGCCCACGCTGTGCCCCATCGAATCGTTGATGGTCTTGAAGCGGTCGAGGTCGATGAACAGCAGCGCCAGCCGCGTGCCGTCGCGCTGGGCGCTTTGCAGCGCCGAGCGGCACAGCTCGGTGAACAGGCCGCGGTTGGGCAGCTGGGTGAGCTGGTCGTACATGGCCAGCGATTCGAGCTGCTGCTTTTGCTGCTCGAGTCGGCCGAACAGCGTTTCGAGCCGCTCGCGCACCTCGTTGAGATGGCGGCCGAGCTGGCCGAGTTCATCGCGGCGGCGCCACTCGACCGGCGGCGCGTTGTCGCGCCACGCCATGGCGCTGGCCTGCCGCTTGAGCCGCTCGACCGGCGTGGTGATGCGCGCGTACAGCACGGCCAGCACGATGGCGCCGGTGAGCAGCAGTTGCGCCAGCACCAGCCGCGTCCACGAGCGCATGTGCACGAGCGCGGCGTCGTCCCACCACAGCATGGCCACGGGCGGCACGAGCAGGCCCGCGATCACCGCGATCAGCACGGCGCCTCGAATGGTCAGGGTCGGTTTGGTCAGGCAGATCGGCATCACAACATCGCGGCGAATTCAGTGCCCAGCCGCTCGTTGGCGATGTGGGGCGGCGTCCATTGGCGAGCCCATTGGGCGAACTGCTCGGCCGGCATGGGCTTGGCGATGAAGAAGCCTTGCGCCTCGTCGCAACGCAGGCCGGCCAGCAGCTTCCACGACTTGGCGCTTTCCATGCCTTCGGCCACCACGGTCAGCCCGAGGTTGTGCGCCAGATCGACCGTGGAGCGCACGATCTTGGCGTCGTGGATGTCGGACTCCATGTTCATCACGAAGGACTTGTCGATCTTCAGCTCGTCCACCGGCAGGCGCTTGAGGTAGGCCAGCGACGAGTAGCCGGTGCCGAAGTCGTCGATCGACAGCTTGAGGCCCATCTCGTGCAGCCGCTCCAGCGTGGTGAGCGCGCGTTGCGGGTCGTCCATGATGGCGCTCTCGGTGATCTCGAGGATCAGCCCGCCGGGCTCGACGCCGTGCGTGCCGAGCAGGCGGGCGATCTTGTCGGGCAGGTCCTGGTCCATCAGGTCGCGCGTCGAGAGGTTGACCGACAGCTTCATCTGCAGGCCCTGCGCGCGCAAGGCGCGCCAGGTGATGGCGGTGCGCTCGATCATCCAGCTCGTGAGCACGCGCACGAAGCCGGTCTGCTCGGCGAACGGAATGAAGCGCATCGGCGGCACCGCCCCGCGCTCGGGGTGCTGCCAGCGCAGCAGCGCCTCGGCGCCCACCACGCGGCCGGTGCGCAGGCTGACCTTGGGCTGCATGTAGAGCTGCAGCTGCCCGAAGTCGACCGCCTGGCGCAGCTCGCCGAGCATGCTGAGCGACTCTTCGCTGCTCGAATCGAGCCCGGGGTGGTAGGTCACCGTGCCGGCCTGCTGGTGCTTGGCGGCGTACATCGCCACCTCGGCGCGGCTGATGAGCTGGTCGGCGTCCTTGGCGTGGGCCGGGCAGCTGGCGATGCCGATGCCCGCGCCCAGATCGACCTTGTGGTCGTCGAGCGTGATGGGGCGCTCGAAGGTGCGCAGCATGCGGCGCGCCACCACCAGGGCGGACGGCGCGTCGGCCAGCGGCAGCAGCACCGCGAATTCGTCGCCGCCCAGGCGCGCCAGCACGTCTTGCGGGCTCAGCGCCTCGTCGCGCAGGCGCTTGGCCACCTGGCGCAGCAGGCGGTCGCCGAAGCGGTGACCGAGCACGTCGTTGACGTGCTTGAAGCGGTCGAGATCGAGCATCAGGATGGCGCAGGGCTGCCCGGCCTGCAGGCCGCGCGCCATGGTCTGGCGCAGGTCGTCGCGGAACTGCTCGCGGTTGGGCAGGTCGGTGAGCTTGTCCTGATAGGCCAGGCGGCGGATCTCGCCCTCGCGGTGCTGGATGGCCTGGCGCATGTTCTCGAAGGCCTGCGCGAGTTCGCCCAGCTCGCCGGCGCCCCGCACCGGCACGGGCGTGTCGAAATCGCCCCCGCCCAGGCGCTGGATCGAGCCCGACAGCGCCGTCAGCGGCCGGGTGATGCGCCGCGCCGTGATCACGCTGCCCACGCCGAACACGAGCACGCCGAACGCGGTGAGGATCATCAGCGTCCACTTGAGTTGTCGATAAGGCGCGAGCGCGTCGTCCACCGAGCGGATCAGCACCACCTGCGTGTCGCCCACCAGGCTGTCGGCGTTCAAGGGCGCGGGCAGCAGCCGGTAGTCGGAGCCGCCCAGCGTGAGCGTGGTCTGGCTTTGCGTGAGCTCGTTGGCCGCCTGCAGGCCGCGTGCGGGGCGCTCGGCCCATTGGTTCGACAAATCGGCCCAGCGCCCCGGAGCCAGCGTCGAGCGCACCACCTGCCAGCGGCCCTTGCCCGGCACGCCGTCGTTGGTGAGCAGCGCCACGTCGAGGTCGCTGAGCTGGCGCATGTCCTTGAGCAGTTCGTCGTCGAGCCGCGAGCCGATCACCACCCAGCCCGCCAGCGACGGCAGCCGCACCGGCGCCGCCACCCACTGCATGGCTTGCCCCTCGGTGGTGGCGATGCGGGTGATGGTGGAAATGACACGATCCTGCCCCGCCAGCCAGGCCTGCAAGGCCGGCACGTAGCGGGCCGCGTCGGCGTGGGTGCCGACCAGCAGTTGGCCCTGCGCCCCGAGCAGCAGGGTTTCGGCCCCGCCCACGCGCTCGGCCTGCCGAGCCAGCCCCGAAACGAGGCGGTCGCGGTCGTCGGCCACGAAGGCCACGCGGAAGGCGTCGTCGGTGACCAGGTTGCGCGTGGCGTACGACAAATTCACGGCGTTCTGCTCGATCAGCCGCGCGAAGATGCGCTGTCCCGACACCAGCTCGGAATGAATCGCCGCGTTGGCGTTGCGATCGATGCCGTTGTGGATCAGCGCGTACGCGGCTGCCTGCACCACGACCGCCAGGCCGAGGTAGACGGACACGATGCGCAATTGAAGCCGCTGCAGGCGCAGGGAAGGCATAGACGGTTTCGGTGCGAGGCGGTGAAGCGCGTTGTTGTTCGATGCGAACCGCGAAGTGCGTCACGCTCTTCGCGATCCCACGGGCCCGACTCAAGGGCCGTCTCGCCTTTTATCGGCCGCCCCCGCAGCGCCTTGAGACGGGAATGCGCTGGGTAAACGCCTAGATGCCGCCTAGATGCCGCCTAGATGCGCCCGACTCGCGCCGCCTGTTGCGGGGTGGCCAGGCGCGACACCATCAAAGCCAGCCGCTGCAGCGCGGCCCAGGGGTCGTCGGGCCACTGCGGATGCTTGATGCCCTTGACCACGCCATCGCAGATGGCGGCGGCCGACACCAGCCGCGCCAGCGTGTGGGCGTCGAGCCGGGGCACGAGCCGCTCGAAGAGCTTTTCGCGCACGCCCCACACGCGCTGCTCGCGCAAGGCCATCGGCAGCGGCTTGCCGCCCGCCATGGCCGCGTGCACGCGGTGCAGGCCCAGCACGTCTTCGGTCAACGTCCACTGCACCAGCACGGCCGCCTCGCCCTCGGCGCGCAGGCCGTCGAGCATACGCATCACCCGGGCGGTTTGCCCGGCCAGCACCGCCTCGCTGAGCTTGAAGACGTTGAAGCGCGCCACGTCCACCACCGCGGCCTCGATCTGCTCCAGGCTCAGCTCGCCCGCCGGATACAGCAGCCCGAGCTTGGTGATCTCTTGATGCGCCGCCAACAGGTTGCCCTCGACGCGATCGGCAAAGAAGGCCAGCGCCTGCTGCCCCGCCTCGCCCTCGGCCACGCGCTGCCCCTGGGCGGCCAGGCGCCGCGCGATCCAGGCCGGCAAGGCGTTGCGCTCGACCGCGTCGATCTTCACGCTGACCCCGGCGCCATCCAGCGCGGTGAACCACGCGCTGCCTTGCTGCGCGCGATCGAGGCGCGGCAGCACGACGAGCGTGAGCACGTCGTCGCACAGCTGATCGCAATAGCGCTGCAGCGCCTCGGAGCCCTCCTTGCCCGGCTTGCCCGACGGCACGCGGATCTCGACGATCTGCTTGTCGGCGAACAGGCTCATCGAGCCGGCCGACGCCAGCACCGCGCTCCAGTCGAAATGCGCGCCGGCCACGGTGTGGGTCTGGCGCTCGGTGTGGCCCGCGTCGCGCGCGGCGGCACGAATCGCGTCGCCGGCCTCCTGCACGAGCAGGGGCTCGTCGCCGTGCAGCACGTACAGCGGCTTGAGGCCCTTCTTCAGGTGCTCGGCGAGTTGCTCGGGGCGCAGTTGCATCGTGGCGCGGTCGGCGTCAGAAAGCCACGGACGCGAGGCGGCGCATCACCTGATCCACCAAGTCGGCCTGCATGGCGCGATACAGAAAATCGGCCTCCTGCTGCTTGGCCAGCGCATCGGTTTCGTTGTAGGTGAGATCGCGCGCCAGCGCGATCTCGCTGTCCTTGATCAGCACGTTGTCGTCGCGCACGCGGGTCAGGCGGAAGCGAAAGCGCAGCCGCAAGCTGAGTTCGCGCGTCTGCCCCGCCGCGGTGGTCACCGCCGCCACCTGCTCGCGCACCTCGGCCAGGCACTTCAGCACCACCTCGGCCTCGGGCAGGCTCTCGACGACCTTGGTGCCCGTCGATTCGATGGCCAGCCGCAACTGATGCTCCAGCGTCGAGTGCGACGGGAAGCCCGCGAGCTCGACGCTCTGGAACTTCAAGGGCTGCACGCGGCGCAGCTGAAAGCCGCAACCGGCCAGCGCGACCGCCGACGTGGCGGCCACCAGCGTGCCCAGAACTTGCCGACGATTGACTGTCATCACACCACCACGTTGATCAGGCGCCCGGGCACCACGATCACCTTCTTGGGCGCCTTGCCTTCGCTGAACTTGATGAAGTCCTCGCTCGCCAGCGCAGCCGCCTCGATGGCCGCCTTGTCGGCCGCCGCCGGCACCTTGATGGCGCCGCGCAGCTTGCCGTTGACCTGCAGCATCAGCTCGATCTCGTCTTGCACCAGCGCGGCCTCGTCCACCTGCGGCCAGGGCGCGTCGAGCAGGTCGCCGAGCTGGGCGGCGTAGCCCAGCTCCTGCCAGGCCACGTGCGTGAGGTGCGGACAGGCCGGGTAGAGCGCGCGCAACAGCACCGAGTAGCCTTCGCGCAGCGTGGCGTTCGAGCCGGCGCTGCCGTCACCCTTGTAGCTTTCGAGCGCGTTGAGCAGCTTCATCGCGCCCGACACCACGGTGTTGTATTGCATGCGCTCGTAGTCGTAGCTGATCTGCTTGAGCACGGTGTGCACTTCGAGGCGCAGGGCCTTGGCGTCCTTGCTCAACTCGGCGCCCACGTCGCTCGCGGTCTTGATCGCCTCGGCGTGCTTGGCGCCAAACGCCCACACGCGCTTCAAGAAGCGGTGCGCGCCTTCGACGCCGGCGTCGTTCCACTCCAGCGTCTGCTCGGGCGGCGCGGCGAACATCATGAACAGGCGGGCGGTATCGGCACCGTAGCGGTTGATCAGGTCTTGCGGATCGACGCCGTTGTTCTTGCTCTTGCTCATCGTGCCGACGCCGCCGTAGTCGATGGGCGAGCCATCGGCCTTGAGCTTGGCGCCGACGATCTTGCCGGCCTCGTCGAACACGTTCTCGACCTCGTGCGGCCAGAAGTATTCGATGCCGCCCTTGTCGGTGCGACGCGAGTAGATGTGGTTGAGCACCATGCCTTGCGTGAGCAGCTTCTTGAAGGGCTCGTCAACGTCGATGAGACCGACGTCGCGCATCGCCTTCGTCCAGAAGCGTGCGTACAGCAGGTGCAGGATGGCGTGCTCGATGCCGCCGATGTACTGGTCCATGCCGCCGTTCTTCAGCCAGTATTGCGCGCGCTCATCGACCATCGCGCCGGCGTTGTCGGCGTTGCAATAGCGCAGGAAGTACCACGACGAATCGACGAAGGTGTCCATCGTGTCGGTCTCGCGCTGCGCGGCACCGCCGCACTTGGGGCAGCTCACGTTCAGGAAGTCGAGACGCTTCTTCAGCGGGTTGCCGCTGCCATCGGGCACGCAGTCCTCGGGCAGCACGACGGGCAGGTCCTTCTCGGGCACCGGCACGTCACCGCAAGTCGGGCAATGGATGATGGGGATGGGCGTGCCCCAGTAGCGCTGGCGGCTCACGCCCCAGTCGCGCAGGCGCCAGGTGGTCTTCTTCTCGCCGACGCCCTTGGCGATCAGCAGCTCGGCGACCTTGTTGACGGCGTCTTTGTACTTGAGCCCGTCGAGCACGCCGCTGTTCGTGCAGACACCCTTTTGCTTGTCGCCATACCACTCGGCCCAGGCGTCGGCGCTGAAGGTTTCGCCGTCCACCGCGATGACCTGCTTGATCGCGATGCCGTATTTCTTGGCGAACGCGAAGTCGCGCTCGTCGTGCGCCGGCACGCCCATCACGGCGCCGTCGCCGTAGCTCATCAGCACGTAGTTGCCGACCCACACTTCGACTTGCGCGCCGGTGAGCGGGTGCGTCACGAACAGGCCGGTGGGCACGCCCTTCTTCTCTTGCGTGGCCAGCTCGGCCTCGGTGGTGCCGCCTTGCTTGCACTCGTCGATGAAGGCTTGCACGGCGGGCTTCGATGCCGCGGCGTGCAGCGCCAGCGGGTGCTCAGGGGCCACGGCCGCGAAGGTCACGCCCATGATGGTGTCGGCGCGGGTGGTGAAGACCCACAACTGGCCGCCGTTGATCAGCGCACCGCTCGCGTCCTTCACGTCGTGCGCAAAGGCGAAGCGCACGCCCTCGCTCTTGCCGATCCAGTTCTCTTGCATCAGCCGCACGCGCTCGGGCCAGCCGCTGAGGTAGTTCTTGTCGTCCGGGTTGGCGACGGCGCTGAGCAGCTCGTCGGCGTAGTCGGTGATCGCCAGGTAGTAGCCGGGGATCTCCTTGCGTTCGACCAGCGCGCCCGAGCGCCAGCCGCGGCCGTCGATCACCTGCTCGTTGGCCAGCACGGTCTGGTCGACCGGGTCCCAGTTGACGACCTGGGTCTTCTTGTAGGCGATGCCCTTTTCGAGCATCTTCAAGAAGAGCCACTGGTTCCACTTGTAGTACTCGGGCTGGCAGGTGGCGACCTCGCGGCTCCAGTCCACCGCCAAGCCCATGGCCTGCATCTGGCCCTTCATGTAGGCGATGTTCGAGTACGTCCACTGCGCGGGCGGCACGCCGCCCTTCATTGCGGCGTTCTCGGCCGGCAACCCGAAGGCGTCCCACCCCATCGGCATCAACACGTTGTAGCCCTTCATGCGCAGCTGGCGCGTGAGCATGTCGTTGATGGTGTAGTTGCGCACGTGGCCCATGTGCAGCTTGCCGCTGGGGTAGGGCAGCATCGAGCAGGCGTAGAACTTGTTCTTCTGGTTGTCTTCGACGACGCGGTAGGCGTCGCGTTCGGCCCAGTGAGCGTGGGCCGCTTGCTCGATGTCTTTGGGGCTGTAGGTTTCTTGCATGATGGCGGCATTTTAGGCGGCGACCGCCCCGCCGCCGCCCGCCCCGCCCCCTCAAGAAACCCCGCCCATGGCCGAATTCGCAGGCATGCGCCGCGCGCCGTCGCCCTCACTGCCGAGCCCCCGATCCGCCCCCGCGTCGCCGTCCGGGCTGCGGCGGGCGGCCTGGGCCTGCGTGGCCCTGGGGCTGCTGGCCGGCTCCGCCGTGGCGCAAACGGCGCGCAAGCCGTCCAGCTTTCGCAGCCACGAGGCCCAGGCCGCGCCGGATGCCGTCGCCAGCCTGCCGGCCATCGACTCGCGCGCCGACTTCGACCGCCTGGCGCGGGTCTACGACGCCGGCACGCCCGCAGCCCTGCCCCACCTCATCTTCGTGATCGACCGCGCCAACCGCGACGCCCAGGGCCGCGAACGCGTGCACTACATCAACGCCCGCCGCTACCAGTTGCACGAGCAATTCGTGGTCGACCAGCATCTGGCCCCGCAACAAGACCACGCCGCCTGGGCCGCCCATTACCGCAACCCCAATCGCCGCTTCGTGCTGGGCACCCTGAGCTGGCAGCCGGCCGTGCAGCGCTGGGTATGGGAGGCCTGGGAGGGCGACCAGCTCACGCCCTTGCTGGTGGCGCTGACGCAGGCGCGGCTGCAATCCACCTTCTTCGCGCCGTTGGCGTTCAAGACCAACTCGACCCAGCACGAGGCCGCCGCGCGCGGCGCGCAGCTCGAATTCATCTCGCAGGCCGAGATCGTGCGCGAGCAGCCCTTTCTGCCGCTCAACGTCGGGCAGCGCAGCGGGCGGCTGCGCCTGATCGATTCGGTCGAGTCCACCCCCGACCTGCAGCCCAGCGACATCGTGGTGCTGCGCGACGTGCCGCTGGCCTTGCCCCCGGTGGCGGGCGTGGTCACCACCCAGCCCTCGACGGTGCTCTCGCACGTCAACCTGCTGGCCAAGAGCTGGGGCATCCCGAACGCCTACGTGCGCGACGCCTTCGCCGCGCTGCGCCCGCTCGCCGGCCGCTGGGTGAGCCTGCGCGTCACGCGCACCGGCTACGACGTCACGCCCGACCCGCAAGCCGAGCAGCGCGCCGCGCAGGCCGCCAGCCGCGTCACCGCCAACCTGGCTGCCGCCCGAGCCATGCCGCCGCTGGCCGAGCCGCAGTGGTCGAAAGACGAGCTGGTGGAGCTCGCCGACCTGCACGCCGCCGATCACCGCCGCTGCGGCAGCAAGGCCGCCAACCTGGGCGAGATCGACGCCGCCCGCCGCGCCGGCCGCCTCACGCAGGTCGCCCCGGTGCCGGACGGCTTTTGCATCCCGTTCGCGCACTACGCCGAGTTCATGCGCCAACCCGAGGTGCGCGAGCGCATCGCCCGCGCCGAGCGCAGCCCCGGTTTCGCCACCGACCCGGCACGCCGCCAGGCCGAGCTGACCGCGCTGCGGCGCGATCTCGTCGAGCTACCGGTCAACAGCTACCGCAGCGACCAGTGGTTGCAGGCCTGGCACGACCACCTGATCGGCACCGGCGTGTTCGTGCGCAGCTCATCGAACGCCGAAGACCTGCCCGGTTTCAGCGGCGCCGGGCTCTTCGCCACGGTGCCGCACGTTACCGGCGAGGCCGAGCTGGTGCGCGCCGTCAAGACGGTCTGGGCCTCGGTGTTCAATTTCGAGGCCGTCGAGGCGCGCCGCCAGGCCGGCACGCCCTTCGAGCGCGTGGCGATGGGCGTGTTCGTGCAACAGGCCGTGGCCGCGCGCAACTCGGGCGTGCTGGTCACGGCCGACCCCTTCGACCCGCAGCATCGCAACGCCACCTACATCAGCGCCAAGCGCGGCCTGGGCATCAAGGTGGTCGAGGGGCGGCGCGTGGCCGAGCAGGTGCTCTACGACCGCAGCACCCGCGCCGTGCAGGTGCTGACGCGCTCCGGCGAGACCAGCGAACTGCGCCTCGACGCGCGCGGCGGCGTGCGCGACGTGCCGCTGGATGCGTCAGACAGCACGCGCGCCGTGTTGTCCGATTCGATGGTGCGCCGCTTGTCCGACACCGGCCAGCAACTGCGCACGGTCTTCGAGGGTCGCGACCTCGACGTGGAGTGGGCCACCGACGAGCAAGGCCGTCTGGTGATCCTGCAGGCGCGGCCGTACGTCACGGGCACGCCCTGACGGCGCACCGGGCAACACCCCGGCCGCCTCAGGGCGCCGCAGGTGCGTTCGCGCCCTCGACCGCATCGGTCATGAAGGCAATGCGCGACAAGTTGGCCGACTGCAGCAGCCCGATCACCTCGGCCACCCGCCCATAGGGCACGGCCTTGTCGGCGCGCAATTGAATCTCTTGCATCGGATTGCGTTGCGCCACGCGAGCCAGCTTGGTCTTGAGCTCGGGTGCCGACACCACCAAGTCACCCCAATGCAATTGACCATCGGCGGTGATGGCCAGCTCGACCACCTCGCCCTCGGCTTCGGTCGGCTGGGCCGCGTCGGACTTGGGCAGGTCGAGCTTGAGACTGGAGCTCATCAAGGGCGCGGTGAGGATGAAGATCACCAGCAGCACCAGCATCACGTCGATCAGCGGCGTCATGTTGATGTCGCTCATCGGCTCGCGCTGGGCGTTGCGCTGGAGTCTGCCGAATGCCATCGCCGGGTTTCCTAACGGGCCAGAGCGCAGCGACTCAGCCGCGGCTGCGGTCGAGCAGCATCTCGCGCAGGTCGTGGGCAAAGCCTTCGAGGTCGGCCTCGCAGATGCCCACGCGCTTGTTGAAGACGTTGTAGGCCAGCACCGCGGGAATAGCGACCACCAGGCCCAGCGCCGTCATGATGAGCGCCTCACCCACCGGGCCGGCGACCTTGTCGATGGTGGCGGCGCCGGCGTTCGAGATGCCGAGCAGCGCGTGGTAGATGCCCCAGACCGTGCCGAACAAGCCGATGAAGGGCGCGGTGGAACCGATGGAGGCCAGCAGCACGTGGCCGAACTGCAGGCGCTGCAGCACGTCGTGCAGGGCGTCGCGCAGGCGGCGGGTGAGCTGCGAGTCGAGGTGGCCGGCGGATTCGAGCGTGCCGCTGGGGGCGGTCTGCAGCGCAGCATCGACCAGCGGCGCCAGCACGGCTTCGCGGTCGAAGGCGCCAAGTTGTTGCTGCGCGCTGGGCAGGTCGCGCGCGGCCCAGAACGCCGCCACGCCGCGCGGCAGATCGCGCCGCACGCGGGCCAGCAACCAGGCCTTCCACAAGATCACCACCCAGGCGCTGACCGACATCAGCAACAAGAAACCGGCCACGCTGCGGGTGACCGCGTCGCCTTGATCCCACAGCGGGGCCAACACCATGCTCGTGCTCCTGCCAGCGTTGTTGGTTTCGTCGGCTTACTTGAAGCCGAGCACGTCGTCCATGCCGAACAGACCCTTGGCCTGCCCCGCCAGGTAGCGCACCGCGCGCAGGCTGCCCTGCGCGTAGCCGGCGCGACTCGACGATTTGTGCGAGATCTCGATGCGCTCACCGATGCCGGCGAACAGCACGGTGTGGTCGCCCACGATGTCGCCGCCGCGCACGGTGGCAAAGCCGATCGTGCTGGGGTCGCGCTCGCCGGTCACGCCTTCGCGGCCATAGACGGCGCAGGTCTTGAGATCGCGGCCGATGGCCTGGGCCACCACCTCGCCCATCTTGAGCGCCGTGCCGCTGGGCGCGTCGACCTTGTGACGGTGGTGGGCCTCGATGATCTCGATGTCGTAGCCGTTGGCGAACGACTTGGCGGCCTGCTCCAGCAGCTTGAGCACCACGTTGACGCCCACGCTCATGTTGGGCGCGAACACCACCGCGACCTGCTCGGCGGAGGCCTGGATCTCGGCCTTCTGCGCCTCGCTGAAGCCGGTCGTGCCGATCACCAGCTTGACACCCAACTCGCGGCACACGCGCAGGTGCTCGAGGGTGCCTTCGGGGCGGGTGAAGTCGATCAGGAACTGGGCGTTTTTCAGGCCCTCGCCCAGGTCGGACACGATGGGCACGCCACTGGTCTGACCCAGAAAGGCGGCGGCATCCTGGCCCAGGGCCGGGCTGCCGGACACATCAAGCGCACCGGCGAGCACGCAGTCGTCGGCCGCCTGGATGGCTTCGATCAGCATGCGGCCCATGCGACCGGACGCGCCGGCCACCGCCACGCGCAGCGGCTCGGTCAAAGTGTTTGCAGTCATGGCGCAATCGGTTCGAGGGTGGGGTACTCACGCACGGCGCCCACCGGTGCCGTGGTGGCGGTAGTCGGTGCTTCGGCCTTGGGAGCCGGCAGCGCCTTGATCTGCTCGGGCGTCAGCTCCAGCGGCGGCACCTTGCCGACCTTGCCGGAATCGATCGACGCCACGAACTCGCGCTCGCTGGGCAAC
Organism: Aquabacterium sp.; assembly: GCF_041915145.1. Classification (GTDB taxonomy): domain Bacteria; phylum Pseudomonadota; class Gammaproteobacteria; order Burkholderiales; family Burkholderiaceae_C; genus Aquabacterium. Next base: position 3,192 of record NZ_JAYSBZ010000062.1, on the reverse strand, counting down.
TCGCCCGCCTCGAAGTGATCGACCTTGTCGTTCTTGAAGAAGATGGTGACGCGGCGCTGCTGGTATTCGGTGCCGCGGCGACGGATCGTGAAGACGTAGTCCCAGCGATCGGCATGGAAGATGTCGGTGAGCAGCGGCGAGCCGAGGATGTCGCGCACCTGCAGTCGGCCGAGGCCGGGCTGGATCTGGGCGATCATTTCTTGCGTCACCACGTTGCCTTGCACGATCTCGATGCGATAGGGCGTGAGGTAGCTGCAGGCGGCCAGGCTCGTCAGGGCGACGGCGGCGGCGCAAACGGCCAGATGGCGAATCGGGGATGAGAGCATGTGTAAAAAAGACCCGCTGGCGGCAAGCCGGAGGGCTGGCTCGTATGATTCGGGGATTCTAGAGCTTACGGTCGAGATGACACACGCTGACGAAATCAAAAGCAGCGGCCTGAAAGCCACCCTGCCGCGCATCAAGATCCTGGAGATCTTCCAGACCTCGCCGCGGCGGCACATGACGGCCGAAGATGTTTACAAGATCCTGCTGCTGGAGGGGTCGGACATCGGCTTGGCCACCGTGTACCGCGTGCTGATGCAGTTCGAGCAGGCGGGCATCCTGTCGCGCAACCACTTCGAGGCCGGCAAGGCGGGCAACGAAGCGGGCAAGGCGGTGTTCGAGCTCAACGAGGGCAAGCACCACGACCATCTGGTGTGCGTGGTGTGCGGCAAGGTCGAAGAGTTCTTTGACGCCGAGATCGAGCGCCGCCAGCAACAGATCGCCAAGGAGCGCGGCTACACGCTGCAAGACCACGCGCTGGCCTTGTACGTGGTGTGCAACAACGCCGATTGCCAGCGCAAGGCCGGTCTCGGCGCCTGAACGGCCTACTCGCCGGCTTCCATCGCGCGGCGGTGGCGCTCGATGAATTCTTTGTAGGTGTCGATGCCGCGCAACTGCAGCACGGTGTTGCGCACCGCCGCCTCGACCAGCACGGCCAGGTTGCGGCCGGCATCCACGGCGATCACGGCCTTGCGCACCTGCACGCCCATGATGTCCTCAAACAGCGGCTCGTAGGGCAGGCGCTCGAACTCGCGCTCGAGCGTTTCTTTGCGTACTAGGTGCACGATCAGCTTGAGCCGCATCTTGCGGCGCACCGCCGTCTCGCCAAAGATGGCCTTGATGTCGAGCAGGCCGATGCCGCGCACTTCGAGCAGGTTCATCAGCAGCTCGGGGCAACGGCCTTCGATGGCGGTGCGCGACACGCGATACAGATCGACCGCGTCGTCGGCCACCAAACCGTGGCCGCGCGAGATGAGCTCGAGCCCGAGTTCGCTCTTGCCCAGGCCCGATTCGCCAGTCAGCAGCACGCCGATGCCCAGGATGTCCATGAACACGCCGTGGCGCGTGATGCGCTCGGCGAAGTGCTGCGTAAGGTAGCTGCGCAGCACGTCGATGACGTGGCCGGCGGGCTCTTGCGTCACGAACAGCGGCAGGCCAGCGCGGCCGCACATGGCCACCAGGCGATCGGGCGGCTGCATGCCGTCGGCCACCACCAGCACCGGCGGCTCCAGCGTGACGATGCGCGAGATGCGACGCTCCTGGTCTTCGGGCGGCACATTGCTGAGGTAAGCCACCTCGCGCTTGCCGACGATCTGCACACGATAGGGGTGGATGTAATTCAGGTAGCCGACGAGGTCGGCGGCCGATTGCGCGTCGCGCACGGCTTCTTCGTCGAAGCGCCGCTCGGAATAGGCGTGCCCGGCGATCCATTCCCAGCGCAGCGAGCCCCGGTTGGACTCGAACAACGCCTCGGCGCTGATGACGGCAGCTTTCAAGCGACGGACTTCAGCGGTTGCCAGTTGGCGATCAGCTCGTGCACCTTGGCGGCTTCGGGCTCGATCTTGAGCCGCTCGCGCAATTCACGATCCGAAAGCAATTCGGCGATTTCTGACAGGATTTCGAGATGCCGCTGGGTGGCCGCCTCGGGCACCAGCAGGAAGATCAGCAGCGTCACCGGCTCGTCGTCGGGCGCGTCGAACGGCACGGGTTGGCTCAAACGCAACACGGCCGCGAGCGGATTCTTCAGCCCCTTGATGCGGCCGTGCGGAATGGCCACGCCGTGCCCCAGCCCGGTCGAGCCCAGACGCTCGCGCGCGAACAGGTTGTCCGTCACCGTGGCGCGGGCGATGGCGTGCTGGTTTTCAAACAACAGGCCGGCGTGCTCGAACACGCGCTTTTTGCTGCTGGCGTCCACGTCCACCAGCACATTGGCGGCGGGCAGGATTGCGGCGAGACGGTTCATCGAATCTCAGCGCCAGTTACGAGCACCTGCTCTTGGCTGACACTTCCTACAAGCTGAGGGGGCGGATTATAGGAATCTGCTGACATCGCCCGAGCGATAGTTTCACACCAGATTTCCAGAGGATTGTGCACAGATTGCTGCATTGCAACAACTCCGGTTGTCACGCCTTCGACACATGCCGTCGGTATGTGCACAGATTGACACGCCGCATATCGTTTGAGCCAGTAAAAACGGCCCCGCAGGGCCGTTATTTTTGGGTACTGCCCGGTCAACCGGGCACAACTGCACGCAATCAGTTCATTAGTTCACGTTTGGGCGAAACGTGGTGGTGATCCTGCGTGCGGTCCTTGTGACGGCAAACCTGGCGATCCAGCTTGTCCATCAATTGATCAATGGCGGCGTAGAGGTCTTCGTGCGCGGTCTCCACAAAAATATCGCGTCCCTTGACGTGCAAATTGACTTCAGCCTTCTGTCGACGATCCTTTTCCTTTTGCTTTTCAACACTCAGCAACACGTTAACGTCTACCACCTGGTCGAAGTGTCGCGTCACACGGTCTAGCTTAGTAAGCACATACTCACGCAGAGCAGGCGTCACTTCGAGATGATGGCCACTGATCGTCAGATTCATAAAGCCTCCTTCCGAGAGGATCAAAGCGAAACAGGTTGCTCGCCCGGCCACTTCATCCACCGTGTGCAATCGGCAGATTCGGCAACCAGGACGAATTCAGTGTGCACCGGTGACGACTGCGTGACAAGCCATGAATGCCGAATGGTTCATAGTCTTGTGCAATAGGCCCAGCCCGGGCCTTGGCGAGGTCGATCGGCGCGGCATGCGCAACCGCATCGGCGGGCGTCCGTCTTGCCGCTGCGTCATTTCAGGCAGCCGGCCAGGCGGGTTCCCCCCCCCC
>NZ_JAYSBZ010000061.1:0-20332 GCF_041915145.1 Aquabacterium sp. | reverse complement strand
CTCTCCGCTCATGACCGGCGCCGTCGCGCAGCAGGTGCTCATCGGCCTGACGATGGGCTTTGCCGCGCGGGTGGTGTTCGCCGCCATCGAGTTCGCCGGCGAAATGGTCGGCCTGCAGATGGGCCTGAACTTTGCCTCGTTCTTCGACCCCACCACGGGTGGTCAATCGACGGCGGTGAGCCGCTTCTACGGCACCATCGCCTCGTGGCTCTTCGTCGTGCTCAACGGCCACCTGCTGCTCACTGCGGCGGTGGTGCAGAGCTTCCAGGCTTTTCCGGTGAGCGCGGAGCCGCTGGCCTTTCTGGCCACGGTGCAACCGCAGGTATGGGGCACCGAGGTCTTTCGCCTCGGCTTGTGGATCGCGCTGCCCATCATGGCCATGCTGCTGCTGGTGAACATGGTGATGGGCGTGATGTCTCGCGTGGCCTCGCAGCTCAACATCTTCGCGGTGGGCTTCCCGGTCACCTTGGGCGTGGGCCTGCTCGGCCTGTGGATGACGCTGCCGATGATGCAGGTGCCGTTCACCTTGGCGCTGGAGCGGATGCTGGGGTACTTTTTGTAGGCATCGCATCCGTCGCGGCGTCGCTAAACTCCTGCCCACAAAAAAACATCAGGAGGACGCTGCCATGGGCAGACCATTCATCGTGCTGGGCGACCAGACCGATCACGGCGGGCAAGTCATTGAAGCTTCTGGCATGAGCTTCGTGCACGGCAAGCGCATCGCCCGGGTGGGTGACAAGGTGACCTGCCCCAAGCGAGGCCACGGCCACACCACCGTCATCGTCACCGGTGACCCCACCATGATCGTCGATGGCCAGCCATTGGCCCGCCACGGCGACCAATGCGCCTGCGGCGCCAGGCTCATCGCCAGCCAGGGCGTTGCCCGCGCCGGCAACGTGCCCCCACCCGCCGCGCCGCCGCGACCGAATGTCGAGGCCGAGGTGGCCAAAGGGTTGGCGGTGCAGCTGGCGTTGCGGCCGCGGCCGGTTCGCGGCGAAACCTTCGATCACTTTTTCAAGCTGACGGACAGCCTCACAGGCGCGCCGCTGGCGCGGCAGCCCTATCGACTCGAAGCCAATGGGAAGGTGCTTGAAGGCGTGACCGATGAATACGGACACACCGCCCCCATTCCTACAGGCGTTCGCAAAGAAAGCGTTTCATGTTCAGTGCTGGGAGAGGTGCTCAATGGCTAACGGTTCAGCGATTCAGGTGATCGTCAAAGGCTCGGCGTGGTCCACGCCCCAATCAGACACGACCCCGACGCCCCTCGTCGGCAACGAATTCGAAACGGCGCTGCGCCTCATGCAAGCCGAAGCGGTCGCCTTCGCGGAAAGCGTGATCAAGGATCCGGCTGCGCGGGCTGAGTACGCCATGAAAACCAAAGCGGCATGCGATGAATTGATTGAGCGCGTGAAACAACGGCAAATCACACCGCACGAGGCGGCCAAAACGGCCAACGCCATGCGGAATCAAATCATGGAGCTGGCCCGAGCAAAGCTCTCGAACTTCGGGCTTGCTGTTTCTGAGAGCGTAAAAAAATCGGGCAAACAACTTCAAGAACTTGAAGATGTGTATGCGCTTCGGCGATACCAGCGTGCCTTTTCTACGCTTGCGCAAGTAGACAAAGAGCAGGTCTGGATGGATATCGTTCATGCCGCAGGGAAACCTCAAGCCGCCATGAACGGCTTCGCACGTTGGTACGGCGTGGCAGGGCGAACGTTGTTGATTGCATCGTTGGCTTACGCCGTTTATAGCGTGACCACGGCCAAAGACAAAACTCGCCAAACGGCCAAAGAAGGCACGACCTTGGCAGCTGGCGTAGCTGGCGGCGCAGCGGCGGGTGTCGGCGTAGCGCTGGTTGCAAGTACCCCTCCTGGTTGGGTCGTGGGGGTCGCCATGTTTGTCACCGCCGCCCTTGCTGGCGTTGGATCCGCTGAACTGTTCGATTATTTTTGGCCGGAACGATGATCCCGATCACTCGATTCAGTCTCGCTGGTTTCGATGCACCTTCAGCCAAAGCGGCGATGCGTGCCCGGTTGTTGTCAGATGGCGGCCCGACATCAACCCGCCTGCCTGGGCGTCGGGTGGTGAGTCAGTTTGCGTTGGATCGCGGCTATTTGGTGGCGACCGATTTCGATGACCCCTGGGAGGAGTGGACGTTTGTCTCTTTGCTTGATGAGCGTTTTCGTTTGCTCTCGTGCCGCCGGCTGGGATCATGGGGCACGGCTTTCGCCAGCAAAACGTTTTCACTCAAGGCCATCGAATGGGTGGACGCTTGCCACTTCGTTGCGGTGCCTTTTGACGAGGCTGACGGACGCTATCAATTCGCTATTCGGGCGTGGGGTATTCCATTTTTGTGGCCACGTCTTGAAAAACAGCTTCTTCACATTGAGGCGAGTTCGTGAAGACCTACCCGGAAGGGGTCAATCAACCGCAAGGCGTTACTTTCTCGGAGTTCAAGATTCAACGCAGCCGGTGGTGAAAAAGTCGCACTTCGCAAGGCCCGAATAAGGCGAACACCGACCGGCTTTTCTCGCTAAAGATTTCGGGGCGGCCCGCAAGAATGGCATGGCAAGGAAGTTCCACCCGCCATGGCCGACGACTCACAAGACCGCCAGTTACCCGCCTCAGCCAAAAAGCTGCAGCGCGCCCGCCGCGAAGGCCAGGTGGTGCGTTCACGCGACCTGGGCCACCTGGCGGTGGTGCTGGGGGCGACGGGTGTGTTGATGGCGGTGGCGCCCAAGGCCACGGCTCGCATGCAGGAATTGCTGGCCGTGGGGCTGCGCTTCGACGCCCGCACCGTGGCCACGCCGGACGTGATGCTCGACCGACTGGCCATGTTCGGCGGGTTGGTGCTGATGATCGTGGTGCCGCTGGCGCTGGCCGTGGGCCTGGCCTCCGCCGCCGCGAGCCTGATGACGGGCGGTCTGGTCTGGACCTTCAAGCCGCTGATGCCGCAGTTCAGCCGCGTCAGCCCGATCAGCGGCTTTGGCCGGCTGTTCTCGAAAGACCACCTGATCGACACCCTCAAGGCCACCGCGCTGGCCGGCGTACTGGGCACGGTAGGCGCGATTTACTTGAAGCGCAGTTGGCCCGAGTTCGTGTCCGCCCTGGCGCAGCCGCTGCCTGCCGGCCTGGGCGAGGTCGTGCAGACGCTGGGCACCGGGCTCAAGCTGATGATCTTGACGCTGGCGCTGTTTGCGCTGATCGACTGGCCTCTGCAACGCCATTTGTTCATGTCGAACATGAAGATGAGCAAGCAGGAGCTGAAGGACGAAATGCGCGAGTCCGAAGGCAACCCCGAGATGAAGGGCCGCATCCGCAACATCATGCGGCAACGGGCCCGCAAGCGCATGCTGGCCGCCGTGCCCAAGGCCGATCTGGTCGTGATGAACCCCACCCACTACGCCGTGGCGCTCAAGTACGACGACGCCGTGATGGCCGCGCCGCGCGTGGTGGCCAAGGGCGTGGACGCGCTGGCCCTGCGCATTCGCGACGTGGCCAACGAACACGAGGTGCCTGTGCTCGAAGCGCCGCCGCTGGCGCGGGCGCTGTATGCCCATTCCGAGGTGGACGGCGAGATCCCGATGGCGCTCTACAGCGCGGTCGCGCAGGTGCTGGCTTACGTTTACCAACTGCGCTCGGCGCTGATGGGCCAGATGCCCATGCCCGGCAACATGCCCGACCTGGTGATTCCGCCCGACATGGACCCGCACAACAAAGCTAGCAAGGCTGCCACATGAACGAGCTGATCCAACGCCTGCAGGCCTGGCTGGGGCCGAACGCCAAGATGCTGCAAGGCCTGGCGGCCCCGATCATGATCGTGGCCATCCTGGGCATGATGGTGTTGCCGCTGCCGGCCTTCGTGCTGGACGTGTTCTTCACCTTCAACATCGCCATGGCCCTGATGGTGATGCTGGTGGCGGCCTACATGCTGCGTCCGCTCGACTTCGCCGCCTTCCCGGCCGTGCTGCTGTTGACCACGTTGATGCGCCTGTCGCTCAACGTGGCCTCGGCCCGCGTGGTGCTGCTGCAGGGCCACACCGGCACCGGCGCCGCCGGCCGCGTGATCGAGTCGTTCGGGCACTTCTTGATCGGCGGCAACTTCGCGGTCGGCCTGATCGTGTTCGCCATCCTGGTGGTGATCAACTTCATCGTGATCACCAAGGGGGCCGAGCGGATCGCCGAAGTTGGTGCCCGCTTCACCTTGGACGCCATGCCCGGCAAGCAGATGGCCATCGACGCCGACCTGGGCGCCGGCCTGATCGACGAGCCCGAGGCCAAGCGCCGCCGCGCCGAGCTGAGCGAAGAAGCATCCTTCCACGGCTCGATGGACGGTGCCTCGAAGTTCGTGCGCGGCGATGCCGTGGCCGGCATGCTGATCCTGTTCATCAACATCATCGGCGGCTTCATCATCGGCGTGGCCCAGCACGACATGTCGGCGGGCGACGCGGCCAGCACCTACGTGCTGCTGGCGGTGGGCGACGCGCTGGTGGCGCAGATCCCGGCGCTGCTGATCTCGGTGTCCGCCGCGATGGTGGTGACCCGTGTCGGCAAAGAGCAGGACATGGGCGCGCAGATCATCGGCCAGATGTTCGGCAGCGGCAAGGCGGTGGGCATTGCCGGCGGCGTGATCGCGCTGCTGGGCATCATCCCGGGCATGCCGCACGTGGTGTTCCTGCTGATGGCGGGCCTGATGATCTGGCTGGCGCACACCATGGAACAGCGCAAGAAGAAGGCCGCCGCCGAGGCCGCCGTCAGCACCGCCGTGGCCGCGCCCGCCGAGGCCAACGCCGAAGCCAGCTGGGACGACCTGCAGCCCATCGACACGCTCGGCCTGGAGGTGGGCTACCGCCTGATCCAGCTGGTGGACAAGGCTCGCGGCGGCGACCTGCTGGGCCGCATCAAGGGCGTGCGCCGCAAGTTCGCGCAAGAAGTCGGCTTTCTGCCGCCGGCCGTGCACATCCGCGACAACCTCGAACTCCGCCCCAGTGCCTACCGCATCGTGATGCGCGGCGCGGTGATCGGCGAGGGCGAGTGCTTCCCCGGCATGTTCCTGGCGATCAACCCGGGCGGCAACAAGCTGGCGTTGCCGGGCACGGCCGCCACCGACCCCGCATTCGGCCTGCCCGCCATCTGGATTGAGGAGCGCCAGAAAGAAACCGCCCAAATGGCCGGCTATACGGTGGTTGATTCCTCGACCGTGGTGGCGACCCACCTTTCACACTTGATGCAACAACATGCATCCAAGTTGCTGGGCCGGGTCGAGGTGCAACAACTGGTCGAGCATGTGACCAAACTGGCCCCGAAATTGATCGAAGACGTGGTTCCCAAAATGATCGGCATCCCGGTTCTGCAAAAAGTGCTGCAGCTCCTGCTCGAAGAAGGGGTGCACATTCGCGACATGCGCTCGATCGTCGAAGCGCTGGCCGAGAACGGTCAGGCCGCCAACGACCCCGTCGACCTGGCCCGCCGCGTGCGCGTGGCCCTGGCGCCGTCGATCATGCAGCAGATCTACGGCCCGGTGCGCGAGCTCGACGTCATCGCCATCGAACCCGATCTCGAACGCCTGCTCACCCAGGCCTTCACCTCGCCCGGCGGCCCGGTGCTCGACCCCGGCGTGGCCGACCACATCAGCCGCTCGGCCGCCGACGCGCAAAACCGCCAAGAACATCTGGGCCACCCGGCCTGCCTGCTGGTGCCGGACGCCATCCGCGCGCCGCTGGCCCGTCTGCTCAAGCGTGCCGCGCCGCGTCTGCGGGTGATCGGCCACAGCGAAATTCCTGATACCCACTCGATCCGCATCGGCACGCTCATCGGAGGTCACGCATGAACGTCAAACGCTTTACCGGCCGCAACTCGCGTGAGGCCATGCAAAAGGTTCGTCAGCAATACGGTGACGATGCAGTGGTGCTGTCCACCAAGCCCTGCGCCGAAGGCGTCGAGATCCTGGCCATGGCGCACGGCGCGATGGACTCGATCGAGCGTCTGGCCGAGCCTCGCGAGCGCGTGGCGCCGTCGTTTGGCGCCGAGCCTGCCGCGCCGGCCCCGAGCGCCCCGCGTGCCCGCAAGTCGGCTCCGGCCCAGCCGGCCGCTCCGGCTGCTGCAGCCGCCCCGGCCCGCGACCCCTTCACCGAAGAAACGGTGGGCGAGGACATCAAGCGTCTGGCCATGAGCACGCTGTCCTTCCAGGATTACGTGCGCGAGCGCCTGCTCAAGCGCCGCCAGGCCGCGCTCAAGGGTCACACCGAAAAAGAACACATCGAGCCCAGCTTCCAGATGGAGGCCCCGGCCGCCAAGCCCGCGCTGCCCACCAAGCCCGAGGTGCCGCAGCAGTCGCTGGCGCAGCGCCTGGCCGAGCGCCAGCGCACCTTCGCGCAGGCTGCCCAGGCCGCCGAAGCCGCGATGAAGGCCGCGACGATGAAGAACGTGCCGCCGCTGGCCCTGGGCGACGAGCCCGCCCAGCCGGTGGCGCCGCAAATGCAGGCGCCGGTGCAGCAACCGGTGCAGCAACCGATGCAGTCGCCCGTGCAACACGCCCAGCCGCAGCATGCCGAGGCCCGCCCGCGCGCCGAGGTGGTGCCCATGCCGGCTCCGGGCGTGCGCCCTGCCGCCAAGCCCGCGCTGCGCGAGCCGCCCGTGCTGCGCGAAGAAGTGCGCGGCGGCGCCAGCGTGCCCTCGCTGTCCGACGTGCAAGCCCCCAGCAACGCCCGCGCCAGCGCCGAGATGATGGACGAGCTGCGCGCCATGAAAGGCCTGATCGAAGAGCGCTTCGGTGCCATCGCCTTCATGGAGAAACTGCAGCGCACGCCCAGCCAGGCGCACCTCGCGCAAAAGCTGCTCGACTGCGGCTTCTCGCCCGCTCTGATCCGCAAGCTGCTCGACGGCATGCCCGCCGAAGTGATCGCCGGCACGGCTGACGAAGGCGACTGGGCCGGCACCGTGCTCGAGCGCAACCTGCTCACCGGCGAAGGCGACGTGGCCATCGAAGACCAGGGCGGCGTGTTCGCGCTGGTCGGCTCCACCGGCGTCGGCAAGACCACCACCACCGCCAAGCTGGCCGCCGCGTTTGCCGCCAAGCACGGCGCCTCGAACCTCGGCCTGATCACGCTGGATGCGTATCGGATCGGCGCCCACGAACAACTGCGCGCCTACGGCCGCATCCTCGGCGTGCCGGTGCACACCGCCCACGACCGCCCGGCGCTCGAAGACCTGCTCGAACTGTTGGCCGGCAAGAAGCTGATCCTGATCGACACGGCCGGCATGGCCCAGCGCGACAGCCGCACCCGCGAGTTGCTCGACATGCTGGCCCACCCCAGCATCCGCAAGCTGGTGGTGGTGAATGCCTCGGCCCAGGGCGAAACCATCGAAGACGTGCTCGTGTCGTACCGCGCCGCGGCGGCCTCGGGCATCGTTTTGTCCAAGCTCGACGAGGCCGTCAAGCTCGGTCCGGCGCTGGATGCGGTGATACGTCACAAGCTGAAGGTGATCGGTGTGGCAAACGGCCAGCGCGTGCCTGAAGATTGGCATCGTTTGTCAGCCCAGGCTCTGGTGCACCGCGCCCTGCGTGGCGGCGGCAGCCCGGCCTACCGGCTCGATGCCAGTGAGGTGAACCTCGTGTTCTCGACTCCGACCCTGCCGAACCCTGCCGTCGCGGCTCATGCGCGCCGCCCGGCTGGTTCGTTGCCCGCAGGTCAGTGACACCCACCAGCCGTACGAGACAAACAACATGACTGAGCACCACGGCACACCCGCTCACCCGACCGATCAGGCGCACGGCTTGCGCCAGATGTTCAACAGCCGCGTCCAGCGCTTCGTACCCATCGTCTCGAACCCCCACCTGCTGTTTGGCGGCGTGGTGCTGGAGCGCCTGTGCTCCGCCTGGGGCGAAATGGGCTTGAGCACCCTGGTGGTGGACGCCGGCGAGCGTTCCAGCCCGCCGCGCGAGCTGGCCGAGTTCGACTTGCGCGAAGGCATCGAAAGCCTGTCGTCGCAAGTGCATTACCTCTCGGCGCGCGGCCTGCCCCTGCGCCATGTGGACGCCCACGGCTCCAGCGCCAGCTTCATCGACGCACTCGCCCAGGCCGCGCCCGGTGTGGACGTGGTGCTGGTGCACGCCAGCGCCAGCGAACTGGCCCGCATGTTCGGCCGCGCCGCGCGCCGCGATGGCGCCCACCGCCTGTGCCCCGCCGTGCTGGTGGACGAGCGGGCCGAATCGATCACGCATGCCTACGCCGGCATCAAGACGATGGCCACGCGTGCCGGCCTGCTGGCGCACAACCTCATCGTCTGCTCGGCCGGGCGGGGCGCTGGCGCGCAACAGATCGCGCAACGCCTGGCCACGTGTTCCGACAGTTTTTTGGGCGCCGCGCAACGCAGCTGGATCGAGATCGACCCGCTGCAGCCCGCCACCGAGGCGCCGCACCCGATGCTGCGCGCCTATGCCCGCGAATTGCTCGACGCTGCCTTGCCGTACCTGAGCAGCGACAGTCTGACCCTTGCGGCAGCCGGCCCCGGCGCCGCGCTGCCGGCCCGCCTGGCCCCGGTGCTGAATTGAAGGAAGGTATGGAGACCAACATGTACACGGCAAAAGGGCGACTGGACATCGACAGCCTGCTCAAGCAGTACAGCCCGCTGGTGCGGCGTCTGGCCCATCAGATGATCGCCAAGCTGCCGGCCAACGTCGAGATCGACGACCTGATCCAGGTCGGCATGATCGGCCTGACCGACGCGCTCACGCGCTTTGACGCCGAGCAGGGCGTGCAGTTCGAGACCTTCGCCACGCAACGCATTCGCGGCGCCATGCTTGATGAACTGCGCGGCGCCGACTGGATGAGCCGCGGCACGCGCAAGCAACAGCGCGAGATCGAGGCCGCCGTGCACCGCCTGGAGCAACGCCTGGGCCGCGCGCCGGTCGAGAGCGAAATCGCCAAGGAAATGAGCATCAGCCTCACCGAGTACCAGGAGCTGCTGGGCAAGGTGCGCGGCACGCAGCTGATCTACCTCGAAGACATGAGCGGCGACGATGGCGACAGCGACTTTCTCGATCGCCACGTCACGTCGGACGGCAGCGACCCGCTGAGTTTGCTGTCCGACCACAAGATGCGCGCCGCGCTGGTCGAGGCCATCAAGGCGCTGCCCGAGCGCGAGCAGTACGTGATGAGCATGTACTACGAGCAAGACATGAACCTGAAAGAGATCGCCGCGGTGTTGGGCGTGACCGAATCTCGCGTCTGCCAGCTGCACAGCCAGTCCATCGCCCGACTGCGCGTGAAGCTGCGCGAGTGGTGAGCACGGTGTCGTAGAGCGAGGGCCGGAGCCATGTGGGCCATACTGAAAAAGCCAGCGACGGCTACAAGGTCGCCCGAGGTTCAAGAGCCTGTCGTTGACGGCGGGGTGCGGCAGCTGGCGCTGTCGCTGCAAGAGCGTTCGTCCAGCCTGGGCCGTCAGGCCGCCGAGGTGCGCGGCATCATCGACGACAGCATCGCGGTGTCGAACCACCAGTCGCAGGCGATGGCCGTGCTGGCCGAGCGCCTGGGCGGCATCCAGCATGCGCAGAACACCATCGGCCAGCAGTCGCAGGTCAGCCTGATGGCCATGGGCCGCGCGCGCGAGACGGTCGAGCAGGTCGGCAACGAAGTGGCCGGCATCGTCGACTCGCTGCGCGCCGTGGCCGAGGCCGCCACCCAGATCACCCAGATCGCCCTGCAGACCCGGCTGGTGGCCTTCAACGCCTCGGTCGAGGCCAAGCGCGCCGGCGAGGCCGGGCGAGGCTTCAGCGTGGTGGCCGACGCGGTGAAAGACCTCGCCGGTCAGGTCGAGTCCACGTCCAAGGAAATCATGACCACGGTGGGGCGGCTCGACAGCCGCATCGAGGCGTTGTCGAACGACATCCGCGCCAACAAGGCGGCCGACCACCGGCCGCCGAGCGCATTCCACCAGGCGCTCGACGACGTCGAAAAGAGCGTGCTGGCGATCACGTCGGCGGCGGTCGAGAGCGACGACATCTCGCGCGGCGTGAACGAGCAGATGCACGCCATCGAGCAGGCCGTGCAGCAGATGAGCGCCAAGCTGGGCGAGGCCTCGTCGCAGAGCGAGGGCTTCTTGCGCATGGCCGAGCACCTGATGGAGGTGATCGCCGGTTGCGGCGTGGTGACCGACGACACCCCGTACATCCAGGCCGCGCAACAGGCCGCGGGCGAAATCGCCGCGCTGTTCGAGCTGGCGCTGGGCAACGGCCAGATCAGCCAGGCCGATTTGTTCGACGAGCGCTACCAGCCCATCGAAGGCACCAACCCGCAGCAGCACCTCACGCGCTTCGTGGGGCTGACCGACCGCATCCTGCCGGCGGTGCAAGAAAAAATGCTGCGCCTGTCCGACAAGGTGGTGTTCTGCATCGCCGCCGACCGCAACGGCTACATCGCCACGCACAACAAGAAATACTGCAACCCGCAGCGCGTGGGCGACGTGGTCTGGAACACCGCCAACAGCCGCTATCGCCGCATCTTCAACGACCGCACCGGGCTGGCTTCGGCGCGCAACGAGCGTCCCTTCCTGCTGCAGACCTATCGGCGCGACATGGGCGGCGGCCGCTTCGTGCTGCTCAAGGAGGTGGCCGCCCCGATCATCGTGGCCGGTCGCCACTGGGGTGGGCTGCGTCTGGCTTATCAGTTCTGAACCCTGTTGTTGTATTGGGGGTGCCATGCGTCATGAACATCAAGCTGAGCAGATTCGAGGCCTCGCCTCGCTTGGGTGGCGTGCCGCCCGACGCGCGCGGATCGCATTGATCGCGTTGCTGGCCTGGCCGGCGACCTGCGCGGTGGCGGGGGCGCTCTACATCTGGGTGGATGCCGAGGGCAACAAGCATGTGTCCGACCAGCCGCCCATCGGCGAGAGCTACAACACCAAGCTCGACACCACGCGCAAGATGACCGGCACCGCGCCGGGCGCCCGACTGTTCGCGCCGGCATCGGCGGCGTCCGCTGCCTCGGCGCCAGCTTCGGGCGCGGCGACGCCCCGGCACTGACCACGCCCTGCGCGCTCGGGCCAGCGGTGCTGTAATCGCGGCTTCTCAAGTCGTTGGAGACGCCCGTGACCCCGCAAACCGTTCTGGCGCAATCGCTCGCCCTGCCCAATGGCATCGTCATCAAGAACCGTCTGGCCAAGTCCGCCATGAGCGAGGCGCTGGCCTCGCGAGACAGCAGTCCCACCGACGCGCTGGCCGAGTTGTATGGCCAGTGGGCCCGAGGGGGCGTGGGGCTGTGCATCACCGGCAACGTGATGATCGACCGCCGCGCGCTGGGCGAGCCCGGCAACGTGGTGGTCGAGAGCGAGCGCGATCTGGCCGCGCTGCGGCGCTGGGCGCAGTCGGGCACCCAGGGCGGCACGCAGCTGTGGATGCAGCTCAACCACCCCGGCAAACAGGCGCCCAAGGGCTTGAACCGCGAAAACGTGGCGCCCTCGGCGGTGCCGTTCCGGCCCGAGCTGGCGGCGTTCTTCCCGGTGCCACGCGAGCTGACCGAGCCCGAGATCCTCGACCTCATCCAGCGCTTCGGTCGCGCCGCCGCCGTCGCCAAGCAGGCCGGCTTCAGCGGCGTGCAGATCCACGGCGCGCACGGCTATCTGGTGAGCCAGTTTCTGTCGCCGCACCACAACCGGCGCACCGACCGCTGGGGCGGCAGCGCCGAGAACCGCCGCCGCTTCGTGCTCGAGGTGTTGGCCGAGATCCGCCGGCAGGTGGGCCCGGCCTTTCCGGTGGGCATCAAGCTGAACTCGGCTGACTTCCAGCGCGGCGGCTTCACCGAAGACGAATCGCTCGACACCGTGCGGGCGCTGGCCGCCGCCGGCATCGACCTCATCGAAATTTCGGGTGGCACCTACGAGGCGCCGGCGATGACCGGCATCAAGCAGCAACCGGCCAAAGACAGCACGCGTCGGCGCGAGGCCTACTTTCTCGACTTCGCCGAAAAGGCGCGCGCCGCCGTGCAGGTGCCCCTGATGCTGACCGGCGGCTTTCGCAGCCTGGAGGGCATGGCCGGGGCGATCGAATCGGGTGCCATCGACTTGGTGGGCATGGCCCGTTCGCTGGCCTTGGAGCCCGACGTGCCCAACAAGCTGCTGCGCGGCGAGCAGCCCCGGCAGGTGGTGCGCCCCATCAAGACCGGCATTGGCGCCATCGACCGCACCGGCATGCTCGAGGTGTCGTGGTACACGCGTCAGCTCAAGCGCATTGCCAACGGCGAGCCGCCGCGGCCGCGCGAGTCCGGCCTGAAGGTGTTCTTGATCAACGCCTGGAAGATGGCCGCGGCTGGTCGCAGGCAACCCAAGCGGCTGCGCGCCTGAAACAGGGTCAGGCCGATTTCTCGATCGGCATGTTGGCTTCGCGCCAGGCGGCCAGGCCGCCGGCCAGCACGTGGGTGTTTTCGTGACCCAGACCGCGCAGCACGGTCGCGGCCTTGGCGGCCCGCATGCCCTTGGCGCACACCACCACCACCGGCAGCGCCTTGTTGGCGGGCAGGCCCTTGACGCCCGCCGCCAGCGTGCCCAGCGGGATGTTGCGGGCGCCGTTGACGTGGCCGGCGGCGAATTCGGCCGGCTCGCAGACGTCGATCACCACGGCCTTGTCGCGGTTGATCAGGTTGACCGC
Organism: Aquabacterium sp.; assembly: GCF_041915145.1. Lineage (GTDB taxonomy): Bacteria > Pseudomonadota > Gammaproteobacteria > Burkholderiales > Burkholderiaceae_C > Aquabacterium. Next base: position 7,686 of record NZ_JAYSBZ010000061.1, on the reverse strand, counting down.
GTCGTTCACCGACACCCCGCCGCTGCTTTGCGCGCCCGTGATCGCCGGCCACAGCAGCATCCCGCCCGACACGGCGGCCATCACGAACAAATACCAGTTTTCAATGAAGAAGCTCACGGCTGCGGTCCTTGGGTGTAGAGGCGCACCCCGCAGCTCAGGGGCGGGGCGCGAAGCCTCGAATTATAAAATTGCCGGTTTGGCTTGGCTGCCACAACCGTGCGGCCGGGCCTTGCAGGTTTTGTCATCAAGCGAAGGCGCCACCCCATGTACAAGCTCGTTCTCATTCGCCACGGCGAATCGACCTGGAACCTCGAAAACCGTTTCACTGGCTGGACCGACGTCGAACTGACGCCCACCGGCATCTCGCAAGCCATGTCGGCCGGCAAGCTGCTCAAGGCCGAAGGCTACGACTTCGACATCGCCTACACCTCGGTGCTCAAGCGCGCCATCCACACGCTGAACTACTGCCTCGAAGAGATGGACCGCATCTGGCTGCCGGTGGTCAAGAGCTGGCGCCTCAACGAGCGCCACTACGGCGGCCTGCAGGGCCTCAACAAGGCCGACATGGCCAAGCAATACGGTGACGAGCAGGTGCTCGTCTGGCGCCGCAGCTACGACACCCCGCCGCCCGCGCTCGACGCCAACGACCCGCGCGGCCAGCGTCAAGACCGCCGCTACGCCGACCTGAACCCGGAGCTGGTGCCGCTGACCGAGTGCCTGAAAGACACCGTGGCCCGCGTGCTGCCCTACTGGAACGAAGAGATCGCCCCGACCATCAAGAGCGGCAAGCGCGTGGTGATCGCCGCGCACGGCAATTCGATCCGCGCGCTCGTCAAGTATCTCGACAACATCGGCGACGCCGACATCGTGGGCGTGAACATCCCCAACGGCATCCCGCTGGTCTACGAGCTCGACGCCGATCTCAAGCCCATCAAGCACTACTACCTGGGCGATGCCGAGGCTGCGGCCAAGGCCGCCGCCGCCGTGGCCACGCAAGGCAAGGCCTGAGCGTCAGCGCACCGCCTCGGCTCGCGCCTCACGCGGGCGGAGGCTGGAAGCCGCAGACGCGATTGCGGCCGTTGTCCTTGGCGGTGTAGAGCGCCCGATCGGCGCGCTCGGGCAGCCAGCTGACGGGCGTGTGGGGCGTGGGCGCCAGGCTCGCGGCCCCCACGCTGACCGTGACCACGCGAGCCGTGGGCGAGCCCCGGTGCGGCAGGCCCAGGGCTTCGACGGCCTGACGCACACGGCGAGCCACGCCCAGGGCGTGCTCCTGCGTGGTCTGGGGCAGCAACACCACGAATTCTTCGCCGCCGTAGCGCGCGCACAAATCCGAGCCGCGCTGCACGCTGTCGCGGATGGCCGCTGCGACGCGGGCCAGGCAGACGTCGCCGGCCTGATGGCCGTGCAGGTCGTTGTCGGCCTTGAAGTGGTCGATGTCGATGTAGAGCATCGCGATCGATTCATGGTTGCGCAGGGCGCGGCTCCACTCGGCGTGCAGGCGCTGATCGAACGAGCGACGGTTGTCCAGCCCCGTCAGCGGGTCGGACTTCGACAGGTGATCGAATTCATCGCGCGAGCGGCGCAGGCGGCTGGCTTCGATGCGCTGGAGCAATGCGGCGAGGTAGCTGCGCCGCGTGTCGGCCTCCATCTGGTAATTCGCCATCAGGCTGATCACGATGGCGCCCATCATCACGCCGACGCTGTTGAACTTCACGTTCATCGTCATGTCGACCAGCCCTCCGACGCCGACGACGTACATCGCGAGGACGACGGCAGACGTCAGGGCAGCGTAGCCGAAGCGCTGGCGCACCACGATGGCGCCGAACATCAGCACGAGGATCACGCCGGAGTGATATTGCAGCGCGTTGGGGTGCAAGCTGCGCGTGAACAGGTAGACGATGCTCGCCGACACCAGCGTCAACATGAAAGACACCACCGCTTCGCGCCACCGGCGCCACGGCTCATGCGGCAGCAGCAGGCTGGACAGCAGCAGCAGCGGGGTCACGATGCCGAGCCGCACCCAGCGCGCTTCGCCCACGATGTCGGGCAGCATCACCGCGTCGGCGAAGACGAACAGGTTGTACATCACCGTCGCCACCAGGCCCCAGAAGCGGTAGCGGCGCACCACCTGATCGGCCCGCTCGGCGTGAAAACGCGCTTCGAGGCGCGGCGGAAAGCGCAGCTTGGCCGGCGAGCGCGTCAGGGCCTGGGCCGTGTCGTAGGTCAAGTTCGGGTCGAGCGCCAGCAGCGAGTCGCGCGTGGCGGCGGCGGTGGCGTCCGCCTCACCCGATCCGTCGGTTCGATCGGCGTCGGCGTGCGGCGAAGTATCGGCAGAAGGGGGCAAGCCCGAGGCGGGCCGGTGGGCAGACATGCTCAGTATCCACAATACCTCTCCTTGTCGTGTTTGGGGAGGCGTGCGGGATGGTCAGTGAGTCATCACCCCGCAGGCAGACGCGGTTGCCGTGACAGTTTCACGCCGGCGCGCGCCGCCCGGGTGGCCGGGTCAGTTCATCTCGAACTGGATGCTGGCCAGCACCACGCGGTTGCCACCACGCTCGCGGGCCTGGGCCAGCGCCAGCTCGGAGCTGCGCAGCAGTTGTTCGACCGTGCCGGCCGTGTGCGGATAACTGGCCACGCCCATCGACACCGTGAAGTTGAGTTGCTGCCCCGACAGCGCCACGATGTGCTCGGCGCATTGGCGGCGCAGGCCTTCCATTCGGGCGTGCGCCGTGGCCAGGCCCACGCCGGACAGCAGGATGGAAAAGCGGTCGGTGCCCAGTCGGCAGGGCGAGTCCATGGCTCGGGTGTTGGCCCGCAGCAGGCGCCCCAGCGCCTCGATGACGCGATCGCGGGCGGCCTGACCGCGCTGTTCAGCGAAGGAGTCGAGGCCGTCGATCGAAATCGTGACGAGGGCGAATTCGCGATGCTCGCGGGCCGAGAGGTCGGACTCGCGGCGCAGCTGCTCTTCAAAGTGCATGCGCTGATACAAACCGGTGGCTTCGTCGCGCACATGGTGATCCTGCATCTCGCGGCGCAGGTGATGATTGGCCTGCTGCTGTTGCTCCAGTTGCATCAATGCCGCCTGCAGCTGGGTCTCGCGCTTGCGTTCGTTGCTGAGGTCGGTCCAGAGCGCCACCACCCAGCGCGGCGCGCCCGTGGCGTCGAGCACCACCGAACGCACGGCGTGGCAGTCGAGCCGGCTGCCGTCGGGGCGTTCCAGCCGGTGTTCGGCGCGCGACGGCTCGCCTCGCTGCGCCAGGGTCTGCTGATCGGCGGCACGCAGTGCCATGGCCTGCGACGAGCCGAACACATCGGCATCGGTGCGGCCGAGCAGGGTGTCGGCCGTCAAGCCCAGAATGCGCTCGGCCACCGCGTTGACCTGCTCGTAACGCCCGCTCGTCGCGTCTTTCACCGTCAGGCCCGCGCCAGACAGTTCGAGCAGGCCAAGCAGTGCAGCCGCCAGGGAGTCGGCCGGAGGCTGTGCAGATGGGGCGGGCGACAAGGACATTGGTGTGTCAATTTTGTAACAGTCGCGACGATCATAGCCTCCGAGTTGAAGCGTTCCCATCCCCAATACATGGATGTCGGCGTGCGGCAGCCAACTTCATCACGCAAGAGACAGCATCTGTTGCCAAGCCCTGGCGGCCGGCTCGCGTGGAGGCGTCGCATATAGGGGCGGGCGAATCGCGGGCATCATGCGGGGCATGACAACGTTGAATATCGCTTGGTTGGGGTGCGGTCTGATGGGGGCCCCCATGGTGCGGCGCCTGCTGGGCGCCGGTTTTCCGGTCACGGTCTGGAACCGCACCGCCAGCAAGGCGCTGGCTTTGCAGGGAGACGGTGCGCGGGTGGCGACCACGGCCGCGCAAGCGGTGGCCTCGGCCGATCTGGTGTTCACGATGCTGGAGCACGGCGGCGTGGTCGAGCAGGTGCTGTTCGACGGCCCCTCGGCGGCTTGCGCGGGGCTGCGCGCCGGGGCGTTGGTCATCGACATGAGTTCGATCCTGCCGCGTCAGGCGCAAGACCACGCCAGCCGCCTGACGGCACGGGGCGTGGCGTATCTCGATGCGCCCGTGTCGGGCGGCACCCTGGGCGCCGAGGCTGGCACCCTGGCCATCATGGCCGGCGGCTCGCTGGCCGATGTCGAGCGAGCGGCGCCAGCCTTCGCCGTGCTCGGCCGTGTCACCCATGTCGGGCCACATGGCGCGGGGCAACTCGCCAAGCTCGCCAACCAGATGATCGTCGGCATCAGCATTGGCGCCGTGGCCGAGGCTCTGCTGCTGGCGCAGCGCGGTGGGGCCGACATGGCCCAGGTGCGTCAGGCGCTGCGCGGCGGGTTTGCCGAAAGCCGCGTGCTGGAGGTGCATGGGCAGCGCATGGTCGATGGCGACTTCGCCAAGCGCGGCTCGCTGGCCATTCAGCTCAAGGACATGCGCAACGCGCTCGCCACGGCGGCCGAACTGGGCTTGCAGACGCCCGTCACGGCCTTGCTGGAGCGGCTCTACGCCGCGGCGGCCGAGCATGGTTTTGCCGAACTCGACCAGTCCGGGTTGTTCCGGGAGCTGGAGCGCCTGAACGCCCCTCTACAAACGGGCGCGCCGGATATAAACTAAGCCGCATCGGGCCGATAGCTCAGCTGGGAGAGCGCTGCGTTCGCAATGCGGAGGTCGTGGGTTCGATCCCCATTCGGTCCACCAATCAAATCAAGGACTTAGCGTGAGCTAGGTCCTTTTTCTTTGGGCAGCATGGGCAGCAAATGCTGCCCATGCTGCCCATGCTGCCCATGCTGCCCAATGACCGCTGCACAGCGCCATCTCAACGGAGTTTGGGCAGCAAGAAAATGCTGCCCAAGAACTTCGGGAGGGGCCCCTGATCCGTGCAGGAACAACAAACTGCTGCGGATATTTTGTTGGCTATGCCGCCGATGTCTTCGGCCAATTTCTCTCGGTGCATTTGCGCTGAATGCATTCTTCGCACATTTTTCGCTGAGACCAAGCGAGCGAACATTGAGCAACGGTAGTCGCCGATCATCCGGCTGAGCTTAGCGCTTGAGAGCAGACTTTCGACTCGCATGCCTATCGCCCGCTGTAGGCGACGGTTCAATTGCCGGTACAAGAATGTGTAAGCCAAAGTTTTTTCGTCTCACGGGACTCAGTCTTGGCGAATAAGTGCCAAACAGACAGACCCCAACGCCCAGCTCCCTAGCCGGTAATATCTGAGTAACAAGAAGGACTTCGGGGAGAACAGATGCCACTACCGCCCGCTGCGGCGATATCGGTCCGGGACACTCTGGATCTGCTGGACAAGTCGTTTCCTGACTTTGCCGAAGGCGTTGCGAACGGCCGCTACGCGTTCTGGCTGGGCTCAGGCATCTCGCTTGGCGTAGTTCCAGGTCTTTGGGGCGTCGTCGAGACCGTCGTCGAGTTCTTGCGTGCCAGCAGGAACACGGCGGACGCGACCTGCAAATTCAACCGTGCCTTGGGAGAGGCTCTTCAGCTCGCTGGGCTCAATGCCGCTCAAATAGCGGCGCTGGACTTGGCCATCCCCTTAAACACCTGGCCGCAGCTGACGAGAGAGGCGATCATTGGGGCGCTGCTCCAGAAGTACGCTAGGCTTCTCGCCATTCGCGTCGGAACAGAACCGTTCGACTACTTGGTGTGGAACGTCGTCAAGGTCCCCGAGACTTACGCTGCTGCGGCGCTCCAGCCCGATGTCGAACATCTGTGCCTTGCAGCGCTCAGCCTTGAAGGTATTGCGATCGACATGGTGTCAGCGAACTGGGACCCACTGGTGGAGCGAGCTGTAACCATCCTGACCCATGGGAACGTGGCCCTGGCCCCGACCGTGGTGGCCAAGCCCGACGAGGTGCAGTTGCCTCGCAACCGTGCGCGCATCATCAAGTTTCATGGATGCGCGGCGAAGGCCGCCGCCAACGAAGCTGACTACCGCCCGTGGCTGGTAGCCAGGCATGCCCAGATCGTCGGCTGGTGCGCGGATTTACCCAATCAGCCGTTCATGACCGCGCTCGTCGCGCTGATCAACGAGAAGCCGACCTTCATGCTTGGCTTGTCGGCCCAGGACGGCAACATCCAGCATGTGTTCCAAACGGCCGCTAAGCAAATTGCATGGGACATCAACGCCACCCCTCCTGGCTATGTGTTCTCCGAGAACGAACTTGGCCTGGACCAAAAGACGTTGCTAGAGAACGTCTACGGCAACCAGATCACTCCAGCCAACTATGACGCGGTTTGCGATGCCGCCAAGATTCAAGCTTTCGCCAAGCCGCTGCTGACGGCTCTGTTGCTTGACGTCCTCGCAAGGAAGCTGGTCGCCCTAATTGGCCTGATGCCCGGACCGCTGCCCAGTCACGAGCGACAACCGCTGATCGATGGGATCGGGCGGCTGCGCAATGACCTAGCCTCAGCCGCCACAACATCGGTCGCGTTCATCGTCGGCCTATTTGAAAGATGGGCGCGTGCATCGCAGCTACTGCGTGCTGGAGAGGTCACGGTGCCTGATGTGAAGTACTTGCCCATCTCCGCTGAAGCCATTCCGGGCATGGCAGGAAACCAAGATCAGGCTGCCTTGGGCTTGCGGGAGGCTGCCATCGCCCTCGGCCTGCTTGGTGCCGGCGTCGCTCGCGGCGACTGGACCTTGGACGCCGAACCGGCGGCAACTGGTGCAGGCGTTTTGGCCGTCACAAGCGCGCGGCTCGGCGCGTCCCGGACAAAGGTGTATCTCACCGCGAACGCGTATTTCGCGATGCTACTAATAGGGCACGGAGAACTCGATGAGTCGGAGGCGCCAATCCTGATCCAAGCCAAGCCTCTGATGCCCTCGATGTCCAGGTCACCGCTTGGATCTTTCGGTCGCACTGGCGTGCCGCTCACACGCGAGATCAGCATCGCGTCCATGATGGACACGTGCGGCACCTTCGATGAGCTGTACGCTGATTTCAGACGGGAGCTGGCCATATGACCGATTCGACCCCTGTAGGCCGTGTCGCATCCGCGCTGGTCGGTGCGTGCTACGTGCGACTTCCAGATGTTCTCGTCGTAGGCGGCATGAAGCTCGAATTCTCAGCTGCGTTCGTTCATCAGAAAAGCACGACTGAATTGGTCTTGGTCGCCGACACGGCGGCCGAGGATGACGCACTTCTCATCCGAAAAATGAATGGCGTAGCCCGGGCCTTGGACGTCAGCAGGTCGCGCCGATCACTAACTTTGGTCCTCGCCGGCCCACGGCCGAAGCCGGCGACACTAGAGTCTCTGGGCAGGGTCTGTAGGGTGCTGCCGCTGGGCAGCGTGACTGGCGCCGACGCCGACGTGGTCGTTCGCAATTGGCTGGCTGTGCTGTTGCCACTCAACGTGCCGCAGGCCGACGGCTCGGTGATCAATCCGCTGACGCGGATCGGTACCCTTGCAGAGAGTCTTGACGAGCCGCTGCGGCGCCTCGTTGACGTGGCTGCACAGGGCGAGTCTGCGGTTAAGCAGGGGCTGCACCGGCTTATCGATGACGCGTCGAGTGCACCCGAGGAGCAGGACTTATGAGTTTCCGCATCAATTCGATAACGGTTCGGAACTTCCGCAGCATCCGCGGTGACGTCACCGTACCGATGAACGCTCCGATCATCCTGGTCCATGGAAAGAACGGTGCTGGCAAGACTAGCCTGTTGTCAGGGATGGA
>NZ_JAYSBZ010000060.1:0-20360 GCF_041915145.1 Aquabacterium sp. | reverse complement strand
CACTGGCGAAACCGGAGAACCTGGAGGGATGGCAGTGGGTGCAGAAGCGTTTTGAGAAACTGAGCCTGCACCGCAAGCAAGCCAGCGGGTTGAATATCTGGACCTGCGAAGTCACGGGGCCGCGCAAATCCAGGCGACTGCACGGCTACCTGTTGAGCGCTCCCGAAGCGCTGTTCCAGGAAATGCCTCCGGACAATCCATACCTGCGCCTCCTCACCGAGGCCGTAAAGCGCGAAAATTCAGCCGCCGGTAATAAGAACGACAACGAACAGGGGTAGACAAGGGGCCACGGCGCGGGCCGGCTTCAGTCCGCGGACTTGGGCGTAGCCGTCTCTGCCAGCTTGGCTTCAGTCAGCGCCATCAAGTGGGCAGAACTGCATTTCAGCGCACGGGCGATTTTGAGAATGAGGGGGAGCGTGGGGACATGCTCTCCACGCTCGATCTTTCCCATGTGCGAACGCTCGATTCCTGACAGATGGGCCAGCGTTTCCTGGGCGATGCCTTGACTGGTTCTTTCTTCGCGCACGGAGGCCCCAAACGCGATGGCTGGTTCCGCTTCGTAGGTTGTTGTGCCGGTGGGCCGGCCTCTCTGAATCGAACGCTTTTGCATTGCCAAAAGCGTCGAGGATTGACACGATATAAACCACGTTAAACTTAACTCACGAGAAGCGACTTCATCGGTCGCCGCGAGTTCACTGCCTGGGGGAACTGGACGTGAAATCGAGCGATGCCTCCACTGAAATCCGGGTGGCTGTGCTCGGCGAGTGGGTGCCTTCACCGCTTGCCGACTTGCTGGCGTTACAGCGCGCCGAAGAGCCAGAAACCGCCACTGCTTTGATCGGATGCAGTGCCACGGCGCAGGCGCAGGAACTGCCGCACGATAACTTTGACCTAGCCCTGTCCACAGCCGCCTGGGAGTGGCCGGGCTGGGTGTGCGAACCGTTGTGGCATGACACGCTGGCGGTCGCCGTCGCCAAGCGCTCGCACCTGCTGTCCTACCGTGAAGTGCCTCGCCAAGAACTGCTCAAGCAGCCGTTGATCTGCGCGCAGTCAACGGCCGACGAGCCGTGGCGCGCGGTGGCGCAGCGCCTGTTCGAGGACGAGCTGCAGGGCCGCGAGCAGGTGGTCAGCACCTTCGACATGGCCATGACGCTCGTTGCAGCGGGCTACGGCATTGCCTTTGCGCCTGCCGCAAGGCTGGCCAGCTACCTGTGCCGAGGCATCGCCGCGCGGCCGCTGGCCGGCTCACCGGCCATCGTGATGGCCTATCTGCTGCGTCCCTGCACGTCCTTGACCGAGCCCCAGGAGCGATTCGCGCGCCGCGCCCGTTCCGTGTCCTGATGAGGGGCGCAGCGCAAGGCTGCTATGCGAACCCCACCACCTTCTCCTGATCCCACTCGCTTGCCTTCACGCTCGTGACCACGGCCATGATGATCTTGTCGAGATTGTTGGCGGTGGCGCCCTCCAGGGCCGAGCGGCCGCGCAGCATCGCACGCGGCTGCAGCAGCGCGTGGTAAATCTGCCAAGGGTCCGCGCCCCGGCTCAGCTTCATGACGGACTGGACCAGCTCGTGTTTGAGCGGGTCGAGGTGCCAGTCCGGCACCCGCTGGCCGCGGTTTCCCAGGTTCAGTGCCAGCAGGTTGCCCGCCTTGATCTCGTAGCTGATCCACCGGCGCGACTTGCCCGCCATCTTGGCGAACTCGACGACCGGAAGGTTGTGCGGCGACTCGAAAACATCGACGAGTTCCATCCGCTTGCGTTGAACGTCGGACAGTGGCTGCTCCATCACCGAGCGCGGCGCCGTGACCGCCGGCAGCCGCTGCGCCGCAGCTGACACCAGCGGCATCGCATCGCCAGGCTTGGTCACGAGCAGGATCGGCGTCGTCGCCGCCCTGGGCGGTGCGCTGTCAGCGGGATCGCCCCCGATGGCGGGCACGCCTTCCAGGTGAATGGTGAGCGGCATGCTCGCCGCTTCGACCATGTTCTGCTCAAAGAGGTCGAGGCGGTCGGCCCAATCCTGCATCATGCGGCGGCGCTGCTCCACGTACTCGGCGTGGTTGTACGTGCTGCTGACCTTGTTGGGATCGACGTGGGAGAGTTGCGCGTCCACCCAGGCTTTCGGATAGCCGAACTCGTTGAGCGCGGTGGACATCGTGGCCCGGATGCCGTGCCCGGTCAGCAGGTCACGGTAGCCCATGCGCTTGAGCGCACCGTTGAGGGTGTTCTCGCTCATGCGCTTCTTCAGGTCGTTGTCGTGCCGGAGCAGATAGCGCTGGGCCGGCTTGAACTCCTCCAGCATGTGCCGGACGATCTCGATGGCCTGCACCGACAGCGGCACGATGTACGGTGGAATGTCCTGCGGCCGCTGGCGCTTCCTGCGCATGTCCACCTGCAACTGTTTCACGACGTCGGGCGGGATGATCCACAACCCCTTGTCGAGGTCGAACTGATCGGGCGTCGCCAGCCGCAACTCGCCCGTGCGCACGCCGGTCAGGCACAGCAGCCGCAATCCAAGCTGGGTGCGCAGCCTGCCGCGGTACTTGCGCAGCCGCTGCAACAGTTTCGGCAGATCCTCCATGCGCAGGAACGGGTTGTGGTTCACCGGCGGCAACGGCACGGCGACCACATCGAGGTCGGACGCCGGGTTTTGCTCCAGCCCCGGCACGATCACCAGCGCGTAGCGAAACAAGTGGTTCAACCACGTCCTGACCTTCTCGGCGACGGAGAGCGCCTTGCGCTTCTCGATCTTGGCGATCACGTCCAAGAGGTCGGAGCGCTTGATCTCGTAGATCGAGCGCTTGCCCAGGTAGGGCAGTACATCCTTGTCGAAGACGCGCGGGAGGATGGAGTGCGTGGTCTGCCGGCCCTTCTTGAGGCTGAGCGCACGATGGGCAAACCACTTCCTGTAGATGACCTCGAAGGTGTGCTCGCCGGCGAGCTTGACCGCGGCGCGCTTCTGCTTGCGGTGAACACGGGGGTTGATGCTCTTGGCCACCAAGGCGCGCGCCTCGTCGCGCAGCGCGCGGGCTTCGAGCAGCGATACCTCGGGATAGGTGCCGAACGACATCCGCTTGGGCTCCTTGAGCCAGTAGTAGCGGAAGTGCCAGGTCTTGCCTCCCGTCGCTGCAACAGCGAGGGAGAGGCCCAACGTGTCGGGGAGGGTGTAGTCCTTGCCGGTGGCTTTGGCGCGTCGAACGGCCAGGTCGGAAAGTGCCATGCTTCTAGCTCCTGAACGTGAGTCAGGAACTCGATGCTGGTCACATCACCTGCGCGCCTCTACAAACAATCCGGAAGCGGTCGTGCCCGCAAAAATGGACACAATCATGGACATAAAAGTCCTGGCTTCAGGCGGATTTCCGTGGATGACAGCAGAACATCAAAGAGAGAGAAAACCGTTGCGTGACAACGACTTGCAGACTCCCTTGGATTTCAGCGGACCTCCGCAGAAAGATGCAGTGGAGCGGGTGAAGGGAATCGAACCCTCGTATGAAGCTTGGGAAGCTGCCGTTCTACCATTGAACTACACCCGCAGCGCCGCGCATTCTAGCTGGTTCTGCTGATTCCCAAGTCGCTTTGGCAAGGTGTCTTGCGCGTTCGAGCGCTTGCCGGCATTGCGCCGGGTGAGACTTGAGCACGGCTGGCCGTTTTGCAACGGAAAAGGGCCGCACAAGGCGGCCCTATCGACGAGTGAGGCGAACAGCTGACGGGGCGCTTACTGAGATGCGGCACCTGGCAGCGCGGGTACAGCAACCTCGGCACCAGAAGCCGGGCTGCCCGGACTCTTGGCGAAGGTTCCGACATATTCAATCTTGGCTGCATTGCGCAGGGATTTGCCTTCTGCCTCGACCAGTTGTCGGCGGCGTTCGTTGAGCAGGAATTGCTCGATGAACGGTTTGGCCTGTGCCAGCGCGACGGGCTTCGATTCGGACGCCGCGAGGATGACCACATGCAGGCCGCTCGGAATCTCTTCGATCAGGATCTGACCATCCTTCATTTGATGGATGGTGTCGAGCTGCGTCAGTGGCAGTTGTTCGGCGGTTCGAACAGCCTGGTTGGCGTTGTAGTGAATGCCATCAGCCTGCAATGTGGCAACGACCTCTTGCATGCTCTTGGCGCCGGCCAGCTTGGCTTTCAAGGCAGCCGTCTGCTCGGGCTTGACATCGGCGGCCAGCTCTTGAAGGCTGAAGATACGGCGTTCGCTGAACAATGCTGGCTTGGAGTCGTAGTACTGCTTGATCTCGACGTCAGACGGCTGCTTGGCCGCGCTGGCGACCTTAGCCATGTAGTTTTGCACCACGATCTGGCGCTTGGCGGCCTCAATGGCTTGCAGGACGTTGGGGTCGCGGTCGAGCTTCTGTTCCTGTGCCTTCTGATAGGCCAGCTCTTGATCGATCAGTCGCTCCAGCACGACCTTGCTGGCAGCGTCGCGCTGCTCGGGCTTGATGCCTTGTGCCTGGGAGAGCACGAAGTTGATCTGGTGCACCGAGATCTCTTCCTTGTTGACCTTGGCGGCGACTTGGGTGGCTTTGTCTTTGTGTCCGCCACAGGCTGCCAGCGCGACGGCACTTACGATGACGCTGATGGTCAGCGCGCCGCGCAAGGCGATGCGACCAGATTGATGGGGCAGATTACGGCTGGTGCCAAACATAAGAAAGGTGCTCCTCGGTGCTCAAAGGCGGTTGTGAATCAGCCGTCTGACGCGGCTCGGACTATCGAAACAATCTGGTTGGTGAACCAGCCTGGTGCAGGAAACTGACAAAACACATGGAAACGATGGCCGGCCATCCGGTAGGCGGCGGCAACCATAGCATGTGCAAATTACAAAGCAGCTTCAGCAGCAAGCCGGGCGCAGTGTAGCCGTGGTTTCGAGGGGCATGATTCCATTCAGTTCCGCTCCAGCCAACCTTTATTTGCGGGGTGTCAACAACGCCACAGCTACAGGGCCTCGTCCTTGTAGACGAGATGCAGCGCGCCGTTGGCGGCGTGGATGCGCTCGTTGCCGATCATCAGCGCCGCCGAGTGAGCATCGCGCAGATGACGTGTCACGCTATAGGGTGAATCGTTGCGATATCCGGTCATGCCGGTGATGCGCAGTGCCTTGGTGCAGATTTCCGCGACCAGTTCGGATGCGTTGAGCTTGAGGTGATTGAGTTGCACCGCGAAAGGCACGGACGACAGCACGTCGGCTCCGCCGTCGGGCCGCGCCAGCAATTGGTCGTAGTGCTGGGCGCGTTCGCGCACCTGGGCGCGCATCAATTGCAGTAGAGCCGATGCCTCGCTCAGCCGCGCCGCGGTGGGCGGCGTGGCGCCGAGCTTTTTGGCCGTGTCCTTGACGAACGAGCGGGCCCGGGTGACGGCGTCGGTGGCAATGCCCAGCCAGGCGGATGACCACAGGATGTGCGCCCATGGCACCATGGTGTGGGCGTTGATGTCGGCAAACGGGTCGGGCACGATCTGATCGGGCTTGAATCGGGCATTGACGATGTAGCCCGGGCTGCAGGTGCCGCGCATGCCCATCGAATCCCACGAACTGGTGGGGATGAGGTCGCACTGGGATTTGGCCACCAGCACCAGGGCCTGGTCGCTGGCCACGGCCTCGGACGTGCGGCGCACCGTCATCAGCAGATCGTCGGCCGCCTCGCCGTAGGACACCACCGTGCCGTCCTTGCGCACGCTGCAGGCGTCGCCGCTTCGCTCGATATTGCAGATGCTGGTCCGCACCGAGCCGCCGACGCCGGCTTCGGATGTGACCGAGGCGATCAGGCGTTGATCGCGCACCAGATCAGTCATGTAGTTCTGGAAGAACTCGTTGCGGCCGTGTCGCGCTACGCAAGCTACCTGCACCTGATGCATCGCGAAGACCATGGCGGCTGACGCGCAGCGCTGACCGAGCGCCTCGCACATCAAGCTCAGCTCGGTCACGCTCAGGCCCAGTCCGCCAAGCCGCGTCGGCACGTAGGCCGACAACAGTTTTTCGGACTGCAGGGCCGAGATGGCTTCTTGCGGGAAGCGGCCTTCACGGTCAACCGAGACGGCGAACGGGCCAGCAACGTCGCGTGCGATGCGTCGCACAGTTTCGAGCTGGGGAGAGATGGTCGAGGAGGTTGTCATGAGGTGAACGCTGCAAAGAACCGACGGGCGGCGACAGCCTCGACCTTATGAGGCTTGGCTGGCTGGAGAATTGACTCAAGGCAACTTTGATGATTGCCCCGCGTCATCACTTCAATGAGGGATACCGTCCGGCGGCGAACCCCTGGAGCCGGTTACGCGGCGCGGTTGAAGCAGGCTCGGCATGCGCCGGGTCTTCGCTTCAGGACGGTTTGGCTGGCGTGCGAAGGTGGGCGTCAACGGCTGCACGTTCGCCCAGAAAGCGCCTCAGGTGTCGCCACACGGTCGGCGGGATCTGGTGACCGCCGTCGAATGGCACCCATCGCACTTGGGCGCCGGCTGCGGTCAATGCGTCGCGCAAGCGTTCGCCGGCCGCCAGAGCGAGGTTGTCGTCTCCGCGACCATGTGCGACCAGAACCGGACGCGCGGAGAGTCGGGTCAGCAGGGGGCGCCAGCGGGAGATCGTCAGCATTGAGGCCGATAGCAAGAAGAGGGCGTCCAGCGGGGTGGCCGTATGCAAGGCGACATCGCAGGCCAGCATGCCACCTTGCGAAAACCCTCCCAGCACCAAGCGTGCCCCCGGAGCTAGCGCAAAGAGCTCGGCCAGCAGGCGTTCTATGCCAAGACGCGCTGCGGGCAGGCCTTCCGGCTCGGATTCGGCCAAGTCTCGCGGGCCCTGCATCAGCTGACGTTGCTTCGCGGCTTCGTCAATGCGCCACCAGGCGCCTCCTCCGCTGGGGGCTGGGAGGTTGGACTGAGGCAGCACGTACGCGGTGCGTCCGGCTTGCAAGGCCTGGGCAAACGGGGCGAGATCTTCCGGCAGCATCGCGTAGCCGTGCAGCAGCAATACGATCTGGTCAGCGCTGGACAGGTCGCCAATGATCAGCGTTCGCAGTCCGGCCAGATGCCGTTCGGTCTGGATCATGCCCATGCGCCGCACGGCGCCCATTTGCGGGTCGCTCAGCCTTCGGGACCAGGCCGAATGAGCCTGATCAGGTCAGCAAGCGCAGGCCACTTATTGCGCGCCCTCGCGGAACAGCACCACGCTCACCGTCTCGATCAGGATCTTGAAGTCGAGCAGCAGCGAGTTGTTCTTCACGTAGAACAGGTCGTATTGATGCTTCTTGCGAGCGTCTTCCAGCGTCGAGCCGTAGCGATAGCGCACCTGGGCCCAACCGGTCACGCCCGGCTTGATGCTGTGGCGCACGTCGTAGTACGGAATCTGCTCTTGCAACTGCTTGACGAACGACGGCCGCTCGGGGCGCGGGCCGACCATGCTCATTTCGCCGCGCAACACGCTCAGCAACTGGGGCAGCTCGTCGATGCGGGTCTTGCGGATGAAGGCGCCGACGCGGGTGATGCGCGAGTCGTTCTTGGTCGCCCAGCGTGCCACGCCGTCTTTTTCGGCATCGGCGCGCATGCTGCGGAACTTCAGGCACATGAAGGTGCGGCCGGCACGGCCCACGCGCTCTTGCTTGTAGATCACGGGGCCCGGGCTTTCGAGCTTGATGGCCAGCGCGGTGATCAACATCACCGGCGAGGCAAGCACCAGCAAGACCGCCGACGAGGCCACGTCGAACACGCGCTTGGACAACTGGCGAGCCGCGCTCTGCACGAAGCCGTGCCCGTAGACCAGCCAGCTGGCCTTCAGGCTGTCGATCGGCACTTCGCCCTTGGTGCGCTCGTAAAAGCCCGCCAAGTCCATGACCGGGATGCCGCGAATGCGGCAATCGAGCAGTTGGTCCATCGGCACGCCGCCACCGCGCTGTTCGCGCACGGCCACGATGACTTCGTTGACGTTGTGACGCCGCACGATTTCAGGGATCGACAGCTGCGACGAGAACACCAGCGGGTTGGGCGACAGATGATCGTTGGTGCTTGACGGATAGAAACCCACCACCGAGCGCTGCGAAGGCCCTTTGGTCTTGAGGTCCTGTGCCACGCCGAGCGCCTCGGCGCCGGTGCCGATGATCAGCACGCGCGGTGCCTCCACGCCGGCCTGGTAGGCCGCGTAGATCGAAACGCGCACGATCACCCAGCCCAGCACCAAGTAGAACGACACGTAGGCGACCAAGTTGCGGGCGTAGTCGACATCGGCAAAAGACTTGACGGTGACATACGTCAGCGACACGCCGATCAGCAGCGCCATGGCGGCGCGGCCCAGCATGGCGCCGCCGCTGACCGTGATGGCGCCCTGGCGGTACATGCCCACGAACGAGTAAAGCAGCGACATGAACAAGGCGAAGCCGAACGTGCCCAACACCACGTCGGGGCGCATCAGGCTGGCAATGGCGGCGTCCAGCGGCAACACGTGCATGGAGACGGCGGCCAGGGGAATGGCGAAGAAGCACAGCAAGCCATCGGCCAGCATTTGCGTGCGAGGCGACACGGGCGCCTGTTGTTGAAACACCTGCAGCATGATTGCTTCCCCTGAGGCTGCTGACGCGAGTGCGGTATGCAGAACCTCTTGAATGTTGCCGAATGTTAGATTTGTAACGCCTCATCGGAGGTGTGACGGTATTTTCGAAAGGTCGAACAGCTTGTCACATCCTTTGAATAGGGGGGGCTCTAATCCGGCCATTCAAAAAAGCGTGAATTGTTTGGCAAATTGCTAATATGCACCGTGTTGGTGCATATTTAACTGGGTGATAGGTATTCCATTGACTGTGGATCGAGATTCAAAGTTCTCGCCTGATTAATTGAACGTTGGATTCAAGGTCTGTCAGAGCGGGAATTGCTGGAAAACCCGGCACTTTGCGACGTCGCAAGTCATGAAACGAGGGTGTGTGTCGGCCGAGGAACCCCATGAAACGCGCCGACACCGCCTTGGATTTGAGGCAACGAATCGCTGAACGAGTAAACCGAACAAAAAAAGAAAACTTACAAGATGGGCTGGCCAAATAGCTTGTCTTTTTAAGAAGGCTTGCCCAATACCCATCAGATGAGGGGGGTAATCCGGGGTCTCCGATCAGGGGGTGGCTCTGAAATGCGCCCGAAACCTTGCGCTTTTGCCGTCAAGGGGTGGGTTGCAGATCTCTAGCATCGGGTTGAAATCGCAGGCGTCTGTCGCGCCTGTGGGTGCGCCATTGAGGCGCTGTTACGAATTGCCAGCCCGGGAGCAACCTGTTGGTGACCGACGCCACCCCCGTCCCAGACGACCTCAGCGGGTCGCCTGAACTTTTGCCGCACGGTGCTGCGGTGGGTTCGGGCGCGGACCCATTGCTGCAGGCGCTGCTGTGGGTGTGTCGCTACTACGGGGTGGATCGCACCGAGCAGTCTTTGCTGGGCAGCGTGGCGCTGGACGGCCCCATGACGCCGAATCAGGCGTTGACGGTGCTGCGTGAGGCCGGATTCAACGCCGGCGTGGTGCAACGCCAGCCGGGCAAGATTCTGTCGTTGCTGCTGCCGGTGGTGCTGCTGCTCAAGAACGGCGATGCCTGCGTGGTCACCAAGCGCCTGCCCGACGCGGGCAGCAAGGGCGATCGGCAGGCCCGGTTCGAGATCGTGCTGCCAGGCCCCGAGCCGCATGTGTGCGAGGTGTCGGAAGCCGAACTGCTGCCGCAATACACCGGCTTTGCCTTGATGGCCGCGCTGCGCCCCGAGGGGCAACGAGCGGCCACGGGGCCGGGCGACGACCCGCAGCGCCACTGGTTGTGGGGCACGCTGCGCAAGTTCTTCCCTTATTACCGCTCGGCCATGGTGGCCGCGATGCTCAGCAACGTGCTGATGCTGGCCACCGGCATGTTCACGTCGGCGGTGTACGACCGGGTGATCCCGCACAAGGCCATGGTCACGCTCTGGGCGCTGGCTGCCGGCACGCTGGTGGCGGTGATGTTCGACATGGTGGCGCGGCAGCTGCGCAGCTATTTGATCGACCTGGCCGGCAAGAAGGCCGACCTGGCCTTGGGCTCGTTGCTGTTCAGGCAGACGCTGGCGATCAAGCTCGAAAACCGCCCCGAATCGGCCGGCTCGTTTGCGCATTACCTGGCGCAGATCGAGGTGGTGCGCGAGTTCTCGGCCTCGGCGACCTTGTCGGCACTCACCGATCTGCCTTTCATTGTCTTGTTCGTCACCATGACCGGCTTCGTGGCCGGGCCACTGGTGTGGGTGCTGGTGTTGTCGATCCCGATCGTGCTGGGCATGTCGTGGGGCATACAAAGCTTGCTGCGGCGCTACATGCGGGCCAATATGCGGCAGCACGCCGACCTGCACGGGGTGCTGGTCGAGGCGGTCGAGGGGCTTGAAGACTTGCGTGCCGCTGGCGCGCAAGCGCATTTCTTGCGGCGCTACGAAGAGGCCAACGCGCAGGCGGCGCAGTCGGCGCTGAGCGCGCGGGCTGTGTCGAGCTGGGTCAACAACTTCGCGATGATTTCGCAGCAGCTGGTGACGCTGGCCATGCTGGTGTGGGGTGTGCACCTCATCAACGAGGGCCAGCTTACGGGCGGCGGCCTGATTGGCGCGGTGATGTTCGCGGGTCGGGCGATTGCGCCGCTGGGCAGCGTGGTCAACCTGGCCTCGCGTTACCAGGGGGCCAAGGCGGCGCTCTACATGCTCAACGAGCTGATGCGCCAACCCACCGAGCGAGACCCCGAAAAACGCTACCTGGCGCGCCCGCAACTGGCTGGCGAGCTGGCCTTGCGTGACGTGAGCTTTGCCTACCCGCAAGGGCGCCAGCAGCATGCGCCCACCGTGCTCAAGGGTGTGAGCATCCAGATCCGGGCGGGCGACCGCGTGGCCATTCTGGGCAAGATCGGCAGCGGCAAGTCGACCATCCTGCGGCTGCTCGGCGGGTTGTATCAACCCACTGAAGGCCTGGTGCAGGTGGACGGCATCGACCTGCGGCAGATCGACCCGGCGGACTTCAGGACGCAGGTGGGTTTCGTGTCGCAAGAGCCGCGGCTGTTTCAAGGCACGCTGCGCGACAACATCTTCATGGGTCGGCCCAATATCGACCCGCACAACTTTCTGGCCGTGGCTCGCCTGACTGGGCTGGACCGCATTGCCGCCGCGCACCCGATGGGCTTCGACCTGCCGGTGGGCGAGATGGGCGCGTTGCTGTCGGGTGGCCAGCGCCAGCTCGTCGCCTTGGCGCGCTGCCTCGTCACGCAGCCTCAGATCTTGCTCATGGACGAGCCCACCAGCTCGATGGACGCCCAGGCCGAGGTGGACTTCATCAACCACCTGCGGGGCGCCGTGGGGCAGCGCACCCTGGTGGTGGTCACGCACCGCCCGGCTTTGCTCGACCTGGTGGACCGCATCATCGTGGTCGATGGCGGCAAGGTCTTGATCGACGGGCCCAAGGCCCAGGTGCTGTCGGCGCTGGCGGGCAACCGACCCGCCGGAGTCGTGGCGCGCCCGCCGCAGGCGCCCCCGCTGCAGCCGGCTCCGCCGCAGGCGCCAGCCCAACCGCAGCCGGCACCCACTTTGGCCTCTGCCGCATGAGTCAGGTGCTGTCGTGATGTTCAGGTTCAGTAAGGGAGATCAGTACTTCCCGGGGGACGAGCGCTTCCTGGTGGGCGTCAAGGAGGCTCAACTGGCCGAGGCCACGCCGCGTGCCACCTGGGCGCTGTACCTGATGTTCATCGTGGTGCTGACGGCCTGCGTCTGGTCGGCCTTTGCCCACGTGGACGAGGTGGCGCGCGCGGAGGGCCGCGTGGTGCCGGATGGCCGCGAGCAAGTGATCGCGAGCCTCGAAGGCGGCATCCTGCGCACGATGTTCGTCAAAGAGGGGATGCTGGTCGAGGTGGGCCAAGACCTGCTGCAGCTCGACCCGACCCGCTTCGAGGCCCAGCAGAACGAAGGGCACGCCAAGCAGATTGCCCTCAAGGCCACCATCGCCCGGCTCGAAGCCGAGGCCGGCAACCAGCCGCTGGTGTTCCCCGACGAGGTGACCGAGACCCCTGGCGTGGTGGAAAGCGAAACCCAGGCCTACCAGGCGCGGCGCCAGGCGCTCGACGAGGCCGTGGGCGTGAGCCGCCGCAGCCTGCAACTGCTCAACAACGAGCTGGGCATGTCGGAGCGGCTGGCGGCCAAGGGAATGCTGTCGGAGGTGGAGGTGATGCGCCTGCGTCGCCAGGCCAACGACATGACCTTGCAGATTCAAGAGCGCATCAACCGCTTTCGGCAAGATGCCACCGCCGAGCTGGTGAAGGCCCAGACCGAGCTGGCCGGGCTGGAAGAGCAGCAGATCGCCCGGCGCGACGTGGTGCGCCGCACCACGATCAAGTCGCCGGTGCGCGGCATGGTCAAGAACATCCGCATGGGCACCCTGGGCGGCGTGGTGCAGCCGGGGGCGGCGATTCTCGAGATCGTGCCGGTGGGCAAGCGCATGCTGGTCGAGGCCAAGGTCAAGCCGGCGGACATGGGCTTCATCAAGATCGGCCTGCCCGCCGAGGTCAAGCTCAATGCCTACGACTACTACACCTACGGCGGTATCAAGGGGGTGATCGAATACATCAGCCCCGACACCTTGGGCGACGACAAAGACAAAAATACCCCGCAAGACACCAGTTATTACCGGGTTTTGGTGCGAGCCGATCAATCGACACTGCAAGCAGGCGGCAAGTCGATTGCCGTCATGCCGGGGATGACCGCCTCCATCGAGATGCGTACCGGCGAGCGCACGGTTCTTGAGTACATGCTCAAGCCGATGATGAAGTCGAGAGAAGCCTTCCGGGAGCGTTAGCGCCCTATGAGCACCGCCACGAATCTGCTTGCGAAACGACCGGGCCCTGTTGCCCGGTTTGTTGCTGTTGCGGCCCTGACCGGCTGGCTCCCCGCCAGCCATGCCGTGACGCAATGCACCGATGAGGCCGCGTTGGTCGAGCCTGCTCGATCCAACGTGGCCAAGGCCGCGTCGAAATGGATGCGGCCGGTGTCGCTCACCACGGCCGCCGCGGTTGGCTCGAACGTGCAGCAGGCCGACGACCCCCTGACCCAGCTGCAGTCCATCGTGCGCGAGGCCTCGAAGCGCAGCGCCGAGGTATCGGCCGCGCAGCTCGAAGCTCAGGCCGCCACGCATGACCTGGACGAAGCCAAAGGCGCGCGCTACCCGCAAGTGGCCGTGAGCGGCCGCATGGGGCGCACCGAGGCCGACGTCAATGTCTCGACCAATGGTCGCCAGACCAGTCTTGCCTTGAACGTGGGCGCGCCGCTGATCGACTTCGGTCGCACCAGCTACGTGATCGACTGGCGTTCGCGCCTGGCCGATGTGGCCCAGCTCGGTTATCTGTCGGCCCGCGAGCAGGTGGTGCTCGACGCAGTGACCACCGCCGTCGAGCGCAACCGCTATCGGCTGCAGGCCCAGGTCTACCAGCAATACGCGCGCAAGATGAGCTGCCTCGTCAACGTGCTCGAACAGATCGTCGCCGAAGACAAAGGCCGCGCCAGCGAGCTGGTGCAGGCGCGCAAGACCCAGCTGCAAGCCGAGATCTCGCGCGACACGGCCATCGCCCAGACCCGCCAGATCGAAGCCCGCCTGCGCAAGCAGATCGGCGCCGACTACCAGCCCGGCGACGGCATCACGGTGCCGCTGATGCCGGTGCCTGATCTGCTCGACATCACCCGGCAGCTGCTCGACAACAGCGAGGTGCGTCAGTTGCACCTGCAAGCCGAGGCGCTCGACAACTACGCCAAGGCCGTGTCGGCCGGGCAGAAACCGCAGCTCAACTGGCTGGTCTCGAAGGCCGCCGGGCGTTCGGGCTCGGTCAACTCGGGTTCATGGACGGCCGGCGTGACGGTGAGCTACACGATCTTCAACGGCTTTTCAGACCAGGCTGCCATGAGCGCCGCGCTCAAGCGTGCCGATGCGGCGCGCGAGCGCGAGGCCGAGCTGATTTCGTCTCGCCAGTCGAAGGCGGTGGAAGTGCACGACTCGGCCACCTCGGCCTTTGTCCGCGCCAAGAGCTACGCCGTGGTGCTGCGCGACAGCGACCGCGTGCGCGACAACACCTTCCGCCAATGGTCGGAGCTGGGCCGCCGCTCGCTGTTCGACGTGATGTCGGCCGAGAGCGACCACTACAACCTGCGCATCGCCTATGTGAACGCGCTGCACGACGGCTACGAGGCCAACGCGCAATTGCGCTCGCTGGGCGCCGGCCTGGCCGCCTGGCTCGACCCGCAGCAGGCGTCGCAATGAGCCCCGATAACTCGCTCCAACCCTCGCACCCTATGGACCTCGTCGCAGACGCCCCCACTTCAGTGCCGGCCGCCACTGAGCCGCCCAACGACCAGGCCCAGCTGATTCAGGCGGTGGAGCACCAGAGCCAGGGCCGCGTCAACGTGGCCGAGCCGATGTTCCGCAACTATCTGGCCCGCCACCCCAACGACCCGGTGGCCTTGTATTCGCTGGCCGCCGTGCTGATGGGCCGCCGCGAGGTGAACGAGGCGCTGGGCCTGCTGGCGCATGGCACGCAGGTGGCGCCCACCTTCGCGCCGCTGTGGTTTGCCTTTGGCACCACCTTGCAAGCTGCTGGCCAGCGCGAGGCCGCGCTGCAGGCTTATGACCGCGCGCTGGAGCTGAAGCCCGATTACGTCGAGGCGCTCGTCAACAGCGGCGCGGTGCTGCGCGAGATGCTGCAGCACGGCCCGGCGCTCGAGCGCTTCATGCGCGTGCTGAGCATCAACCCGAATTACGAAAACGCGCTGGGCAACTGCGCGATCATGCTGTCCGAATTCAAGCGGCCCGAAGAAGCCACGGCGATGTTCCAGCGCCTGCTGGCCATCAACCCGAACTACGACTTCGGACTCGGCCTGCTGACCTACGAGCGCCTGCACGCTTGCGACTGGACGGACTTCGACGCGCTCTCGCAGCAGATCGTCGACGGCGTGCGCCAAGGCAAGCGCGTGTGCAAGTCGCTCGGCTTCATGGCCATCTCCGATGTGGCAGCCGATCACCAGGCCTGCGCCCAGGCCTTTGCCCAGAAGTTCGAGCAGCACCACCAGCCCTTGTGGCGCGGCGAGCGCTATCGCCACGACAAGATCCGCCTGGCCTACGTCTCGCCCGACCTGCGCGAGCACCCGGTGGGGCATCTGATGGCCGGCATTTTCGAGCGGCACGACAAATCACGCTTCGAGACCATCGCCATCTCTGTGGGCATCGACGACAACAGCCGCCTGCGCGGCCGCATGGTGCAGGCGTTTGATCGCTTCATCGATGCGCGCCAGATGAGCTCGCGCCAGATCGCCGAGCTGATGCGCGAGATGGAGGTGGACGTGGCCGTCGATCTCGCGGGCTACACGTCCGACTCGCGCACCGATGTCTTCGCATACCGTCCTGCGCCCGCCCAGGTCAACTACCTCGGCTACCCCGGCACGCTGGGCGCGAAGTACATGGACTACATCATTGCCGACCGCTTCGTGATCCCGCCCGAGCACCAGGGCTACTACAACGAGAAGGTCGTCTACCTGCCCGACACCTATCTGCCCACCGACGGCGGCATCCAGATCGCCGAGCGCACGCCCACGCGCGCCGAATGCGGCCTGCCCGAGACGGGCGTGGTGTTCTGCTCGTTCAACCACGACTACAAGATCTCGCCGCACATGTTTGCGGTGTGGATGCGCCTGCTCAAGCAGACGCCCGGCAGCGTGCTGTGGCTGATGTCGCGCAGCGAGCTGTCCCAAAAGAACCTGCGCGCGCATGCCCAGGCGCAGGGCGTCGAGCCCGACCGCCTGGTCTTTGCCACCCGCGTGCCACGCGTCGAAGACCACCTGGCGCGCTACCGCCAGGCGGACATGTTCCTCGACACCCACCCCTACAACGCCCACACCACGGCGGCTGACGCGCTGATGTCCGGCCTGCCGGTCGTCACGTACATGGGCCAGGCCTTTCCGGCGCGCGTGGCGGCCAGCCTGCTGAACACCGTGGGCTTGCCTGAGCTGGTGACGCATTCGTTGGCCGACTACGAGGCACTGGCGCTCAAGCTCGCCTCGCAGCCCGAGGTGCTGGCAGGTGTCAAGGCCAAGTTGGCGGCGCACCGCCTGAGTTCGCCGCTGTTCGACACGGCCGGCTTCTGTCGCAACCTCGAAGCGATCTACTCCGCGATGTGGCGCAACACGCAGCTGGGCGGCGCCCACGACGCGTTGAGCCTGCGCTGAGGCGCGGTCCAGACCCCAGCAGCGAGACCGGGCGTGACCACCATCTACATCGAAGAGTCGGGCACGCCGATCTACACGCGCATCGCCACGGCGCTGGGCACCGAGCTGGCGCGCCATGGTCACGAGGTGCTGTGGGTCAAGCCCAAGGGCTTCAACCAGCAGACGTTCTTGCAGTTTCTGCAGGCGCAGCCGGCTCAAACGGTCTACCTCACCAACGCCGGCAGCAACGCCATTCAAGGGCCGACGACGCTGGGCCAGACGCACTTCTTTGAGCACTTCGCCGGCCAGTTGATCTTCTTGCATCAAGACATCGTGCTCAGCGGCCAAGCCTGCCTGGCGGGCCTCTCGCGCCTGCAGGCTTGGCAGCGCGTGGATGCGCGGGCCTACCACCTGTGCATCGAACCCGACAGCGTGCGCGCCTTGCAGCAAGCCGGTATCACCCACGCCGCGTGGGTGCCGCATGCCAGCGAGATACCGGCCACGGCGCCGGAGCTTGATCACTTCGACCACGAGGCCTCGTTCGTTGGCCACGTGGTGCCGTCGGCCCTGCGCCAGAGCACGGGCTCGGCGCCGGTGGATGGCTTGATGAACCAACTTTTCGCCGCCCGCCAGCACGATCTGGGCGTGGCGCTGCAACCGGCCGTCGAGGCGTATTCGAACGCGGCGCTGGCGCACTTTGGCAACCCCGCCGAGGTAACGGCCCTGCGCGTGGCGCACACCCAATGGCTGCGCACGCAGACCATGCATCAGTCGCTGCAATTTCGCGGCTGGGTGTTCGAGAACGCGCAGTTGCCGGCGGCGAAGATCTTCGGTGGCGACCCGGCCTATTTGCACGGCGTGGAGCGCTCGCTGCGCGTCGAGGCTGATGGCGTGAGCTACGAGCCGGCGGTCTACGAGCCCGAGGCGCTGCGGCGCATCTATCGCGGCAGCGCCGTCAACCTGAACGTGTCGTCGATGCAGTTCGACCACGCCGTGATCAACCGCTTTCACGACGTGATCATGGCCGGCGGGCTGTGCCTCACCGACTACCGCGACGGCATCGTCAACCTCACTCGTCACCACGAGCAGGTGAGCTACCGCACGCTGGCCGAGCTGCGCGACAAGGTGCGCTACTTCAGCCAACCCGAGCACCTGCGCGAGCGCGCCTTGCTGATCGAAGACATCCAGCGCGAGCTGCTCGAGCGTTCGGGCTATCCGCTTCTGGCTCGAGAGATCGTGCGGGCGATGGCCACACCGGCTTGATTGGGCCTCGTCGCCTCTTTCGATAAAGCGCGGGCGGTGAGCTGGTCGATTTGTGACCCTACCCGCCGGGCGTGAAGAAGAACGACTTCACCTGCAGACTGAACTCTTCGCGCTCCAGCCAGATCTTCTGGCGGTAGTAGCTCTGGGCGTGCAGGTGCGGGGTCGGGTCGGCAATGATCTGGCGCACCCGCTCTTGCAACTGGCCGCTTTGAATGTCGGCCAGGCTGAACACGTAGCGCTTGTCCAGCGGGTGGTCGGCAAAGAAGTTGGCGGCGCCTTGCTCGTGCAGCAGCACCACGGCGCCGGCGCAGGCGGCCTCGCGTGGCACACGATCCTTGCCCGGGTGGTGGCCAAAGTCGATGTAGACGGCGCAGCTCTCCAGGGTCTCTTTCACCTGGGGCTTGCTCATGTTCTCGATCGGGGCGAAGGCCAGCGGCTGGCCAGACGCTTGAGACTGCGCCACGAACAGCGCGGCCTTGTCGCCGCCCTTGCGCGGAAAGTAGGCCACCCGGTTCTTGGGCACCGATGCTTGCGGCTGGATGTGCAGGAAGTTCGGGTCGGTGTAGTCGAACAGCGGGTAGATCTTGCGGGCGCCGCTCTCGACCAGGTAGTCGCGGGCGTAGTCCGACTGGTAGAAGTGCACCAGCGAGTCGTCGGCGAACAGGTATTCGAGGTAGCTGCGGTAGCGCAGGTTCGGGTTTTGCGACAAAGCGTTGTCCACCGACAGCCACCAAACGGCCTTGTTGCCGGCTTGTACCTCCCGAGCCTGCTGCACCGAAATCTCGGGGAAGACGAGCAAGGTGTCCGGCCCGAACACCATTTCTTGCACCAGCTGCGGGGCGTAGGCCGCGTAGGCGCTCAGGCCGGGCGTGTCGGGCGCAGTTTCGGCGCGGATGCGGTCAGGCAGCAGATGCACCCGCGACTTGGCGCCGAAGTAGGCCATGCGGGCGTTGCCACCGAGGTCGTTGATCGTGTGCGCTAGTTGGTGCAAGGCCTCGGGGCCGCCAGTCGTGGCCTCGGGGCAGAGCAGGGCAACTTGGCTGAAGCGAGGGTTCAAGGCGCTCTCCTGAAGACGCATGTTGACTTGCGTAGTGTGGAGAGAGTGGGCCACACCGGGTGTGCAGATAAGCCCGCATCTGGCAGCGCAAATCGCAGGCTCGCCGGGCATGAAAAAGGGGACCTGGTGGTAAGCCAGATCCCCTCGGGCAGCCCGGGTGGCCCCGGGCTTGGGTCGCGTCGACCTTAGATCAGCAGGTTGTTCTGCTTGTCGTCGATCAGTTGCTGCGCCGTGGTGGCCGCGGCGGCGTGGGTGTCGATGGCGGCATCCAGCGCGTTGGTCGTCGTGGTGGCTGTCGTCGTCGCGGTGTGCGAGTCGGTTGCCGTGGTGCCGGTGGTCGTGGTGCCAGAGCCGCTCGGCAGGTTGGCCAGCAGGTCGGCGCCCGGTGCGGCGAGCACGTCGTGCAAGCTGACTTGCACGGTGGTCTGCGTCGTCGTGGTCGTCGTGTGCTGGTCGGTCTGCTGACCCGACTGATCCGTCGTGGTGGTCGTCGTCTCGGTCGTGGTGGTCTGCTTGGCGAACCACACGTCGGCCATGGCGTGGGTCGTGCCATCGGTCTTCGTGTAGCCCGACACCAGGCCCAGCAGGTTGCCGTTGTCGATCTGCGTGCCGGCTTGGGCGTGCAGGTCGAGCGAGGCGATGCCCAGCTGTTCCAGCGTCTTCAGCTCACCGGCCTCGACCTTGCCGTCGTGGTTGGCGTCCACCCAGACCTGCAGATCCTTCCAGCCGGCGTCGGCTGCCGAGATCTTGCCGTCGTGGTTGGTGTCCTGCTCGGCCAGTGCGGTGTAGCCGTCACCCGCGCGGTGGCCGTTGGCCAACTGCGTGGCGG
Source organism: Aquabacterium sp. (assembly GCF_041915145.1). GTDB lineage: Bacteria > Pseudomonadota > Gammaproteobacteria > Burkholderiales > Burkholderiaceae_C > Aquabacterium. The sequence continues at coordinate 1,029 of NZ_JAYSBZ010000060.1, read as the reverse complement.
TGCCGAAGAGCTCGGTGCCGTTGTTGATCTGACCGTCATGGTTGCGGTCCATCACCAACAGGCCGTCTTGGCTTGACACCCAGCCCACTTGATGCGCGTTGCCCGTGGCGTTCAGGTCGAACGACACGCCCTGGGCGGCCGACGTGGTGTGCACGCCATCGCCGTTCAGGTCGAGCACGATCGGCGAGGTCGCCAACAGCACGTCGAGCTGGCTGGTGGTCATCACACCCACTTGCGCACTGGTGAATGACGTTGCTTGCGTCATGCTCAAGGCTGCCAGATCGGTGGTTTCCAATGCCACGATCTGATCGGTCGTGAAGGCCGCGATCTGTGTCGCACTCAGCGCATGGATCTGCGTGGTGGTGAAGGCCGCCACATCCGCCGTGGAGATCGCGGCGATCTGCGTGGTGGTCAGCGCTTGCACGTCGAATACCGACATCGCCTGGAACTGACTGGTCGACAGCGCGGCGATGTCAGCCGTGCTGAACGCATGGATCTGCGCGGTGCTCAGCGCCGCCACATCAGCTGTTTCAAGCGCCGCGATCTGAGCGGTGCTCAGCGCCGCGATGTGCGCCGTGCTGAAGCTGGACACCTGAGTAACGCTCATCGCGGTGATCTGATCCGTGCTCAGTGCGGCCACGTCGGCCGTGGTCAGCGCTTTGATCTCGGCCGTGGTCAGGGCCGCCACCTGGGTGGTGGACAGCACCGTGATGTGGTCGGTGGTCAGAGCGGCGATCTGCGCCGTGGTGAACGCGCGCAGGTCGGCCGTTTCAAGCGCGGCGATCTGATCGGTATGCAGCGCGGCGATGTGAGCCGTGGTCAGCGCCGCAGCTTCGGCGGTCGTCAGGGCCACGATCTGAGCAGTGCTCAGCGCGGTCACTTCTGCAGTGGTCAACGCGGCAATCTGCGCGGTGGTCATGGCCGCCAGATCAGCGGTCTCCATCGCGGCGACCTGAGCCGTGCCCAGGGCGGCGACCTGCGCGGTGGTCAGGTTGGCGACTTGATTGGTGGTCAGGGCGACGACCTGAT
>NZ_JAYSBZ010000059.1:0-21587 GCF_041915145.1 Aquabacterium sp. | reverse complement strand
CCGACCACCCAGCCCAGCAGCCTGCCGTCCATCAAGTCGGCGCCGCCCCCAGCCACGACGGCCACGCAGCCCGCCGCGCCACGCAAGGCCGAGGACGAGGCTGCAGCCGACCGCAAACTCAGCGCCGATCTCGAAGAACCCGGCAGCGCCGCGCTGCAGCGCATGTCAGGCGTGTCGAGCGCCATGCAGCAGGTGCGCGGGTTGATCCGCAAGGTGGCGCGCAGCATGGCGCCGGTCTGGATCCATGGCGAATCGGGCACCGGCAAAGAGCTGGTGGCGCGAGCCATCCACGAAGTGAGCGCGCGGGCCACCGCGCCGTTCATCGCGGTGAACTGCGGCGCCATCCCCGAACAATTGCTCGAAGCCGAATTCTTCGGCTATCGCAAGGGCGCATTCACCGGCGCCAACGAAGACCGCGAGGGCTTCTTCCAGGCTGCACGCGGCGGCACCTTGTTCCTCGACGAAATCGGCGACCTGCCGCTGTCGATGCAGTCCAAGCTGCTGCGCTCGATTCAAGAGCGCGCCGTGCGCCCGGTCGGGGCCGTCAACGAAATTTCGGTCGACGCACGCATCGTCAGCGCCACGCACAAGGACCTCGCCGCCGAAGTGGCCGCCGGCCGGTTCCGGCAAGACTTGTATTACCGCCTCAACGTGATCCAGATTCAGGTGCCGCCGCTGCGCGAACGCATGGAGGATCTCACCGAAATCTGCGCGCAGGTGCTGGCGCGCATCGCCGACGAAAGCCGCTTGCACCCGGCCCCGCAACTCAGCCCCGCAGCGCTGGATCGCCTGGCCAACCACGCCTTCCCGGGCAATGTCCGCGAACTCGAGAACCTGCTGCACCGAGCCGTGGCCTTGAGCGGCGGCCACATCATCGAACTGGACGATCTCGGCTTGCTGCGCGCCGGCAATGCCGGAGAACCATTGCCCGACGCGGCACCTGCCTCGACCACCCCGCCGCCGCCCGCAACCGAGGCCGCGCCAACTCTGCCCGACACCACGCTCCCGGGCGATCTCGCCGCCTACCTCGACACCGTCGAGCGCAACATCCTCCTGCGCGCGCTGGAACAGCACCGCTACAACCGCACGGCGGCCGGCGCCAGCATGGGGCTGTCGCTGCGCCAGATGCGTTACCGCATGGCGCGTCTGGGCATCCACGGCGGCGACGGTGGCAAGGCGCCCGACGACGACATCGGCGGCGTCGAATGAGCCCTGCATCGCCTGATTGGGCGGGTGGCTGGTATTGCAAGGCCGCGCGCATCGACTCACCCAACTTCGGCCCGCGTCCAGCCGACAGCGAGGTATCGCTGGTGGTCATCCACTCGATCAGTCTGCCGCCAGGGGTCTACGGTGGCGACGCCATCGAGCGCTTGTTCACCAATCGGCTCGACTGGTCAGCGCACCCCTACTTCCAGCAGATCCGCGGCGCCGAGGTGTCCGCCCATTTCGTGATTCGCCGCGACGGCTCGCTGCTGCAATTCGTGAGCACCGACGATCGCGCGTGGCATGCCGGCAAGTCGAGCTGGCAAGGACGCGGCAACTGCAACGACTACTCGATCGGCATCGAGCTCGAAGGCCTCGAAGACCACCCATTCGAGCCTGCGCAATACGGGCAATTGACGGCACTGCTGAACGCCATCGCCAAGGTCTACCCGATCACTCACGTGGTCGGCCACGAGCACGTCGCACCCGGCCGCAAACGCGACCCCGGGGCGGCTTTCGATTGGGTGGCGCTGGCAAAGAACCTGGGTTGGCCCGATCGGTATTTCCCCGGTGGTCAACCGCCTCGGCGCGCCTGAGCTTCTTCATCAAGATTGCATATCTTGCAACCATGCGGCCTGGCAGCCGAAATCACTCGCCAGCCCAAGCCTGACGCGGCCCGCGCCGCACGCAGCACGCAACCACGCGGCATTCCGCGATTCGCCCTGTTCGGTCAGGGGGCGTTCGACCCTGCGCGATAATCCCGACACACTACAGATAGCGCTTGAAGCAACGAACAGCCCTAGATATAGTGCATTCACACCGCAACCGACCTGATCGCCAGCAACCACCAGGCAACGGTAGCCCAGCCGCTCGCGAAGGCATGCAAACGCCCGCGGCGCACATCTTCTGACTTCACTTCAACAAACAGGTCTTTCGCTGATCGGCCGATGTCGTTGCGACATCGAGCCGCCACGCTTCATCAAGGTTTTAGAGGGAATCACATGCAAGCAGTCACCACCGCCGCCCCATCCATGCCAACTGCGTCGGCCACCGACGCATCCGCTACATCGGCCGCCGGCCTCACCACGTACGCCGGCTACCAGATCATTCGACGCAACGGCGCCGTCGTGTCCTTCGAGCCCAGCAAGATCGCGGTGGCCCTGATGAAGGCCTTCCTGGCGGTGCACGGCACGCAAGGTGCCGCATCGGCCAGCGTGCGTGAAACCGTCGACGGCCTGACCGAAGCCGTGGTACGCGCCTTGGTGCGCTCGCGTCCGAGCGGCGGCACCTTCCACATCGAAGACGTGCAAGACCAGGTCGAGCTGGGCCTGATGCGCGGCGGCCACCATGAAGTGGCCCGCGCCTACGTGCTGTATCGCGAACGCCGCGCGCAAGAGCGCAAACAACACGGCGAAGAAGCCGCCGTTCAGCACCCCACCCTCACGGTTACCGACAAGGGCCAGCGCATTCCGCTCGACCTGGGCAAGCTGCAAGCCCTGATCGAATCGGCCTGCTCGAACCTGGGCAGCGAGGTGCAAGCCGCCCCGATCCTGGCCGAGACCCAGCGCAACCTGTACGACGGCGTGCCGATCGACGAGGTCTACAAGGCGTCGATCCTGGCCGCCCGCACGCTGATCGAGAAAGACCCGGCCTACACCCGCGCCACCGCCCGCCTGCTGCTGCACACGATCCGCCGCGAAGTGCTGGGCGACGAAGCCACGCAGGCCGACATGGCCACGCGTTACGCTGAATACTTCCCGCTCGCCATCAAGCGTGGCGTCGAAGCCGAACTGCTCGACGAAAAGCTGATGCAATTCGACCTGAAAAAGCTCGGCGCCGCCCTCAAGGCCGACCGCGACTACAAGTTCGACTACCTCGGTCTGCAAACCCTGTACGACCGCTACTTCCTGCACGTGCACGGCACCCGCATCGAACTGCCGCAGGTCTTCTTCATGCGCGTCGCCATGGGTCTGTCTCTCAATGAAATCGACCGCGAAGCCCGCGCCATCGAGTTCTACGAAGTGCTGTCCAGCTTCGACTTCATGAGCAGCACGCCCACGCTGTTCAACTCGGGCACGCGCCGCTCGCAGCTGTCGAGCTGCTACCTCACCACGGTGCCCGACGACCTCGATGGCATCTACGAAGCCATCAAGGAAAACGCGCTGCTGTCGAAGTTCGCCGGCGGCCTGGGCAACGACTGGACCCGCGTGCGCGCCCTGGGCTCGCACATCAAGGGCACCAACGGCAAGAGCCAGGGCGTCGTCCCCTTCCTGAAGGTCGTCAACGACACGGCCGTCGCCGTGAACCAGGGCGGCAAGCGCAAGGGCGCCGTCTGCGCCTATCTGGAATCGTGGCACCTGGACGTCGAAGAATTCCTGGAGCTGCGCAAGAACACGGGTGATGACCGTCGCCGCACCCACGACATGAACACGGCGAACTGGATCCCCGACCTGTTCATGAAGCGCGTGATGGAAGGCGGCGACTGGACGCTCTTCTCGCCGGCCACCTGCCCCGACCTGCACGACAAGTTCGGCAAAGACTTCGAGGCTGCCTACACCGCCTACGAAGACAAGGCCGCACGTGGCGAGCTCAAGCTCTTCAAGAAAGTGCGCGCGACCGACCTGTGGCGCAAGATGCTCTCGATGCTGTTCGAGACCGGCCACCCCTGGATCACGTTCAAGGACGCCTGCAACGTGCGCTCGCCGCAGCAGCACGTTGGCGTGGTGCACTCGAGCAACCTCTGCACCGAGATCACGCTCAACACCAACGATGGCGAGATCGCCGTCTGCAACCTGGGCTCGGTCAACCTGTCGCAACACGTCAAGGACGGCGGCATCGACCACGACAAGCTGAAGAAGACCGTCAGCACCGCCATGCGGATGCTCGACAACGTCATCGACATCAACTACTACGCCGTCAAGAAAGCGCGCGACTCCAACCTGCGCCACCGCCCGGTGGGCCTGGGCCTGATGGCCTTCCAGGACGCGCTGTATCAACTGCGCGTGCCCTACGCCAGCCAAGAGGCAGTCGAGTTTGCAGACCGTTCGACCGAAGCCATCTGCTACTACGCCTACTGGGCCTCGACCGAGCTGGCTGCCGAGCGTGGCCGCTACTCGAGCTACCGCGGCTCGCTGTGGGACCGCGGCATCCTGCCCCTCGACTCGCTCAAGCTGCTGGCCGAACAACGCGGCGGTTACGTCGAAGCCGACGCCTCGGCGTCGATGGACTGGGACGCCCTGCGTGCTCGCATCGCGCAACACGGCATGCGCAACTCCAACTGCGTGGCCATCGCGCCCACCGCCACCATCTCGAACATCATCGGCGTCGATGCGTCGATCGAGCCGTGCTTCGGCAACCTGTCGGTCAAGTCCAACCTCTCGGGCGAGTTCACGATCGTCAACGAATACCTGGTGCGCGACCTGAAGAAGCTCGGCCTGTGGGACGACGTCATGGTCATGGACCTCAAGCACTTCGACGGCTCGCTGCGCCGCATCGACCGCGTGCCTGAAGACCTGAAGAACCTATACGCCACCGCGTTCGAGGTCGAAACGCAGTGGCTGGTCGAAGCCGCAGCGCGTCGCCAGAAGTGGATCGATCAAGCTCAGTCGCTCAACATCTACATGGCCGGTGCATCGGGCAAGAAGCTCGACGAGACCTACAAGCTCGCGTGGCTGCGTGGTTTGAAGACGACCTACTACCTGCGCACCGTGGGCGCCACGCACGCCGAGAAGTCGACCGTGTCGCGCGGCCAGCTCAACGCCGTGAGCGCAGGCAGCGCAGGCGGCATGGCTGCACAAGCGCCGTCGGCAATCGATGCAGCTGCAGCACAAGCTCAGCAAGCGATGACGGCAGAGCCAGCAACCGACATCAAGTTCTGCTCGATCGACAACCCCGATTGCGAAGCCTGCCAATAAGAGAACGTCGATGAGCTGATCACGCAGTTCATCGCGTTCAACGTTCAGCGCGATTCATCATGCACACGACCTCGCATTTCGATGCGAGGTCGCAACAACTTCGACGCTCGACTGTCAACAAGTGCTTGGTGTTTCAACGCAACACTCACATAATCCACAGCCATAGGAAGTCAACCATGCTGGTCTGGGACGACGACACTCATTCACCCTCTCAAGCTTCAAATGGTGCTGCGCCTCAAAGTGCGCGGCCCGTGCCTCCGTCACCGTTTGAAGCCGCAGCGTTCAACACGCAACCGACTCAGCGCACCGCAGTCCCCACCTTCGCCGACCTCACCGGCGCTGCTGCCTTGACGACCTCGCATGCACACGCATCGCAATCGGTTTCGGCATCGAGTGAGCGCCGCGTCAACGTGGCCGACAAGCGCATCATCAATGGTCAGACCGACGTCAACCAACTGGTGCCGTTCAAGTACAAGTGGGCCTGGGAGAAGTACCTCGCCACGTGCGCCAACCACTGGATGCCGCAAGAGGTCAACATGTCGCGCGACATCGCCCTCTGGAAAGACCCGAACGGTCTGACCGAAGACGAGCGCCGCATTGTCAAGCGCAACCTCGGCTTCTTCGTCACCGCCGATTCGCTGGCCGCGAACAACATCGTGCTGGGCACCTATCGCCACATCACGGCGCCCGAGTGCCGCCAGTTCCTGTTGCGCCAGGCTTTTGAAGAGGCCATCCACACCCACGCCTATCAATACATCGTGGAGTCGCTGGGTCTCGACGAAGGTGAAATTTTTAACGCTTACCACGAGGTTCAAGCGATCCGCGACAAAGATGAGTTCCTGATCCCCTTTATTGATCAGATCATGGATCTCAACTTTTCCACGGGAACGCCCGAAAACGACCAGAAGCTGCTCAAGTCGCTGATCGTCTTCGCGTGCCTGATGGAAGGTCTGTTCTTCTATGTGGGCTTCACCCAGATCCTGGCTCTGGGTCGACAGAACAAGATGACGGGCGCGGCCGAGCAATATCAGTACATCCTGCGCGACGAGTCGATGCACTGCAACTTCGGCATCGACCTGATCAACCAGATCAAACTGGAGAACCCTCACCTCTGGACGCCCGAGTTCAAAGCTGAGATCAAAGCCCTGTTCATGAAGGCCGTTGACCTTGAATACCGCTATGCCGAAGACACCATGCCGCGTGGCGTGCTCGGCATGAACGCGTCGATGTTCAAGGGCTACCTGCGTTACATCGCGAACCGTCGCGCCACGCAGATCGGCCTCGAAGAGCTCTTCCCGAACGAGGAAAACCCGTTCCCGTGGATGAGCGAAATGATTGATCTGAAGAAGGAGCGCAATTTCTTCGAGACCCGCGTCATCGAATACCAGTCCGGTGGCGCACTCTCCTGGGATTGACCTCCCCGGTCCGACCAACTAGAAGACGAATGAGATCAAGACACACGACTCGAATCAAATCGCCACAGAAGCGATTGGCGCGGGTCGTTTCCCCATTCGCCGCCAAGCCAGCCTCCACTGATCAAGGAAGCGCCTGCGGTGAATCTTGGTGTCACACCCGTGGCACTTTGCTCTTTGCAACTTGATCAAGGAGAAATGTGATGGCAACTGCAAAAAAAGTCGCAGCAAAGAAGGCTGCACCCGCAAAGAAAGCCGCAGCAAAAAAAGCGGCTCCCAAGAAAGTAGCAGCGAAGAAGGCTGCACCGGCCAAGAAGGTTGCAGCCAAGAAGGCTGCTCCGGCTAAAAAGGCCGCAGTGAAGAAGGCTCCGGCCAAGAAGGCCGCAGTCAAGAAGGCTGCACCGGCCAAGAAGGCCGCAGTGAAGAAGGTCGCTGCCAAGAAGGCTGCACCGGCCAAGAAGGCCGCAGTCAAGAAGGCTGCACCGGCCAAGAAAGCCGCAGTGAAGAAGGCCGCTCCGGCCAAGAAAGCGGCTGCCAAGAAGGCTCCGGCCAAGAAAGCGGCTGCCAAGAAGGCTCCGGCCAAGAAAGCGGCTGCCAAGAAGCCTGCTGCGAAGCCTGCCCCTGCGGCCAAGAAGGCTCCCGCTGCGAAGACCACGCTCAGCCCTCAAGCTGCGTGGCCGTTCCCCACGGGCAACAAGCCCTGAGGATCGACGCTTCGTAAGCTCGACCAGCTTCGGCTGGTTTCAAAGCCCGGCTCCGGCCGGGCTTTTCTCATTGGGCGCGCTGATCCGTTGCCGCGCGCGGCAGTCGACAATTCAATCCATGCCACCCCGCCACCCCGCCATCCCGCCAGACAACAGCGCCCCCACCGAGGCCACAGCGCATGTGCCACCGTGTATTCGCCTGCAAGCCGACGGCGTGGTGCTTGACCTGAGCGTCGCGCCTGGCGCCAAGCGGACCGAAGCGGTCGGCTTGCACGATGGCGCGTTGAGGGTGCGCCTCGCTGCGCAACCTGTCGAGGGTCAGGCCAACGCTGCGCTATTGCGCTGGCTCGCCGACGAACTCGACACACCGCGCAACACGCTGGAGCTTCTGCGCGGCGACACCAGCCGACGCAAGCAGGTTCGGGTCAAGTTGTCTTCGGCACAAGTACTGGTCTGGTTGAAAAGCAAACTCTGAGACGATCTGTCACCAACGCCTCGCCGGAATGGCCAAGCCCACGCGACATCCTGTTCGCGCGCGCTTTCGACAGAAGAGAAGTTTGGAGACACTCGGCATGAAGCCCCTCCCGCAAGAATCGTCCTCAGCTTGGATTGGCGCGACGAGCGGGGCCGCCGATATCAAGACGTCGGCCACAGCGCCGCAGCAGCCTTTGTTGACCACGCGTCTGCATCCTCCTCGTCGTGGCCGTGGCGTGCTGCCGCGCCCCCGTCTTGAAGACCTCTCTCCTCGGCTGCTCGAACAGACCCTGACAGTCATCAAGGCGCCGCCTGGGTTCGGCAAGACCACGCTGGCCTCGGCTTGGGTCGAAGCGTTGACGGCGCGTGGCGTCCCCAGCGCCTGGCTCACTCTCGACGAAAGCGATGACACGCCATCCGGCCTGCTGTATTGCATGGCGGCGGCCTTGCAGCGAGCCATGCCGTCGCTGGGGCTGGACGTGCTTGCGCTCGAAAGGGAATGGCCTGTTTTGTCAGCCGACACCATTGCGACGCTGCTGGCCAACGACATTCACGACCAGTCCGATCATTTGCTGATGGTGCTGGACGATTGCCACCGCGTGAGCGAAGCCACGCTGGAAACAGCCTTGCATCTGTTGCTGCGTCACGCACCGCCGCAATTGCACCTGCTGCTCATCAGCCGACACGATGTGCCCGCCGCCGTATTGCAGCACGCGCGAGGGGGGCTGATTCTGGCCATTGATGCCGAGCACCTTCGATTCATGCCGGAAGAAACCCAGGCCCTTCTGACCCGCGCGGGCCAGTCGCCCTCGGCCGATCAGCTGGCGTCCGTGCAAGAGGCCACGGGCGGCTGGAGCACCGCATTGAGAGCCTACTTGCTGGCGGCCAGCAACCACCCTCGCGGCGGTCTGGCCACCTTGCCACGCACTCTGAGCCTGCTTTTCGACGACATGCTCAAAGGGCTCGACGCGGACTTCCTCCGGCGCCTGCTGCCATTGGGGTTGCTGGAGACCTTCAATGCGCCCATGCTGACCCACTGCCAGGGGCCCGGCGCAGACGCGTTCATCGAGGCGCTCGAGCGGCGTCAACTGTTCCTGAGCTCGCATGGCGCCGACGGCGAGTGGTTCAGCCTGCATCCCTTGTTGCGCGAGCACCTGATGCGACTATTGGAGCGCGACGACCCGAATCTGATGCAGGACTTCCGCATGCGTGCCGCGCAGTGGCTGGCCGCTCAGGGTTGGTGGAGCCAGGCCATCTCTCTGGCGCTGGCGGCCGGAGACACCACGCAGGCTCAAGCCTGGATCCGCTGCTGCGCGATGGATCTGGTCGAGCAAGGCGACTTCCTGGTGCTGCTGCAATGGCAGCGGCGTCTGCGCGAGCATCTGCCCACCTTCCCTGCCCCCATGCGTCTGGCCCTGGCGTGGGCCGCCGCGCTTGCCATGCAGCACGATGAAGCCCAGCAGTTGCTGGATGGGATCCAGGAAAACGACGACGTCCAAGTCTGGGAGTTGCGCGCCTTGCGTGCCATGTTGCTGGCTCTCGACGACCACGCCGAAGAAGGTGCCACGCTGGCCATCGCCTGCATGCCGCACCTGGGAGGCCGGCCCTGGATCTGCAACGTGCTCACCAACGTGCAACGCTACGGGCTCCTGCAAGCAGGCCAATGGCAAGAGCTGTACAGCCTGCCGCCCATGCAATCGCAGCCCCTGCAACGCACGCGCTACACCTTCAACCGCTTGTACCAACACTGCATGGAGGCTCTGGCCGACCTGCAGCAGGCTCATCTGGCTGGAGCTGCTGCGCGCCTGGAGGGAGCCTTCGGTGACTTGGCCGAAAGCGGCGCCACCGGCCCCGTGCTGCGTGCGCTGCCGGCCGCCTTGCTGGCGCGTGTGCGCTTGCTGCAAGGACGCACCAGCGAGGCGACAGCCTTGCTGGCCGATAGTCTGGAATTCGTACGCACCAGCGGCTTTCTCGAGTCCATTGAAGCCGCGATGAGTTGTAGCGTGGCCTTGTTGCGCCAACAAGGCAACCTTGGCCTGGCACGACAGCGCATCGTCGAAGTCGAGACCATGGCTCACCACCGCCGCTGGCCTCGTCTGCTTGCCCAGGCTCTGCTCGAACGCTGCCGCGTCAGCCTTCAGGAAGGCAAGATCGAAGAAGCCCGCGCCTGCGGCCAACGCCTGCAGCAACTGCGCGGCGACCGATCCTTGCCACCGGGGGTGGACAGCGTGCCCCACGCCTGCATGTTGGCCGAGCTGGAGTTGGCCGCCGCCACCGGCGAATGCGCCGATTCCTTGCTGACCGACGCCGAGACCTTGGCCTGCGCGCAAGGAGCGGCACGCATGCGTCTGCCGCAGATGGCGTTGCAGATCGCCATGGTCAAGGTGCAATTGCGCCTTGGCGACGCGGCGGGGGCCGAATGGCGGCAAGCGCAGTGGCAAGACGCCGTGCGACAAGCGGGCGCGTCGGCATTGCTTGAGTCCCTGCCATCGTGCGAGCGTGAAGAGATGCATGCCGAGCCAGCGCTCGCGGACTCCCTCCACGGCTTGACAGTCAAGGAGCGCCTGATCCTTCAGGGGGTCGCTCGCGGTCAGTCCAACAAGGTGATTGCCAAGGCCCTGGGCGTTTCACCCGAGACCATCAAGACCCACATGAAGAACATCTTCAGCAAGCTGGGCGTGAGCAGCCGCACCCATGCAGCCGCGCTCATTACCCAGGGCGGTTGGTGCTGACCATCGACGAAGGCTTGTCGAAGCGGTGCACCGTTTGCGGCTCGCTTGCGAGTGACTCCAGAAGGCTGCGCTCGATGGGCTTCTCGGAGGCGGTCTTGGGGATCTGCTCCAGCACCTGAATGATTGTCGGGACTGCATTCGACTCCAGCTGCGCCCTGCAAGCCGCGATCAGGCCTCGAGCATCGAACAGCATCGTCGATTTCGGCACCACGGCGGCCACCACGTCCTTTTCACCCGCGGCCAGGCTGGCGTTGGGCGCCCCATAGACATGCACATCGTCGACCAGGCCGGACTCGGCGATCACCTTCTCGACAAACGCCGCGCTGATGAACTCGCCATTGCGCCGGATGCCGCCACCCTTGCGGTAGTCGAAGTAGAGCCAACCTTGCGCATCGGCATGCACCACGTCGCCCATGCGCAGCCAGCCGCCCTCGCTCTTCTTGCGCGACGCGGCCTCGTTGTTGAAGTAGTCCACCTTGAACGGATCGCCGTTGGCGTGGCGAAACACCAGTTCGCCCGGCGCGCCGACGGGCACATCGCGGTCGTCGTCATCGACGATGCGATGCTGCAAGGTCGGCGCGGGCTTGCCGATGCTGCCGACGGGGCCGACCCCGGGCTGGTTGATGGTCAGCCCACCTTCCGCGGCGCCGTAGAACTCGAGTATCCGCACGTCGAAGCGGCGCTCGAACTGGCTCCAGATGGCGGCGGGCATGCCGGCTGACACGACCAGGCGAACCGGGTTGTCGGCATCGTCGGGCCGCGGCGGCTGCGCGTAGACCGCCGTCGTCATGCCGCCCAGCAGCGTGAAGGTGGTGGCGCGATATTGGCGGGTCACGTCCCACAGGCGAGACTTGCTGAAGCGGCGCGACAGCACGCAGCGCAAGCGGCAAGCCAAGGCCGCGCCCAGCGTGATGAGCTGGGCATTGGCGTGCGTGAGCGACAAGCCCGAGTACAGCCTGTCGTCGTCGCGGTAGCCGAACAGCCGCATGGCCAGCAGCGATGTTTCGCAATAGCGCTGGTGCGTCATCACGATGCCCTTGGGGTCGCCCGTGGTGCCCGAGGTGAAGATCAGCTCCAGCGCGCTGTCGGGGTCTGCGTTGCGAATGGCGAGGTCGGGCACCGCTGGCGGGGTGCCTGACCAGTCGATCACGTTCGCGTAAGCATGCAGGGGCTGCCGCCCCTCGTCGGTCGCGAGTCCCATGACCCAGCGCAGGCCCGGCAACGATGCGCGCAGCGCCTGCAGGTTCTCGAGCGCGTAGTCGGCCACGAAGGCGGCACAGCACTGCGCATGGTCGAGCAGGAAGCGCAGCTTGTCGCCACGGGTTCGTGGGTCGATGGGCACCACCACGGCGCCCACCACGCTGGCGGCCACCATGGCTTCAGCGAACTCGGCATGGTTGGCCATCAGCAGGGCGATCCGGTCGCCTGGCTGGACGCCCTGATCGAGCATCACCTGCGCCATGCGGCGGCCGTTGTCCCACAGCGCGCGGTAGGTGCGAACCTCGTCGGGGCGCACGCCGCCGCCTTCGATGGTCAGCACGTCGAAACTCGGCCATTCATTGGCGCGCCGGGCCACCAGGCTGGCAAGATGAAGTTCAGCTGCAGCGGTCATGCTTGAGTCTCCACGCGGCCGGCTTCATCGCCCCAGCAGGGTCAGGCAGGCCACCGCCTCTTCGACGCCGGCGAGGCCGCCGCCGTTCTCGGCCAGCGCGATGCGCGCGCCCGACACCTGGCGCGCGCCGGCTTCGCCGCGCAATTGGTTGACGAGTTCGTACAACTGCGCCAGCCCCGTGGCGCCGATCGGATGCCCTTTCGACTCCAGCCCACCGGACGGGTTGATCGGCACGCGGCCGCCGATCGAGGTTTCACCGCGCTCCGCCGCCGGGCCGCCCTGCCCCATGGGCACCAGGCCCAGCAACTCGGATTGCAGGATCTCGCCGATGGCCGTGGCGTCGTGCACCTCGGCCACGTTCACGTCTTGCGGCCCGATGCCCGCTTGCGCATACAGCTTGCCCGCGCCGATGCGAACGAGATGTTGCTCGAGGTCGGCCGGCTCGCGCTCGCTGCCCGTCTGCAGCATGCACGCCAGCACGCGCACGGCGCGGCTTCGCTGGCCTCGCAGCGAGTGCAGGCCTGCCTCGTTGCACACGATCGCCGCGGCCGCGCCGTCGCTCACCGGCGAGCACATCGGCAGCGTCAACGGGTAGGCGATCGGCGGCGCGGCCAGCACCTGCTCGATGCTGCAAGCCTCGCGGTATTGCGCCAGCGGGTTGTGCACCGAGTGAGCATGGTTCTTGGCCGAGACCGCCGCGAACTGCCGCTGCGTGGTGCCGAACTCGCGCATGTGCATGCGCCCCATGGCCGCGTAGATGTCCATGAACACGCTGTATGGGCGAGGCGAGCGGCTGCCGTCGGGCACGGCCACGCCCGCGCCCATCTGCAGCAGGCGGGCTTTGGCGGCCTCGGTGTCGTGCACGTCCCAGGCGCCGTCGAAGGCAGCGAACATGCGGGCCTTGTCGTCGGAAAACATCTTCTCGGCGCCCACCGCGAGCACGATGTCGGCCGCGCCCGAGCGCACATGGTTGACCGCGAGGTAGAACGCCGTGCTCGCGCTGGCGCATGCGTTCTCGACGTTCACGACGGGGATGCCTTCGATGCCCATGGCTCGCAAGGCCAGTTGCCCGCGGATCATGTGCTGCCCGTCCATGTGCCCTTGCGTGGCATTGGCGAAATAGGCGGCCTGCACCTGGGCGTTGTCACAACCCGCGTCGCTCAGCGCGACCTCGACGGCGCGACGGGTCAGGTCCTTGACGCTCCAGGACGGGTGTCTGCCGAAGGGCGTCATGCCGACGCCGGCCACGTAGATCTGGCTCATGCGATGTCCTCTCGAATCCGATGCGCGGGCGCCACTCGCGACCTCAATGACGCGTGATCTCGTACGAGAGATAGCCTTCGTCGGCCTGCGCGGCGAGCAGCTGGCGCGCGCCGAGAATCGCCGCGCCCGAGCCGAACCCCACGGCCTTGAGCTGCTTGTGCAGCACCCGCATGGCCGCCTCGGCCGCGAAGACACCGGTCTGCGAATACGCGCAGCTGCCGCGCAGCACCACGCTCACCGACTGCGTGTTGCCCCGCGCCAGGCACGAGACCTGCGCGCGATGCACCTCCGGCGTCTCGCGTGGCGGCTCCACTTGCGTCACCTGCTGGCCGATCGCGTTGGTGACCGCCTCTTGCGCCGCGGCGTCGAGATGGCGGTGCTCGGCCTCGAACTGCTGCAGCAGGCCCGCGATCTGCATGAACATGGCCTGGTTGCCGAGCGCGAACAGCACCGAGCAGTTGCGCACGCGGGCATCACCCTGATACCAGACAGGCTCGCCCGCGCCGCCCCACGGCATGGCCTTCAGGATGCGATGCACGCCGGGCACTGCCACGTCATAGGTGGTCGCCCACGGCCACTGCACCAGTTGCCCGCCTTGCAGGTGGTACATGGGCTTGGTGCACATCCGCAGGAAGGACATCGTGGACGCCACGCTGATCTGCGAGTCGCCGTAGTACAGCAGGTCGAGCGTGTCGATGCCCGGCGTTTCGAGCGCGATCTCGGCGGCGATCGCGCCCTCCGTCCACATATACGAATTCGCGGGGCACAGCGCGAGCTCCTTGCGCGCGAAAGGCTCGGCGTAGTGCTGCTTCAGGTGCAGCATCCAGTCGGTCTCGCCGGTGGTGTCGAAGTAGTGGCAGCCGGCCTCCAGCGCGGCCCGCACCACCGGCTCGCCCAGTTGCATGAACGGGCCGACGATGTTGAGCACCACCTGCTTGCCTTTGAACAACTGCGTCAGCGCGTCCACGTCATGCCGCACGCCGACGCATTGATAGTCGTGCCCCGCCAGCTCGGGGATCGCCGCCATCTCGGCCCGCAGCCGCTCGGCGTTGCGCCCGGCCGCGATGAAAGGAATGCCTCGCCGGGCCAGCTTCCAGGCCACGAGTTTGCCGGTGTAGCCGCTGGCGCCATACACCACGACCTGATATGAAGTTGCCATGATCGATGTCTCCGTTGACGAATGGATGGCGTGCCGCGCGAGCGGTCAGAGCCGGTCGCGGTCGATGAGGTGGTAGCCACCCTTGATGGCGAGGATCTCGTTGCAACCGTCCTCGATCAGCGAGGCGCGGGCGTCGCGGAAGATCTTTTCGACCGGATAGTCGCGCGCCATGCCGTTGCCGCCGTGCATCTGCACCGACTCGCTGGCCACCTCGAAGGCCGTCTGCGTGGCCGTCACCTTGGCCGCCATCGCCGCGTGCAGCGCCATCTGCGGCGCCTGGAAGTTGTAGTGCAGCACCCGCCGCGACAAGGCGCACGACGCCTCGACCTTGCGGAACATGTGAAATAAACGCTGTGCCACCGACTGATGCCTGATGATCGGCACACCCCCGGCCTTGCGCTCGTGTGCATAGCTCAAGGCCTGGTCGTAGGCCGATCGCGCGCACCCGGTAAATACCGCCGACATCAAGCCGTTGGCCAGGGTATGGACAAGATAGGTGGCCTGCTGATACTGATCGTGCCCGGCCAGCAGATGCGCCTGGGGCAACCTCACGTTGTCGAAGTAGACCTCGCCCTGGTTGAGCGCCCGTTGCCCCATCTTGTCGAGCGGCTTGCCCCGCGTGATGCCGGGTGCGTCCATCGGCACGACGACCACGGCGCCGCGCTGCGTGTCGGGGCCGTTGCCCGTGTCGGCTACCGCATACAAGATGCCGACCTGGGCCGTCGTGCCGTTGGACACCCACGCGGCCTTCTGCCCCTTGATCAGCAGGCCGTCGCCATCGATGGTCACGACGCAGTTGGGCCGACCGTAGCTGCCCTGCGGATGAAAGATCATCTGGCCCGGGTCCAGCATGTCGGTGCCGTGATCGGGCTCGGTGATCATCCAGCAGCCCAGCTTGTCGTCGCTGGCGATGCCGCGGCAAAAGTCGTTGCCCAGCAGGGCGCTGATCATGGCCGGGATCAGCCCGGCGCCGATGGAGATGGCCAGCCCCGCGTCGCCCCAGCCCAGCTCCTCGAACAGAATGCCCATGATGCGGGCGCGCTCGGCCGGCGGCAGGGACAGCAAGGTGTCGATGCCGAACCCCAGCTCGGCGAACTGCCCGTAGACGGGCCACAGCGGCGAACCAGGCGCGATGACTTCATCGGGGCTCATGCGGTCGAGCTGGCGGCCGACCGGGCGCAGAACCTCGGCGGCAAAGCGCCGCACGGTGGCCTGCACGGCGGCGGCCATGTCGGACAACTCGGGCTCGGCACCCAGCGCCGTCAAAGGCACGTGATGAATGGCTTGGGCCATGGAGGACTCCTGCAGTTTCAAGTGAAAGACCGGCCGCAACCGGCAACCGATGAAGGCAGCGCGATCCGCCTTTGAATTCACTGTAGAAACACGCCGACGGCCGCGCCATCACCCATCGCAGGGCGCGTTCGGGCTTCTTTGGGGGATGCCGCGGGGGAGTCAAACGAACGACCGCGAAGGGCCGCCCGCCGCATCAGCGCCAGCTCGAAGTGGTCAGCTTCTTCGGATGGCCTGCAATGCGCGCGGCGGTGACCCGCATTCGGAATTGGCTGGGCGCCTCGCCCGTCCAGCGGCGAAAGGCCCGCGTGAAATTGGCCGGGTTGGCGTAGCCCAGCCGGGCGGCGATCGCTTCAATGGGCAGATGCGGGTCGCCCAGCAGGGCTTGCGCGTCGAGTCGCCGGCGCTCGTCCATCAACTGCCGAAAGCTCACGCCCAGCGCGTCGAGCCGGCGCATCAGGGTGCGGGTGGACAGGTGCAGGCGGGCCGCGATCTGATCCATGCCCGGGTAGCCGGTGGCGGACAGCGTCAACGCCTCGGCCACCGTGGTGATGAACGAGCCTTCGCTCGACAGCAGTTGCGCGAGTTCGGTGTCGCAATGCGCGCGAGCCTGGCGCGCCGCCAGAGGGTGAGCCAGCGCCAGAGGCCGCTGCAGCTCGCGGCGGGGCACGAATATCTGGTGGGCGGCGCAGCCGAAGCGGCTATCGGGCAAGCGCTGCTCGTAGCGGTCGAAGGCGGCCGGGCGCGGCCAGGCAAAACGCAACTCGGCGAGCGAGCCAGGCCCGCGCAGGCCGACGGCGCCGACAAGCTGCTCGGCGGTATGGAACCACCCGGCCATGGTGCTTTCGATGCCGAACTGGTGAACGGAACCCAGCGGCAGCAGCTCACGCAGCGTCAGCACGGCGCCATCGGCCACGTACTCGACCTGCACATCGACGAAGCGCGACGCCAGGCGCGTGTACTTCACGCCCAGCTCCAGCGCCTCGCCCAGCGTGCTGGCACTGAGCAGCGCGTAGCCCAGAAAGCCATGCATGGTCGGCGGCATGTTCAACCCCATCTCGCACCCCAGGCACGGGTCTTCGGTCAGCGCCACGGCCTGGGCGATGAGCGCGACGTACTCGGACGCGTAGACAAGGCCTTCGGGTCGCTCCAGATCAGCCTCGGTCATGCCCACCGACTGCATCAGCCGCGCGGCGGACAGACCCCGCGCACCGACCACCTGCAGCAGCAGGCGCGGGAAGGAAACCGGCACCGGCGGCGCCACCAGATCGCTGATGATGGGGCCGGGCAGAAGTGGTTTGCCGGGGACTTTGGCGGACGCTCTGGCTGCGGACATCTCGGGCTGCCTCGAAAACGACGTGGCGGGAAATGACAAGCATTGTGTCACCCGGTCGTCTCACGCGCGGCGGCGGTTTTGATCACACTCGCAGCAGTCGTGAAGGAGACAACATGAAGATGCAAAAAAGCAAAACCACCTGGATGCCGGGCCTGTGCGCCATCGGCGCAACCGCCTGGAGCCTGACGATGGCGGCTCATGCCGCCAGCTTCACCGGCACCGTGCTGAATGCCGAGGGCCAGCCACTCGCGGGCGCGCTGGTGACGGTGTTCAACGAAGCGAAAGACCGCAAAGAAACCGTCTACACCGACCAGGCCGGCCGCTACGCGATCCGCACGCCGTTCAGCGGTCACCTGACCGTGCGGGCGCGCTCGCACAAGTTCGATGACGCACGCAAGGAGCTTGATGCCCAGGCCGATCAGGTGCAGACCATCGATTTCAAGATGACGCCGTTCGCCAACGCGCAACTGCTGTCCGACAGCCTGACCGCGTCGGCCCACCTGAGCAAGGTGCAATGGCCCGACGCGCAGACCCGCACCACCTTCATCAGCCAGTGCAACTACTGCCACCAGATCGGCAATGCGTTGACGCGCACGCCCAAGGAGGTGTCGGCCTGGGAGACCACCATCGCCCGCATGGAAGGCTACGGCGCGCTGCTCACCAAGAAAGAAGGCAAAACCATCGCCGAAGAGCTGCACAAGGGGCTGGACGGCAACGCGGTGCAGGCGATGCAGAAGTACGTGGCCAGCGATGAGCTGTCGCGCGCCAAGGTGATCGAATGGCATGTGGGCGACGCGTTGAGCTTCGTGCACGACACCGACGTGGGCGACGACGAGCATTTGTATGGCACCGACGAAGGCCACGACATCTTGTGGGAGCTCGATCGCCGCACCGGTCAGATCACCCAGCACCACCTGCCCGACATCGACCTGCCGGTCGGCGGTTTGTTCGCGGGCATGCAACTGCCCATCGGCGTGTTCACCGGCAAGCATGGCCCGCACAGCATGGCGCAGGGCCAGGACGGCCGCATCTGGATCACCAACGCGCTGTCGTCGAAGCTGATGTCGTTCGACCCGAAGACCAAGGCGTTCAAGGTCTACGGCATCGACGAATCGGCGCTCTACCTGCACACCATCCGCATCGACCGGCAAGGCATCGTGTGGTTCACGGCGGCGGTGTCGAACAAGGTGGGGCGCTTCGACCCGAAGACCGAGAAGTTCACGATGATCCAGCTACCGCACGGCGGCTTCATGAAGGGGGTGGTCGACGTGATGTTCCCGACCATCCTCAGGGCGTCGAGCAAGCTCTGGCCGGGCAAGAACGTGCCGGTGAAAACGTCGCCGCACAAATGGACGCAAGGGCGGTTGATGTTCAACCTGCCGTATGGCATCGACATCAACCCGACAGACGGCTCGGTCTGGTACGCCAAGCTGCTGTCCAACAAGATCGGCCGCATCGACCCCAAGACGCTGGAGATCACCGAGTTCGACACGCCGCTCGGCGGCCCGCGCCGGCCGCGCTTCGACAAGAACGGCATCTTGTGGATCCCCGCGTTCGACGACAGCGCCTTGCTGCGCTTCGACCCCGCCACCGCCCAGTTCGAAAGCTACAAGCTGCCGCTGCTCGCCGCCAACGAATACGAAACCCCCTACGCGTTGAACGTGCACCCGCAGACCGGCGAGATCTGGATCACGTCGAACATGTCGGACCGCGTGCTGCGCTTCAACCCGGCCACCAAGACCTTCGTGGCCTACCCGAGCCCGACGCGCGTGACCTGGCTGCGCGACATGGCTTTCACGAAAGACGGGCAGGTCTGCTCCAGCTCGTCCAACCTGCCGGCTTACGGCATCGAAGACGCGCGTGATGCGTTCTTCTGCCTGGACCCGACCGGCGGCGAGCGTGATCGCCAGACCATCGAGCAGCAGGCATCGGCCAAGCCCTCGCTTGTCAGGCGCAAATGATCAGGGTTGCTTGAGCGCGCTTGCCGGATGCGGCGAGCCCTGCCTGTCGATGCGTACGGCTTCCACGTGCCAGGCATGCACGCCTTGCTTGCCGACGTCCAGCCACAGCACCCATCCGGTGTTGTTCACGGGCTCGCTGAAACCATCGAACACGAAATTGCCCAGGCTGTAGACGATGGGTTTGCCGCGGTAGGTTTCGGTGTCCTGCACCACATGCGGGTGCGTGCCAACCACGGCATCGGCACCGGCGTCGATCATCAGGCGGGCGAGTTCGCGCTGGCGCGAGTTGGCTTGCGGTTCGTGCTCCTGCCCCCAATGCATGAACGGAATCACGATGTCGGCTTGCTGGCGGGCTTGCTGGATGTCGTGGACGACTTGCTCGTCCTGGCTCCAGGCTACACCGGGGTAGTTGTCGCCAGCCTCGAACGCTCGCGGAAAGAACTCGTCGTAGCCCAGCAAGGCGATACGCACGCCCTTGCGCTCGATCACCCGGGCCTGGTGTGCTTCGCGCAGATTGCGCCCCACGCCGAAGTAGGGCACGCCGGCCCGGTCGAGTCTGCCGAGCATTTCGGCGAACGCCGCACGGCCGAAATCGCCCGAGTGGTTGTTGGCCAACGACACCACATCGACGTGCCGCTTGAGAAGCGGCAGGGTCTGCGGCGTGGCGCGAAACGTCCAAGGCTTGTCGGCAGCCTGGCCCTTGCTTGCAATGACGCATTCGAGGTTGGCCACGCGCAGGTCGGCCTCGTCGAGCCGCGATGCCACATATTGAAAGGGATCGTCGCCTCGCTTGACGAGCCGCCCCGGGCCATCGGCCAGCATCACGTCGCCCACCCACGCCACGCGCACCACGGCCTGGTCTAAATCGGTCACGGCTTGCGACCAGGCCAGCGTCGCCACGAGCAGCGCGCCCGCGCCGCACCACCGCTTCATGGCTGCCTCCGGTCGGCGGGAGCCTGCGCGTCTTGCAGGGCGCAGCCGTAGCGGAATTCGCGGCCGTAAACGCTGGAATAAATATGGTTCCAGCCCGTGAGGGCGGGCAGAACCGGGTGCGTGTTGAACGGGGCCGCGTATCGCGCCTGGTGGACCGGCACCGGCGCGCCCGGCACGCTGAGGTCGTAGACAGTCAGCGAGATATGGTCGATGCGGTCGGGCTCGCCCAGCACCACGGCCTTGAATTGAAAGCGCTCGCCCATCGATTGCGCCACGGCGGCGTAAGGGTCGGCCGACACCTGCTGGCGCACGGTCTGTTCATCGCTGCCATAGCGCAACTGGCACACCAGCTCGGGCGCGCCGGCGTGGGCTCCGATCGACCAGGCGAGCAGCAGCAAGGGGCAGCGCTCGGCGCGGATCAATGTGTCAAGTAGGCGTCGCATGTGAAGGCAGTCTGAAACGTTGGCAATTCAAGTGTAGTCATCCGACACGATCGAACGACGATGCTGCTCGCAGATCGTTTGCGGGCTTTGTGCACACGGTTTGATGACAGCCTCGCCGCAGCGCGAAGTAGTGCACGAATCCCCCCCTTCTGTGGCTGTTGCCGCCTGTCACTGCTCGCTCAAGTCGACTTCATTCCCGTCGATAAGCCCCAGACCGGCTCTGAAAGGTTGGTGGCTGTCTATTGCGAAAGCCTGCCTCTTTTCAGGGCTTTGGGGCAGCGTCAACCCACGTAGCCTCACAGAACGAACAAGTCTGCCCGGCATGAAGACGGTCTCGACAGCGAGGCGCCGACATGCAACTTAGCTAGCCGCCTTTGAAGGGGAATGGAACATGGCCTCACTGATTCCGTCGATGTCGACCACGCAGATCGCGGGTCTTTCCACCACCGCGATTGCAGCCCTCACCACCGATGATTGGGCGGCGTTCTCGACGGCTCAGATTGCCGCGCTCACCACTTCGCAGATCCCGGCGATCACCACGACCGGGCTCAAGGCCATCAACACGGCGGACATCGCCGCGCTGAGCACCGACCAGATCGCGGCGCTGACGACCAAGCAGATGCCGGTGTTCACGACTGCGCAGATCGGTGCCCTGACCACCAGCCAGATTGCGGCCATCAACACAGCGGATCTGAAGGTGATGACCACGGCGGAAACCGTGGTGCTGAGCACCTCGCAAATCGCAGCGCTGACCACCGACCAGGTCGCGGCCCTCACGACCACGCAGGCGCCCGTGCTGACCACCGCGCAAGTCGCCGCACTAGGCACCAGCCAAATCGCCGCGATCAGCACTGCCGACATCAAGGTGCTGACGACCGCGCAAACCGCCGCGCTGTCTACCGCTCAGGCAGCCGCGCTCACCACGGCCCAGATTGCCAACCTCGCCACCGCTGACGTACGCGCCCTGACCACGGCCGCCGTTGCCGCGTTGGACACCTCGCAAGTGGGCGCCTTGTCGGCCGCGCAGGTCGCCAATCTGACGACCGCTCAGGTCGCCGCGCTGACGACTTCGCAGGTCGGCGCCCTGACCACCGGTCAGATCGCCAACCTGACCACCGCCGAGGCCGCCGCCCTGAGCACGACTCAGTTGG
>NZ_JAYSBZ010000058.1:0-21813 GCF_041915145.1 Aquabacterium sp. | reverse complement strand
CCCGCGCCGACCGCCGGCTGGCCGATCTGCCCAGCCACGTGCGCGAGCTCGACATCCGCCCGCAAAGCCTGCCCGAACGCGTTGGCGAAGCGGCGCAGTGCCTGTGGCTGCAAGGCGCGCACCGCGAGGCGCTGTCGCTGCTCTATCGCGGCATGTTGTCGCGCCTGGTGCACGACCACGCGGTGCCCATCCGCGCCGCCAGCACCGAAGGCGAGTGCGTGCAGCTCGCGCGCGGCCACGTCGATGCCCGCTGCGGCGAGTTCGTGAGCGAGCTGGTGCAAGCCTGGCAGCTCGCCGTGTATGGCGCCCGTCTGCCCGAGGCCGCCACGGTGCTCGCGCTGTGCGAGCACTTCGAGACCCGCTTTGCAAAGGCCTCGGCATGAGCGCGACCAGGACGAGCCGCGCGACACGCTGGCTGCCGCGCGCCCTGCTGGCCGTGCTGCTCGCGGGCATCGGCTACGGGGTGCTGACGCAAACCGAGTGGGTTGACGAAGAGGTGCCCGTGCCCCGCTCGCGCGAGGTCATCGACAACGCCTTCTACGCCGTGCAGCACCTCATCGAGCGGCTGGGCGGCCGCGCGGTGAGGCAACCCAGCCTGCAGCACTGGCCGCCACAAGACGCCACCATGCTGCTGACCTCGTCGCACTGGAAGCTCTTCCCCGAGCGTCTGCCGCAGCTGAAGAACTGGGTCGAGGCAGGCGGACAACTGGTGATCCCGGCCGACCTGGCGCGCGACGACGCCTTGAGGTCGTGGCTGGGTATCCAGTCGATCGACACCGACGAGGCCGACGCCCAAGGCGTGACGCCCCCCGTGCCGGCGAGTGCCGCCGTGGACGACACGGCACCCGAATGCACCGGCACGCGCTGCCGGCGCTGGGCCCGCTACCGTGCCCTGGCGCGCTGCCACCGCATCGCCGAAACCGCCGATGCGACCCAGGCCTACTCCGAGCGGCGCAGCTTCACGGTGTGCAGCGCCAACACCCAGGTGCTGACGGCGCAGCGCGAGGTGAGCTGGCGCGTGGGCGATGCGGCGCAAACCGTGGCGCTGCGCATGCCCGTCGGGCGCGGCAGCGTGAGCGTGCTGCAGGCCCCCGCGCTGCTCAACAACGACGCGCTGTTTCGCGGCGACCACGCCTTGCTGGCCGTGGCGCTGCTACAAGTGCGGCCCGGGCACGCGGTCTGGTTCGTCGAAGACGAAGCGCGCACGCCGCTGCCCCTGCTGATCTGGAACGAAGCCCGCGTGGCCGTGCTGCTGGTGCTGCTGGCCGTGGGCGGGGCGCTGTGGCGCGGCGCCGTCCGCTTCGGCCCGCTGATGGCGCCGGCCCCGCTGGGGCGACGCTCGATGGCCGAGCAAGTGCGCGGCACCGCGCAATTCTTGTGGCAACGCGACCCCGCCGCCCTGCATGCCGCGCAGCTGCGCGCCCTGCATGAAGTGGCCGAGCCCCGCTTGCGCGGCTACGCCCGTCAAGGCGCGGCCGAGCGCGCCGCCGCGCTGGCCCGCGCCACCGGACTCGACGAGCCGGCGCTGGCACAAGCCCTCGACACCCGCCGCAACCGCACGCCGGCCCACCTCGCCGCCACGCTCAACCTGCTCGAATCCGCGCGTCGCCGGCTGCGGCTGCGGCGCGCCGCCGACTGATCCCCTCACCGAATCGCTCGCCCCCCAAGGACCCCGCCATGCACATCAAACCCGAAGACCTCACGCGCGCCGCCGAGATCCTCCAAGCCTTGAAGCAAGAAATCGGCAAGGCCGTGGTCGGCCAAGGCGAGGCCGTCGATCAGACCCTGATCGCCCTCGTGGCCTCGGGCCATGTGCTGATCGAAGGCGTGCCCGGCCTGGGCAAGACGCTGCTGGCGCGCGCGCTGGCCAAGACGCTCACGCTGCAATACGCCCGCGTGCAGTTCACGCCCGACCTGATGCCGTCCGACATCACCGGGCACACCGTTCTCGACCCCGCCGCGCGCGGCGAGGCCGGGTCGCCCTTTGGCGCGCTGCGCGTGCAACGCGGCCCGGTCTTCACCAACCTGCTGCTGACCGACGAGATCAACCGCGCGCCGGCCAAGACGCAAAGCGCGCTGCTCGAAGTGATGCAGGAATACCAGGTCACCCTCGACGGGCAGACACTCGCCCTGCCGCGCCCCTTCATGGTGATCGCCACGCAAAACCCGATCGAGACCGAAGGCACCTACCCGCTGCCCGAAGCCCAGCTCGACCGCTTTCTGTTCAAGATCAACGTCGGCTACCCCACGCACGACGAAGAAACCGCCATCGTGCGCCGCACGACCGAGCAGCAGACCGGCGACCAGCTGCCGCTCGACGCCCTCGCCGCGCGGCTCGACGAGCGCATGGTCACCAGCCTGCAGAAGATGGTGGCGTTCATCCGGGTGGACGAGCGCGTGGCCGACTACGCCGTACGCATCATGCGCGCCACCCGAGGCTGGCCCGGCCTGGCCAGCGGCGCGGGGCCACGCGGCGCCATCGCCCTGGTGCGCGCGGCCCGCGCCACGGCCTTGCTGCAGGCCCGCGATTTCGTCACGCCCGACGACATCAAGCAGCACGCGCTGCCCGCCCTGCGCCATCGCGTGCTGCTCGCACCCGACGCCCAGCTAGAAGGCCGGCAGGTGGACGAGTTGCTGAGCGACGCGCTCAACAGCGTCGACGCCCCGCGCCTGTGAGCCCGGCGCCTCCCCCGACCCCGCCCCGCCACGCACCCGTTCCGCCATGCGTCTGCCCCTCGTCCCCACCCCGCTCAGCATTGCCGCGCTGACCGGCTTGGCCGCGTGCAGCGTGCTGGCGTTGAGCGCCGGGGTGCCGCACGCCACCGTCGCCATCGCCGCCGCCGCCGTGCTGCTGGCCGCGCTGGCCTGGGCCGCGTGGGACGTCTGGCGCAGCGCTCACGCCTGGCGCGAAGCCCCCCCGCAATGGCAACGCCCCCTGCCCCTTGCGCTGGCCCTGGGCGTGCGCCGCACGGTCACCGTCACGCTGGTCAACCCCGGCCCGCAAACTTGGCAGATCGAGCTGTTCGACGACCTCGGCGGCTCGCTCGACTTCGAGGGCCTGCCGCGCCGCGAGCCCTTGCCGCCCCGCGCACAACTCGCGGTGCGCTACCACGTTACCCCGCGCCAGCGCGGCCGCGCCGAGTTCGGCCCCACGCAATTGCGCGTGCGTACCCTGGGCGGCAGCTTCGACCTGCTGCGCTCGCTCGGCACGGCCCAGGTCGTGCAGGTCTACCCCAACTTCGCCGCGGTGGCGCGCTACGCCTGGCTGGCGGGCGACCGACGCCTCACCGAGATCGGCGTCAAGACCGTTACCCAGCGCGGCGCGGGCACCGACTTCAAGCAGTTGTCCGACTACCAGGTGGGCGACCCGATCCGCCACATCGACTGGCGCGCCTCGCTGCGCCACCACCGCCCGGTGGTGCGCGAATTTCAAGACGAGCGCGACCAGCGCGTGCTCTTTCTGCTCGACTGCGGTCGCCGCATGCGCGCCGACGAGGGCCAGCCCGGCACCGGCGGCAGCCACTTCGACCAGGCCCTGAACGCCTTGATGCTGATGGCCTACGTGGCGCTGAAAGAGGGCGATGAAGTCGGCGCCATGACCTTCGGCCTGCCACCGGGGCAAGCGCGCCACTTCGCGCCGCGCAAGGGCATGGCCACGCTGAACGCGATGATGGCGCGGCTGCACGACATCGAACCCTGCGCCAACCATGCCGACTACGTGCAGGCGGCGCAGGCCCTGCTCAAGGCGCACCCGAAGCGGGCACTGGTGGTGGTGTTGACGAACTTTCGCGACGAGGACGCCGCCGAGCTCAAGCCCGCCCTGCACCTGCTGCGCCGGCGGCATCTGGTGCTGGTGTCGAGCCTGCGCGAACGGGTGCTGCGCGAGGTGGGCGAGCAAGCCTTGAGCAGCAGCCGCGACGCGGTGGAAGCCGCCACCGCGCATCTCTTCGAGCAATCACGCCGCGATGCCTTTCGCCGCGTGACCGGGCACGATGCCCTGTCGGTCGATGTGGAACCCGCGCAACTGGCCGTCGCGCTGGTCAACCAGTATCACGCGGTCAAGCGCGCCGGACTGCTGTAGCCGCTCAGGCGTTGCGCGCGCCGCGCCGCCGCTTCGCCCCCAGCGCCAACACCGACACCCCCGCCATCATCAGCAACCAGCTGCCGGGCTCAGGCACGGCCGCGGCCGCGGCGAATGCAGCGCCCAGCACCTCGTGCGACGCCGCGGTCGGGTGGACGCCGTCCCAGAACAGGTATTGCTCCGGGTTGCCGCAGACCGTCTGGGCCGACGAGTTGAAACACGAGTCGGTCACATCGAACCCCTGCGCCGCCCGGGCGTCGATCTGAGCGTGCAAGAAGCTGTAGCTGTCGAACGTCTGGATGTGGATGCCCGTCAACGTCGAGCTGAGCGTCTGCAGGTTGGCGCTCAGCAGGCTGTTGAAACTGTTGGAGTCCGCGGTGGCCACGGCCGCGTAACCCGGATGCGCCGCATTCGCCGCGCGCGCCGACGGCGTCACACCCAAGTCCGGCATCAGCGGCACGAAGAAGTCGCGCGCGCCGAGGTTGTACAAACTGGTGATGTCGGCCTTCAGGTTGTTGGCCGCCGTGGTGGCCGTGGCAGGCGACAACATGGCATTGCCGGCGAAAAAGTCGTTCGGCCCGCCCCAAACGAAATACAGCGCCGACGAATCGGTCGTGGCCCTCGCCGAGGCCAAGCCGGCGCCGTACCGGGCGATCTGCCCCTGGATGCCCGTGCCATTGAGGAAGGTGCCGGCCACGTTGCCGGTGCCGGTCTGCCCGCCGCCGTAGGCGTAATCGGTCAGACCCAAGCCCATTTGGCGCGCCATGACCTCGACTGCCGTGATGCCGTTCGAGAACCGCCCTTGGTAATACGGCTCACCGGGCGACCCCACCAGTGCCAGCAGGTTGCCGTTGTCGGACAGGCTGTCGCCGAACGCGATGATCTGCGAATAAGCCTGGGCGGACCCGCTGTAGGCGACGGAGGACAAGGCAAGCAATCCGCCTGCGACATGGTGCATGAGCTTCAACTTCAGTTCCTTTCTGGCAAAGGGATGGACTCGAATTCGTCAGCGATTGAGATCGCGCAACAGGTGTATACAGCCCGTTACGAAATAGCCTGTCAGGGCTAACACGCAAAGTTGCGACCTCCCCCCCCGAGGCGAGGGCCCCCTGGGGGAAACACGGCTTATGGCTCAAGAAATTTCGCCCGCCACGCTGTCTTGCATCAGCTGCTCGATCACCAGCGACGGCCAGGGGTGCTGGCCGCGATCGCGCAAGGCCAGCAACACCGTGAGTTTGGCCAGCGCCGCCATCGGGGTCATGTCGCGCAGGCCGATCACCCCCGCCTCGCCGAGCCACGATCCCGAGGCGTAGGTGCGCGCGTCCACCGTGCCGGCCAGCACCTGCGTGGTGTCCACGATCACCACGCCACGCTCCCGCGCTTGCAGCAGTTGCCGGAACAAGGGGCTGTTCAACGGCGCTTGCGGCGCACCCGACGGGAAGTTGCCCGCGCCGAACGCCTGCAGCACCACCCCACTGACACCGACCTTCAAGATCGCCTCCAGCATGGCCGCGTGCAAACCGCCCTCGGGCCCGCTCACCGCCGGAAAGGCCGGCAGCACCGCCACGCGGGCCTGCGGCACGCGCTGCGCGGCATGGTCGAGCTGGGCCGCCACCCGCGCGCACACATCGGGGTTGTCGAGCGAGCGCTCCAGCGTGATCGAGGGGTACCACACCGACGCGTTCATCGCCCAGTTGGCCCCGCACGTCGCCAGCGGCGGATGGTTGGGGCTGGCAAAGGCATCGAACCCGGCCGTCTGCACCTTGACCGCACGGTTGCCGCGCAACAGCTGGTGGTTGAAGTAGACCCCCACCTCGGGCAGACCCAGGTCGATCGCCTCGATCGCGCCGCACACGTTGGCCAGCGCGTCGGTATGCCCGGCCAGCACCACCGTGCTCGGCCCGGTCTGTTGAAAGAGCGGCCGTTGCGCGCCCGTCACGATCACCGGCTTGCTCAGCACCGATTCGGCGACGCCCTCCAGGTTGAACGAGGTCAGCAGGAAGGACAGCGCGGCGGCGCTCCAGGCCAGCGTGTCGGTGCCATGCAGCACCACGAAGGCATCGACGTGGTGGTAATTGAGCAAGATGGCCCGGGCCTGACGCACCCAATCGAGCGGGGTGGCATCGGTGCTGTCGAGCACCGGGCCAAAGGGCACGAAGTACAGGCTGATGCCCGGCTGCGCGGCTTGCAGCATCGGCTCGACGTGCGCGCGAAACGCCACCTCGAACAAGGCCTCGCTCATCGGCCGCAGGGGGCTGCCCACGCAACCGATAGTGCCGCCGGTGTAAACGATGCCGATCTTCATGCTGGATTGCGCTGCAAGCGTGTGAGAGCCATGCGGTCGATGATACGGGGGGCCTTTGCCCCGAGAACGCCGAGAACGATCAGCCAGCTGGCTGCGCGAGCCAGCGCCGCGCCAGGCTCACCCACAGCGCCGCGCCCAGCGGAATCAACTCGTCGTTGAAGTCGTAGCTGGGGTTGTGCAGCATGCAGGGCCCCAGCCCGTGGCCACCCTCGCGGTGCGTGCCGTCGCCGTTGCCGATCACGAAATAGGCGCCGGGCTTGTGCTGCAAGAAGTAGCTGAAGTCCTCGGCGCCCATCGTGGGCTCGAACTTGTGCACGTTCTCGGCCCCCACCAAGTCCACCATGGTCTGCCGCACGAAGCTCACCTCGGCCGCGTGGTTGACGGTGGGCGGGTAGTTGCGCGAGAACTCGAAATCGCACTCCGCCTCAAAGCTGGCGCACAAGCCGCGCGCGATCTCGCTCATGCGGCGCTCGATAAGGTCGAGCACCTCGGTGGTGAAGGTGCGCACCGTGCCCTGCAACTCGCAGCTCTCGGGGACCACATTGGTCGCCTCGCCGGCATGGATCATCGTCACCGAGATGACGCCGGTGTCGATGGGCTTGACGTTGCGCGTCAGGATGGTCTGAAAGGCCTGCACCATCTGGCAGGCGATGGGCACCGGGTCGATGCCCAGATGCGGCATGGCGCCGTGCGAGCCCTTGCCACGGATCGTGATCTTGAATTCGTTGCTGGAGGCAAAACACGGCCCGCTCTTGATGGCGAACTGCCCCGCCGCCATCCCCGGCCAGTTGTGCATGCCGAAGATCGCGTCCATCGGGAAGCGCTCGAACAGGCCGTCGCGGATCATCTCGCGCGCCCCGCCGCCGCCTTCTTCGGCCGGCTGGAAGATCACGTAGACCTTGCCGGCGAAGTCGCGCGTCGCCGCCAGATGCTGAGCTGCCGCCAGCAGCATCGCGACGTGGCCGTCGTGCCCGCAGGCGTGCATGCGGCCATGGTGCTTGCTGGCGTGCGCGAACTGGTTGTGCTCGGTCATCGGCAGGGCATCGATGTCGGCGCGCAAGCCCACGGCGCGCGGGCCGGGCCGGCCTTCGATCACGCCCACCACGCCCGTCTTGCCCAGACCGCAGAAAACCGGGATGCCCCAGCTCGACAAGGCACGCTCGACCACCTCGGCCGTGCGGTGCTCTTCAAAGCACAGCTCAGGGTGGGCATGGATGTCCCGCCGGATGGCTTGCATGGCGGGAGCGGCAGTGCGCAGCGAATCCAGAATCGACATGGATTTGATCTTACCCGTGTGCCACACTCTCGGCTTCCGAATGCCACTGGACGGACACGACAAAGAGGAGCTGCATCATGGCCGACATTCACATCCGACGCGAACACACCCTGGGCCTGGACAAAGCCCGCGAACTGGCCACCCAATGGATCGACGGCGCCAGCAAGAAAATGGGCCTGACCTGCCAGCATCAGCCCGGCGATCAGCAAGACCTGATCAAGTTCGAGCGCTCGGGCGTCGAAGGCCAGATGGTCGTGTCGGCCAATGCCTTCGAGCTGACCGCCAAGCTCGGCATGATGATGAAGCCGCTCAAGGGCATGATCGAAGGCGAGATCGACAAGAACCTGCAAAAGCTGCTGGAACGCGGCGCGGCTTGATCGCCCCGCACCGCCAGACAAACGACAAAGGGGCCCGCGGGCCCCTTTGTCGTTCAGCGCACGCCCGCTACTCAAGCCTGGGGCTTGAGCGACTGGATCAACGCGATGTAGTCGTTCATGGCCTGCTCGGGTGCCCGCCCCTTGAGCTCGTGCCAGGCGTCCCACTTGGCGCGATTCACGAAGTCCGAGAAGCCCGGGCGCGAACCCGAAGCGTCGCCCGACGTGGCTTGCTTGAACAGCGAATAGATCTTCAACAGAGTCTGGTTGTCGGGCTTGGCGGACAACTGCTTGGACTCGGCAACGGCTTGCTCGAAACGAGCTTGTAGGTCGGACATCTGAAACCTCTCGTACAACGGAAAACGCGAACTCACGCGTCAGAGCTGCGGGCAAGCCGACTTCCGACGCGGCAGGCAGTGTACCCAGGGGGCCGCATCTGTCAGCCGATATCCACCCCGCGCCTGAGGGCCGCAATTTCACTATCCGGGCAAGCCCCCGGGTGGCCGAGCTGCAACGCCCCGCCTCGGCACGAGATCAAGGCGTTTTCTACAATCGGCGCTTTCGCCACGCTGCCCCCGCCTTCTCATGCCCGCTGCCGCACCGGCTGCCCGCGCAGACCACGCCGCCGTTTCGTTCCGCCAGGTCACCAAGCACTTTTCAACATCCAGAGGGCCGTTTCACGCCTTGCAAGGCGTGAGCTTCGACATCCAGCCCGGTGAGTTCTTCGCCCTGCTGGGCCCCAACGGCGCCGGCAAGACCACGCTGATCAGCATCCTCGCCGGTCTGGCTCGTGCCAGCAGCGGGCAAGTGAGCGTCAATGGGCTCGACGTGGTGGCCGACTACGCCCAGGCGCGTCGCCAGTTGGGCATCGTGCCGCAAGAGCTGGTGTTCGACCCGTTCTTCTCGGTGCGCGAGATGCTGCGCATTCAAAGCGGCTACTTCGGCATCCACCACAACGATGCCTGGATCGACGAGCTGCTGTCCGAGCTCGGCCTGGCGGACAAGGCCGATGCCAACATGCGCCAGCTCTCGGGCGGCATGAAACGCCGCGTGCTGGTGGCGCAGGCCCTGGTGCACCGCCCGCCCGTGATCGTGCTCGACGAGCCCACCGCCGGGGTCGACGTGGAACTGCGCCAGACCCTGTGGCAATTCATCAGCCGCCTCAACCGCGCAGGCCACACCGTGCTGCTGACCACGCACTACCTCGAAGAGGCCGAGGCGCTGTGCAGCCGCATCGCCATGCTCAAGCAAGGCCGCATCGTGGCGCTCGACGACACCTCGGCGCTGCTCGCCAGTGCCGCCCACACCATGCTGCGCTTCAAGCTCGACCAGCCCCTGCCACCCGCGCTGGCCGCCCAGGCCCGCGTCACCGGCCGTATCGTGCAATTGCCCGCCCACGACGCCGCCGAGGTCGAAGCCCTGCTGGCTGCCCTGCGCCAAGCCGGCTGCCAGCCGCAAGACCTGGAGATCGGCCGCCCCGACCTCGAAGACGTGTTCGTCGACGTGATGCAAGCGGAGGGCCGGTAATGTCGTCGCCAACCGCTTTCGCCGGCACCCTGCCCCTGCTGCGCAAGGAGCTGCTGCGCTTCTGGAAGGTCAGCTTCCAGACCATTGCCGCGCCGGTGCTCACCGCCGTGCTGTATCTGCTGATCTTCGGCCACGTGCTCGAGGACCACGTCAAGGTCTACAACCAGCTCGGCTACACGCAGTTCCTCATCCCAGGCCTGGTGATGATGAGCGTGCTGCAGAACGCCTTTGCCAACAGCTCGTCGTCGCTGATCCAGAGCAAGATCACCGGCAACCTTGTCTTCCTGCTGGTGACGCCGCTGTCGCACTGGGCCTGGTTCACCGCCTACGTCGGCGCGGCCCTGGCCCGCGGGCTGATGGTCGGCACCGGGGTGTTCGCCGTGACCGCCTGGTTCGGCCTGCCGCCGATCAGCCAGCCGCTGTGGATCCTGACCTTCGCGCTGCTGGGCGGCGCGCTGCTCGGGGCGCTGGGCCTGATCGCCGGACTGTGGGCCGAGAAGTTCGACCAGATGGCCGCCTTCCAGAACTTCATCATCGTGCCGATGACCTTTCTGGCCGGGGTGTTCTATTCGGTGCACTCGCTGCCGCCGTTCTGGCTGGGCGCGTCCAAGCTCAACCCCTTCTTCTACCTGGTCGACGGCTTCCGCCACGGCTTCTTCGGCGTCAGCGACGTCTCGCCCTGGACGAGCCTGACCGTGGTCAGCCTGGCATTCGTGGGCGTCTCGGCGCTGGCGCTCGGCTTGCTAAAGTCCGGCTACAAACTGCGGCATTGAGCCGGCCTTAAAATCGCACCCACTATGGCTGACCCCACCCCCCAAGAAGTCGAACAGTACATTGCCCAGGCCTTGCCCTGCGCGCATCTGCAGGTGGAGGGCGACGGCCGGCATTTCTTCGCGACCATCGTCTCCGCCGAATTCGACGGGCTCAGCCGCATCAAGCGCCACCAGCGTGTCTACCAGGCCCTGGGCGATAGAATGCGCGAGCAGATCCACGCCCTGTCGATGAAGACCTTGACGCCCGCCGAGTGGGCCGCCAGCCCCGCCACCCCGGGCGCCGCCGCCACCCACCATCACCACTGATTGCCCGCCGCCTGCCTGGCGCGCGGTCGGCCGATGACGCCTCGCGACCCTGGCACCGCGCGGCACCGGCAGACGGCGATTCGGGCTGGCTCAACCCTTTCGCCATGGACAAACTCCTTATCCGCGGTGGCCGCCGTCTCTCCGGCGAGCTGACCATCTCCGGCGCCAAGAACGCCGCGCTGCCCGAGCTGTGCGCCGCGCTGCTCGTGGCCGAGCCGGTGGCATTCGTCAACGTCCCCAACCTGCAGGACGTGCGCACCACGCTCAAGCTGCTGGCCAACATGGGCCTGCAGGCCGACGCCGACCTCGAAGCCGGCCGCCTGACGCTCAACGCCGGGCCGGTCGCCAACCCCGAAGCGCCCTACGAGCTGGTCAAGACCATGCGCGCGTCCATCCTGGTGCTGGGCCCGCTGCTGGCGCGCTTCGG
Organism: Aquabacterium sp.; assembly: GCF_041915145.1. Lineage (GTDB taxonomy): Bacteria > Pseudomonadota > Gammaproteobacteria > Burkholderiales > Burkholderiaceae_C > Aquabacterium. The sequence continues at coordinate 10,744 of NZ_JAYSBZ010000058.1, read as the reverse complement.
CCAGGCCAAGGTCTCGCTGCCAGGCGGCTGTGCCATCGGCTCGCGCCCGGTGGACCAGCACATCAAGGGCCTGCAGGCCATGGGAGCGGACATCGTCGTCGAGCACGGCTACATCGTCGCCAAGGCCAGCCGCCTCAAGGGCGCCCGCATCACGACGGACATGGTCACCGTGACCGGCACCGAAAACCTGCTGATGGCAGCCACGTTGGCCGAGGGCGAGACCATTCTCGAAAACGCCGCGCAGGAGCCCGAGATCCCCGACCTGGCCGAGTTGCTGATCGCCATGGGCGCGCAGATCGAAGGCCACGGCACCAGCCGCATCCGCATCCAGGGCGTGAAGCAGTTGCACGCGCCCAAGACGCCGCACCGCATCATCCCGGACCGCATCGAGACCGGCACTTTCCTGTGCGCGGTGGCGGCGGCCGGCGGTGATGTCCTGCTCAAGAACACCCGCGCCGACCACCTCGACGCCGTGATCGAGAAGCTGCGCGAAGCCGGCGCCACCATCGAGGCCGGCGCCGATCACATCCGCGTCCAGTCGAATGGCCGGCTGCGTTCGGTGGGCTTCCGTACCAGCGAGTACCCGGCCTTCCCGACCGACATGCAGGCGCAATTCATGGCGCTCGATTGCGTGGCCGAAGGCTCGGCGCGCATCAGCGAGACCATCTTCGAAAACCGCTTCATGCACGTCAACGAGCTGGTGCGCCTGGGCGCCAGGATCGAGGTCGATGGTCACACGGCCGTGGTGCATGGCGTCGAGAAGCTGTCGGGCGCCACGGTGATGGCTACCGACCTGCGCGCCTCGGCCAGCCTCGTCATCGCCGGCCTGGTGGCCGAGGGCGAGACCACCGTCGAGCGCATCTACCACCTCGACCGCGGCTACGACCGCATGGAAGCCAAGCTCAAGAGCGTGGGCGCCGACATCGAAAGACTCAAATAAATGACCACGGCTGACACCATCACGCTGGCCCTCTCGAAAGGCCGCATCTTCGAAGAGACCCTGCCGCTGCTCAAGGCCGCCGGCATCGAGGTGACCGAAGACCCCGAGAAGAGCCGCAAGCTCATCCTGCCCACCAATCGCCCCGACGTGCGTGTGGTGCTGGTGCGCGCCACCGACGTGCCGACCTACGTGGAGCACGGCGGCGCCGACCTCGGCGTGGCCGGCAAGGACGTGCTGCTGGAACATGAAGGCCAAGGCCTGTACCAGCCGCTCGACCTCAACATCGCTCGCTGCCGCATGAGCGTGGCCGTGCGCGCCGACTTCGACTACGCCGGCGTCGTCAAGCAAGGCTCGCGCATCCGCGTGGCCACCAAGTACGTCAACATCGCCCGCGATCACTTCGCCAACAAAGGCGTGCACGTCGACATCATCAAGCTCTACGGCTCGATGGAACTCGCACCGCTGACCGGCTTGGCTGACGCCATCGTCGATCTGGTCTCGACCGGCAACACGCTCAAGGCCAACAAGCTGGTCGAGGTGGAGCCGATCATGGACATCTCGTCGCGCCTGGTGGTGAACCAGGCCTCGCTCAAGCTCAAGCGCGAGCCGATCCGCCAGCTGATCGCCGCGTTCGAGTCCGCCATCCCCAAAAACTGAGCCCCGACAGACCGCCCCACCGGACCCGCGCCATGACCGTCTCGATCCGCCACCTCGCCACCACGCAAGCCGACTTCGAAGCCGAATTCCAGCGCGTGCTGCATTGGTCGGCCGAAACCGACAGCGCGATCGAGGAACGCGTGGCGGCGATCCTGGCCGACGTGAAAACGCGTGGCGATGCGGCGGTGCTCGAATACACGCAGCGCTTCGACGGCCTGGCCGCCAGTGGCATGCCAGCGCTGGAGCTGGGGCAAGACGAGCTGCAGGCCGCGCTCAAGGCCATCCCCGCTGAACAACGCGCCGCGCTCGAAGCCGCAGCACGCCGTGTCCGCGCCTATCACGTGCGCCAGCTCGAAGCCTGCGGCCGCTCGTGGAGCTACCGCGACGAAGACGGGACGCTGCTCGGCCAGAAGGTGACGCCGCTCGATCGCGTCGGCATCTACGTGCCGGGCGGCAAGGCGGCGTATCCGTCGAGCGTGCTGATGAACGCCATCCCGGCCCACGTGGCGGGCGTGCCCGAAATCATCATGGTCGTGCCGACGCCAGCCCGCAGGGATGGCATCTCGTCCAAGGACTCGAAGGGCGAACGCAACCAGCTCGTGCTGGCCGCGGCCGCCGTGGCCGGTGTGACGCGCGCCTTCACCGTCGGCGGCGCGCAAGCCGTGGCCGCGCTGGCCTACGGCACCGCCACCGTGCCCAAGGTCGACAAGATCACCGGCCCCGGCAACGCCTACGTGGCGAGCGCCAAGAAGCATGTGTTCGGCACCGTGGGCATCGACATGATCGCCGGCCCGAGCGAAATTTTGGTGCTGGCCGACGGCACCACGCCGCCCGACTGGGTGGCGATGGACCTGTTCAGCCAGGCCGAGCACGACGAGCTGGCGCAGAGCATCCTGCTGTGCCCCGACGCCGGCTACATCGCCCAGGTGCAAGCCGCCATCGACCGCCTGCTGCCGTCGCAATCGCGCGCGGCGATCATCCGCGCCTCGCTCGAAGGCCGCGGCGCGCTGATCCACACGCGCTCGATGGACGAAGCCTGCGCCATCAGCAACCGCATCGCGCCCGAGCATCTCGAGGTTTCGTCGAACGATCCGCACAAGTGGGAGCCGCTGCTCAAGCACGCTGGCGCGATCTTCCTCGGCGCCTACACGAGCGAAAGCCTGGGCGACTACTGCGCCGGCCCGAACCACGTGCTGCCCACCTCGGGCACCGCGCGCTTCTCGTCGCCACTGGGCGTGTACGACTTTCAAAAGCGCAGCAGCCTGATCGAGGTGAGCGAAGCCGGCGCGCAGACGCTGGGCGGCATCGCCTCGGTACTGGCGCATGGCGAAGGCCTGCAGGCGCATGCGCAGGCCGCCGAGTTCCGCCTGAAGACGCCGCGCTGACGCACCCACACTCAACGAGACACTTTGACGAGACACCTTGATGAGCCGCTACTGGAGTGAGATCGTCCAGACCCTGACGCCCTACGTGCCGGGCGAGCAGCCGAAGATCGACGGGCTGGTGAAACTCAACACCAACGAGTGCCCCTACGGCCCGAGCGAGGCCGTGCTGAAGGCCATCGCCGAGCACAGCGGCGACGCGCTGCGCCTCTACCCTGACCCACAAGCCAGTGCGCTGAAGGCGGCAATAGCCCGCTACCACGGGCTGGAACCGGCGCAGGTGTTCGTCGGCAACGGCTCGGACGAAGTGCTGGCGCATGTCTTCATGGGGCTGCTCAAGCACCCGGCGCCGCTGCTCTATCCGGACATCAGCTACAGCTTCTACCCGGTCTACGCCAAGCTCTACGGCATCACGGCCAAAGAGGTTCCGCTGGCCGACGACTTCTCGCTGCGGGTCGATGACCTCCTGCAGGCCGGCCCCAACGGCGGCATCATCTTCCCCAACCCCAACGCGCCCACGGGCATCGCCCTGCCGCGCGCCGAGATCGAGCGCCTGCTGCGCGGCAACCCGAACTCGGTGGTGGTGGTCGATGAGGCCTACGTCGACTTCGGCGGCGAAACGGCCGCGACGCTGGTCAACCAATATCCGCAACTGCTGGTGGTACGCACGCTGTCGAAGTCTCGCGCGCTGGCCGGTTTGCGCGTGGGCTATGCCGTGGGCCACCCCGATCTGATCGAAGCCCTGACCCGCGTGAAGGACAGCTTCAACTCCTACCCGCTCGACCGCCTGGCCATTGCCGGCGGCGTGGCGGCGATGGACGACGTGGCCTGGTTCGAGCAGACCTGCCAGCGCGTCATCGCCACGCGCGAGCGCATGGTGACGGGCCTGCAAGCGCTGGGCTTCGACGTGCTGCCCTCGGCCGCCAACTTCGTCTTCGCCCGCCTGCCCGGCCGCGATGGCGCCGAGCTGGCCGCCGCCCTGCGCGAACGCAAGGTGCTGGTGCGCCACTTCCGTCGCCCCGAGCGCATTGCCCCCTTCCTGCGCATCAGCGTGGGCACCGACGAGCAGACCGATGCGCTGCTCGCCGCCCTGAACGATGCATTGCGCGCTACGCTAGCGCCCTGACGCCGTCCACTTCAAGCAGCTCATCCCTTCAAGGCCCGAAGCATGACCACCCCCCGCGTTGCCGAAGTCACCCGCAACACCAACGAAACGCAGATCACCGTGCGCGTCAACCTTGACGGCACCGGCGTCGCCAAGCTGGCCACCGGCATCGGCTTCTTCGACCACATGCTCGACCAGATCGCGCGCCATGGCCTGATCGACCTCGACATCGACGCCAAGGGCGATCTGCACATCGATGGCCACCACACGGTCGAAGACGTCGGCATCACGCTGGGCCAGGCTGTGGCCCTGGCCGTCGGCGACAAGAAGGGCCTGCGCCGCTACGGCCACGCCTATGTGCCGCTCGACGAAGCGCTGTCGCGCGTGGTGGTCGATTTCTCGGGCCGCCCGGGGCTGCAGATGCACGTGCCCTTCAAGGCCGGCATGATCGGCGCGTTCGACACGCAACTGGCCTTCGAGTTCTTCCAGGGCTTCGTGAACCACGCTGGCGTGACGCTGCACATCGACAACCTGCGCGGCGAGAACGCCCACCACCAGTGCGAGACCGTCTTCAAGGCCTTCGCCCGCGCGCTGCGTGCCGCGCTCGAAATCGACCCGCGCATGGCTGGGGTCATCCCGTCCACCAAAGGTGCCCTGTGAGCCGCAAAGTCGCCGTCATCGACTACGGCATGGGCAACCTGCGCTCGGTGTCGCAAGCGGTGATCCATGCCGCGCAAGATCAGAGCATCGAAGTCATCGTTACGGCCGACCCCGCCGTGGTGCGCGCCGCCGAGCGTGTCGTGCTGCCCGGCCAAGGTGCCATGCGCGACTGCATGCGCGAGTTGCGCGAGGCCCATGGCGGCGAGCTGCTGGCCGCCGTGCTCGACGCCGCCGCCAACAAGCCGCTGATGGGCGTGTGCGTGGGCATGCAGATGCTGCTCGACCACAGCGAAGAGCAAGACACGCCCGCGCTGGGGCTGATCCCCGGCAACGTGCTGCGCTTTCGGCTCGACGGCCAGTTGCAACCCGACGGCAGCCGCTACAAGGTGCCGCAGATGGGCTGGAACCGCGTCGAGCAGGTCCGCCAGGCGGACGGCAGCGTCCACCCGGTCTGGGCCGGCGTGCCCGATGGCAGCTACTTCTACTTCGTGCACAGCTACTACGCCCAACTGCACAATCCGGCACACGGCGCGGGGCTCACCGACTACGGCGTGCGCTTTACCTGTGCCGTGGCCCGCGATAACATTTTTGCCACCCAGTTCCACCCCGAGAAAAGCGCGCAACACGGCTTGGCCCTGTATCGCAACTTCCTGTCCTGGCAACCATGAGTCCCGACGCCCCCGGCGTGTGTCTCGCCGCTGGCAAGCTGCCCAGCGCCGTGCCGTGTGCATGAACGACCGGCCCGGTCATCGCCCCTCTTTTACACCACACCACACTCCCAACATGCTGCTGATCCCAGCCATCGACCTGAAAGACGGTCAGTGCGTGCGCCTCAAGCAAGGCGACATGAATGTTTCCACCACCTTCGGCGAAGACCCGGCCGCCATGGCGCGTCGGTGGCTCGATGCCGGGGCGCGGCGCCTGCACCTGGTCGACCTGAACGGCGCCTTTGCGGGCAAGCCGGTCAACGAGTCGGCGATCAAGGCCATCCTCAAGGAAGTGGGTGACGACATCCCCGTGCAACTGGGCGGCGGCATTCGCGATCTCGACACCATCGAGCGCTACCTGGACGACGGCATCAGCTACGTCATCATCGGCACGGCGGCGGTCAAGAACCCGGGATTCCTGAAAGACGCCTGTTCGGCCTTCGGCGGCCACATCATCGTGGGCCTGGACGCCAAGGACGGCAAGGTCGCCACCGACGGCTGGAGCAAGCTCACGGGCCATGAGGTCGTCGACCTGGCCAAGAAGTTCGAAGACTACGGCGTCGAGGGCGTGATCTACACCGACATCGGCCGCGACGGCATGCTCAGCGGCATCAACATCGAAGCCACCGTGAAGCTGGCGCAGGCGCTGAGCATCCCGGTCATCGCCTCGGGCGGCCTGAGCAACCTGGCCGACATCGAAGCGCTGTGCGCCGTCGAGCGCGAAGGCGTCGAGGGCGTGATCTGCGGCCGCTCGATCTACACCGGCGATCTCGATTTCGCCGCCGGGCAGGCCCGCGCCGACGCCCTCAACGGCGCAGCCTGATCGCCACCCGCACCGTCATGCTGGCCAAACGCATCATCCCCTGCCTCGACGTCACCGGCGGCCGAGTCGTCAAGGGCGTCAACTTCGTCGAGCTGCGCGATGCCGGCGACCCGGTTGAAATCGCCGCGCGCTACAACGACCAGGGCGCCGACGAACTCACCTTTCTCGACATCACCGCCACCTCCGACGGGCGCGACCTGATCCTGCACATCATCGAGGCCGTCGCCAGCCAGGTGTTCATTCCGCTCACCGTGGGCGGCGGCGTGCGCTCGGTTGACGACGTGCGCCGCCTGCTCAACGCGGGTGCCGACAAGGTCAGCTTCAATTCGGCCGCCGTGGCCAACCCGCAGGTGATCCGCGATGCGTCCGACAAATACGGCTCGCAGTGCATCGTGGTGGCCATCGACGCCAAGAAGCGCCAGGGCGACGACCTCGCCGCGCGCGGCCCGGGCTGGGACGTCTACACCCACGGCGGGCGCAAGAACGTCGGGCTCGACGCGGTGGCCTGGGCCAAACAGATGGCCGACTTCGGCGCCGGCGAGATCCTGCTGACCAGCATGGACCGCGACGGCACCAAAATTGGCTTTGATCTCGCACTCACCCGCGCGGTCAGTGATGCCATCCCCGTGCCCGTGATTGCCTCGGGTGGCGTGGGTGCGCTGGAGCATTTGTCCGAAGGCATCCAGCAAGGCGGCGCCGATGCGGTGCTGGCAGCGAGCATCTTCCATTACGGCGAATTCACCGTGGGCCAGGCCAAGGCCCTGATGGCGCAGCACGGCATACCTGTGCGCTTGTAGCCACATCCAGCCGGTCACTAGGTAAATAAACGGCAAATTGGCTGCAAAAGCGGGTTTGATTGCTCTTTGCCGCGATATTTGCTGTGCTAATGTTTCGCCGATATTCAAATTGCGTGCTGCGCAATATGCCTGCAACATCGCATTCATCCTGAGAGGAAAACGATGATGATGAAGACTTTGATTTCGGTAGCAACAACTGCCCTGTTTTGCGTTACCGCCCACGCCAACGGAGAAAGGTTCTACATTCAGGCCAACGCCGGATCAACCAGTTCAGACATGAGTTCGTGCGTTTCTGGCCGATCTGGCACCACCGAAATAGCGGACTGCCAAATCAAGGGTAAAGCAGGCAAATTGCTGGCCGGGTACCGAGTGATGCCCCACTTCGCCCTCGAGGCATCGTATTGGAAGTACGGCACTGAGCACGCCGAAGACAGCGTCGGCCAAGTAGATGCCAAATTGACCGCATTTGGCCTGGGTGGCGCTCTGCATTTCGACATTTCTGACGATTGGGCTGGTGTGGCGCGCTTCGGTTTTGCACGCATTAAAACCAAAACCACCACACTTGACAACGGCGCCGCGAGTTGGGTGCCCTTTGCCTCAGACAGCCACGCCAAATACTATGCAGGTGTCGGCGTTAGTTATGCGGTAACCCCGATGTTCCGTCTGCATGGCGACTTCGATTACTCCAAGGTTCGTTCTGAGGTCTACGCTGAACACGGCCTGCGCATGCTCTCGCTGGGTGGTTCTGTCAACTTCTGACTCTTGCTTCAACACACCCCAACAGCCAGCCTTCGCGCTGGCTGTTTTGTTTTGGGCGCCCCGTCAAGCCGGGTTGTCGATCTCGATGAAACGGTGCTCCAGCCCGAACCGTTCGGCCATGTGCACGCCCAGCGCCGGCGCGCCGTAACGTTCGGTGGCGTGATGCCCGCAGGCCAGAAAGGCCACCCCGGTTTCACGCGCCAAATGCGCCTGCGGCTCCGAGATCTCGCCCGTGATGAACGCGTCGGCCCCCGCCGCGATGGCCGACTCGAAATAGCCTTGCGCCCCGCCGCTGCACCACGCCACGCGCCGCAAACGTCGGCCATCGCCAGCCACCGCCGTCACGCTCCGCCCCAGCCGCTGCTCGATGTGTGCGCGCAACCCGGCCACGTCGAGAGGCTGAGGCAGGGCCCCGATGAAGCCCAGTTCCTGCTCGCCGAATTGCGCATCCGCCCCCCACCCCAGTTGCAGACCCAGCTGCGCGTTGTTGCCCAGCTGGGCGTGGGCGTCGAGCGGCAAGTGATAGGCAAAGAGGTTGATGTCGTGCTGCAGCAAGGCTTGCAGGCGCTGCTTCATCCAGCCCACCACGCGCCCGTCCTGGCCACGCCAGAACAGGCCGTGATGCACGACGATGGCATCGGCCTGCGCTTCGATGGCGGCCTCGATCAAGGCCAGGCTCGCGGTGACACCGCTGACGATGCGGCGGATCTCGCCGCGCCCCTCGACCTGCAGGCCGTTCGGCCCATAATCCCGAAAGCGCCCCACGTCCAGCAGGGTGGCGAGGTAGTTCTCCAGCTCGGCGCGGCTCGTCACGGTGTGGTCTCCTTTGCTTTGACTGCGTCCCTATGCGCAAACTCTGGTTGATTTTCTCGCAGGCCGTCACGGTCTCGCTCGCGGCCTATTTCGTCATCGCCACGCTCAAGCCGCAATGGCTGGCCGCCCCGAGTCTGCGCAACCCCGCTACGGCCTTGTCCATCCAGATGGCGCCAAAGATGGTCGGCCCAGCAGCTGCCAGCGCGCCACACGTCGGCTTCAGCGAGGCCGCCAAGGCCGCGGCCCCCGCCGTGGTGAGCGTTGTCACCAGCAAGTCGGCGCCGCGTCATCTGCGGCGCTCCGACCCCTGGTTTCGCTTCTTCTTCGGCGACCGCGAATCCGGCGCCGCACAGCCGCAGACGGGCATCGGCTCGGGCGTGATCGTCGCCACCGAGGGCTACGTGCTGACCAACAACCACGTGGTCGCGCAGATGGACGATATCGAGGTCATGCTGACGGACGGCCGCCAGGCTCGCGCCAAGGTCATCGGCACCGACCCCGAAACCGACATCGCGGTGCTCAAGATCGATCTCGACAAATTGCCCGTCATCACCTTCGGCGACTCGAACGCGCTAGAAGTGGGCGATGTGGTGCTGGCCATCGGCAACCCGTTCGGCGTGGGCCAGACGGTCACCTCTGGCATCGTCAGTGCCGTGGGCCGCAACCAGCTGGGCATCAACACCTTCGAGAACTTCATCCAGACTGACGCGGCCATCAACCCCGGCAACTCGGGCGGCGCGCTGGTCGACGCCAATGGCCACCTGATGGGCATCAACTCGGCCATCTACTCGCGTTCGGGCGGCAACATGGGCATCGGCTTCGCCATCCCGGTGTCCACAGCCCGCATGGTGATGGAGAGCCTGATCCGCGAAGGCCAGGTCACGCGCGGCTGGATCGGCGTGGAGCCGCGCGACTTGAGCCCCGAGATCGCGCAGACCTTCGCGGTCAACGCCCGCCATGGTGTGCTGATCACCGGCGTGCTGCAAGGCGGGCCGGCGGCAAGCGGCGGTATCAAGCCCGGCGACGTGGTGACCCGCGTGGGCGACGCGCAGGTCGAGAACACCGCGCAGTTGCTGAGTACCGTGGCTGCGTTGCGGCCGCAATCGCGTGTGCGCATCAGCGTGTTCCGCGCGGGCAAGCCGGTCGATGTGGACGTGGTGGTGGGTCAACGCCCACGCCCGGCCGGCACGATGCCGTCCGACCTGCAACCCGAAGAAGAACCCTGACCGTGAGGCACGGCTACGCGGCGGACGGCACTTGCTCGGCGTGGCGACGTGCCACTTGGCGCAGCGCCACAACCAGGGCCAACGCCACGGCCAGCACCCCCACCAGCAAGCCGACCCAGTAGCCGTACACGCCCAGCGGCCCCCGCCCCGACGCGGCCCAGTCGTGCCGCGCCAACCGCGTGCCGAGCGGAATCGAGATCAGCCAATACGCGCCCGCCACGACCAGCATCGGCACCAGCGTGACGCGGTAGCCGCGCAGAGCCCCGGCCGCGCACACCTGAGTCGAGTCGGCCACATACCAGGCTGCGGTGAACAACATCAGGTTCGCCACCACGTGCTGCACGGCGGCGTCGGGCGAATACACGGCCGCGATGCCCTCGCGCCCGAGCACGATCAGCGGCGTCATCACCAGACCCAGCATCAACGCCAGCAGCATGCCGCTCCAGGCGATGAAACGAGCCTCGCGCGCCCGCCCCGCCCCCAACGCCTGACCGACGCGGATCGACAACGCCGCCGAGAGCCCGGCCGGCAACATGTACATGATGGCCGTGAAATTGAGCGCCGACTGGTGCGCCGCGATCACGGTCGGCCCCATCGAGCCGATCAGCAAGGCCACTCCGGTGAAAGCCGCCACCTCGGCCAGCGCCGAGCCGCCCATGGGCAGACCAATGCGCAGCAGACGCAGCAAGCTCGTCCGGCGTGGCCCGGTCCAGCCGCGAAACAGCCGATAGGCGCGATAAGGCGCGGCCCACGCCACGTGCGCCGCCATCAGCACGAAGCTGATCCACATGCCGATGCCGCTGGCCCAGCCGCACCCCGCGCCCCCCAGCACGGGCACCCCGCCCCAACCAAAAATGAAGCCCGCGTTGAGCAGC